>NZ_LPXN01000101.1 GCF_001618175.1 Oceanibaculum pacificum | reverse complement strand
GGTGATGGTGATGGTCAGCGTGGCGGAGGCGGTGCCGCCCTCGCCGTCGCTCATCGTGTATTCGAAGCTGTCGGTCAGGCTGTCGGTGGTGCCGAACAGGGCGACGACATCGGGATGGTCGCTGTCCAGCGCGTAGCTGTAGCTGCCGTCGCTGTTCAGCGTCAGTTCGCCATAGGTGCCGGTGACCACGCTGCCGACATTGCCGGCCTCGCCATCCACCGCGTCGACGGTGGCGGTGGCGCCATTGTCGATGTCGGTGTCGTTATCCAGCACGTTGCCGGTCTCGGTCTCCTTCACCAGGCGTCGGGTGTCGCCGGCATCGTCGACCGCCGCCGGGGCATCGTTCACGCCGGTGATGGTGATGGTCAGCGTGGCGGTGTCGGTCGCCCCATCCTCATCCTCGATGGTGTAGGTGAAGCTGTCGGTGACGGTCTCGCCTTCCTCCAGCGCCTGCACGTCGGCATTGTCGTTATCGATGACGTAGCTGTAGCTGCCATCCTCGTTGATCGTGATGGTGCCGTAGTTGCCGACGACCTCCTCGCCGACATCGCCGGATTCGCCATCGATCTCGATGACGGTCAGCGGGCTGTCCTCGGGGTCGCTGTCGATGCCGTCGCCGTCATTGTCGCTGATGACATTGCCGGTGACGGGATCGGTCGCGTCTTCCTGGATGTCGTTTTCATTGTCGGTCGCCACCGGCGCGTCGTTGCGGCCGGTGATGGTGACGGTCAGCGTTGCGGTGTCGGTGGCGCCTTGGTCGTCGACGATGGTGTAGGTGAAGACATCGGTGACGGTCTCGCCTTCCTCCAGCGCCTGGACGGCGGCGCTGTCATTGTCCAGCGCATAGCTGTAGGTGCCGTCGGCATTGATGGTGACGCTGCCATAGGTGCCGGACACGGCCGCGCCGACATTCGTCGTCTCGCCATTCACGGCGGACACGTCAAGGTCGCTGCCCTCCACGTCGCTGTCGACGCCGTCGCCGTCATCCTCCGTCATCACATTGCCGGTGACCGGATCGGCATCGTCCTCGGTGATGGCGTTGCTGTTGTCGGTGGCGAAGGGCCCGGTGTTCACGCCGTTGATGGTGATGGTCAGCGTCGCCGTATCGGTGCCGCCATCCTCGTCCTGCATGGTGTAGGTGAAGCTGTCGGTGACGGTCTCGCCTTCCTCCAGCGCCTGCACGTCGGCATTGTCGTTATCGATGACGTAGCTGTAGCTGCCATCCTCGTTGATCGTGATGGCGCCGTAGGTGCCGGCCACTTCCACGCCGACGTCGGCGGCCTCGCCATTCACCTCGGCGACGATCAGGTCGGTGCCCTCGGGGTCGGTATCGACGCCGTCGCCGTCATTGTCGGTCAGCACGTTGCCGGTCGCCGGGACGGTGGCGTCCTCGTCGATCTCGTTCTCGTTATCGGTCGCGGTCGGGCCGGTATTCTCGCCATTGATGGTGATCGTCAGCGTGGCGGTGTCGGTCTGGCCGTAATCGTCGACGATGGTATAGGTGAAGTTCTCGGTCAGCGCCGGATCGCCCGGCCGCAGCGCGACGACATCCTCGTTATCATTGTCCAGCGTGTAGCTGTAGCTGCCGTTCGAATTGATCGTGATGGTGCCGTAGGTGCCGGTCAACATCTGGCCGACATCGCCTGCCTCGCCGTCGATGGCAGAGACGGTGAGGTCCGTGCCGGCGTCGGGATCGGCGTCGACGCCGTCGCCGTTATCATCGTCGATGACATTGCCGGTAATCGGGTCGGTCGCGCCCTTCACCACGCTGTTGTCGTTGTTCTGCGCGACCGGCGTGTCGTTCACGCCGGTGATGGTGATGGTCAGCGTCGCGGTCGCGGTGCCGCCATCCTCGTCGGTGATGGTGTAGTCGAAGCTGTCGGTGACGATCTGCCCTTCGGTCAGCGCCTGAACCACCGCGCTGGCGTTGTTCAGCGCATAGCTGTAGCTGCCGTCGCTGTTGATGGTCACGCTGCCATAGGTGCCCTCGACCGCCTGGCCGACATCGCTGGATTCGCCGTCGATGGCGGTCACCTCGATGTCGGTGCCTTCGGGGTCGCTGTCGACGCCGTCGCCGTCATCCTCCGTCATCACATTGCCGGTGACCGGATCGGCATCGTCCTCGGTGATGGCGTTGCTGTTGTCGGTGGCGAAGGGCCCGGTGTTCACGCCGTTGATGGTGATGGTCAGCGTGGCGGTGTCGGTCGCGTCATGCTCGTCGGTCAGCGTGTAGTCGAAGCTCTCGGTCAGCGTCTGGCCGGGGCGCAGGGCGATGACGTCGGCGTTGGCATTGTCCAGCGTGTAGCTGTAGCTGCCGTTCGAATTGATCGTGATGGTGCCGTAGGTGCCGGTCAGCACCTGGCCGACATCGCCGGGCACGCCATCGACTTCGGCGATGCTCAGCACCGCGTCATTGTCGGGGTCGCTATCCTCGCCGTCGCCGTCATCGTCGCCGATGACATTGCCGGTGATCGGGTCGGTCTCGCCCTTATCGATCTCGTGCGCGTTGTTCAGCGCGGTGGGCGCGTCGTTCTGGCCGGTGATGGTGACGGTCAGCGTCGCCGTGGCGGTGTCGCCATCCTCGTCGGTCAGCGTGTATTCGAAGACGTCGGTGACGGTCTCGCCCTCGGCCAGCGCCTGGACGTTCGCGGCGGCGTTGTTCAGCGTGTAGGTGTAGCTGCCATTGGCCTGAATGACGACGCTGCCATAGGTGCCCTCGACCGCCTCGCCGACATTGTCGCTGTCGCCCTCGATTTCGGCGACGGTGACGTCGCTCTCCTCGGGGTCGTAATCGACATCGTTGCCGTCATCGTCGGTGATGACGTTGCCGCTGTCGGTCAGCGTCACGTCCTCGGCCACGGCGGCGGTGTTGTCGGTGGCGACCGGCGGGGCGCTGTCGCCGTTGATGGTGATGGTCAGCGTGGCGGTGTCGGTCTGGCCCGACGGGTCGGTGATCTCGTAGGTAAACACTTCCACCAGCGTCTCGCCCGGCCGCAGCGTCTCGACCACCGGCAGCGCATTGTCGAGATCGTAGGTGTAGGTGCCGTCGGCATTCAGCGTCAGCGTGCCGTAATCGCCGGCCAGCGGGTTGCCGATGGTGCCGGGCGTCTGGTCGGTGCCGATATTGTCGGGATCGTTCTCGAAGGCGATGGCGGTGACGGAGATGCCGTCATCGCCGTTGGGGTCGCTGTCGTTCGGCAGCACCGTGCCGTCGACATCGTCGTCGTTCTTGCCCAGGCTATTGGTGTCGTTCACCGCTTCCGGCGGCAGATCGATGACGATGGTGCCGGTGAGGATGTTGGAATCCAGCGCGGCGGGACCGCCGGCATTGGTGACGCCATTATCGTTGTTGCCGTCGTTCAGCACGATGCTGAAATCGCGGGTCAGCGCGTCCGCTCCAGCGCCGCCCGGCGTGGCCGAGGTGCTGTGATAGCGGATGGCGGCGAGGATGGCCGGCAGGGCGGTCTCGTCGGCCAATGCAGACAGGGTAATCACCAGATCCGCCGCTTCGCCGCCCGTCACGGACTCGACGCCGACGGGCGAGCCGTCGAGCGACAGCACGTCGCCGGCCTGATAGTCCTCGAAGCTGATCGTCAGCGTGCCGCCCTCGAAGGTGGCGTCCTGGAAATCGATGTCGCTGGTGGTGGGATTCTCCAGCAGCGCGATCTGGGTGGTCGTGCGGTCGCCGACCGGCGTTTCCAGGATGGTGACGGCCAGATAGTCGCTGCCCGGCCCGTCGGGATGATCGGTGTTGGTCGGTACGTCGCCGCCGATGACCGGCGCGTCGTTCACCGGATCGACGGTGATGGTGAAAATCCGCGTGGTCGTCAGCTCGTTGCTGCTACCGTCGGCGTAAGCGTAATCGCCATAGCCGGTGGTGGCGTCGTCGGTGTCCGGATGGTCGTCCTGGCCGACCAGTGCGCCCGGCCGCTCGCCGGTGTTGCCCTGGTCGTTCACCACCACGGTGACGGATATCTCGCCGTTCCAGTCGGCGGCGGTGCCGCTGCCCTCCGTGTCGTGATCGAACACCGGCAGGGTGATGGTGATGGCGTTCAGGCGGTTGTTAATCTGCGCCTGCGTGCCTTCGATGGTGATTTCCTGGCTGCTGGCGCCGACGCCGGTCACCGTGCCGCCGGTGCCGCCGACGGCGGTGATGAAGCCCTCGTCCACGGTGACGGTGACCGACATCACCCCGCCATTATGATCGGGGTCGCTGACCTGGATGTTGCTGTTCGCCGTGCTCAGCACGATGGTGGCGGAGCCTTCGTCCACCGTGACGTCGCTCGCGGTCACGTCCGCCGGGTTGTTCACCGTGGAGAGGAACAGGTTGCGGCTGGCGCTGTTGGTGTTGGGCGTCAAATCCGCCGGGATGGCCGTGGTGAACGGATCGATGGTGGCGGGCGTATCGACGATGGCGGTCGGCGTGTCGTCGCCATCCTGGTTCACCGGCCCGCCATTGGCGTCGCCAGAGCCGTCGAGCGCGCCAGTCGCCACGTCGCGCACGCGATCGTCGACGACGATCTCGATGGCGTAGGTCGCGTCGGAGTTGGACATATAGCCCAGATCGATCTGCAAGCCGCCCAGATAGGCGTTCACCTGGGCGATGGTGCCGCGGATTTTCAGCGCCGTTCCGTCGCCGTCATAGGTGCCGTCGACCGTCGCGCCATGGCCGGCCGCCGTGGTGTTCATCACCGCCGGGGTCGAGCCGTCGGTATAGTCGCCCGAGCCCAGGGCGACATTGCTCTCCAGCAGCCGGACCGTGACTTCCACCACATCGGTCTCGCCGGCCAGCACGCCGCCGGTGTCGCTGATGTCGGCATCGCTGACGGACAGGCCGGTGACGGCGGTGAAGCCGCTGTTGGTGATCGGCAGCGCGCCGCCGCTGGCGGTCGCGCCCGGCCGGTCGTTCACCGGATCGATGGTCAGCGTGAAGCTGTCGGTGAGGCCGTCGGCATAGGGGCCGCTGCCCAGCGCCGCGTCGCTTTCGGTCAGCGTGACGGTGATGGTGACATCGCCATCGCCGCCGGCATTCTGGTCGTGGTTGGCGTTGCCGGCGCTGGTGTAATGCAGGCCGTCGGTCGAATCGTTCAGCAGCGCGGCGATGTCGCCCACGGTGCCGGTCAGCGTCAGCGTGCCGCTGTCATTGCCGCTCACCTCGACATCGCCGGGATCGCCGACTTCCAGCGTGCCGTTGCCGCCGGTGCTGATGGTGACCGTCACCGGCAGGTCGAAGGCGGTGGATTCCGCGTCGGTGAAGGCGAAGCCGCCGCCGATGAAGGTGCGGACATCCTCGTCCACAGTCTGATCGACCGGCACGCCGGTGATGGCACCCGGATCGTTCACGGCCGAGGCGTAGAGCGTGACCTGCGCCATCGCCATGTTCAGCGGCAGGGGCAGGTCGTCGGCGTCGGCGACGCTCTCGCTGCCCCAGTCATAGTCGGTGCCGGAGATGACCGAGTCGCCCCCGGCCTCGCCCGGATCGTTCACCGGCCCGCCATTCGCGCCGCTGGTGAGATCGCCGTTGGCGTCGCGCGAGCGGTCGTCCAGGATCACCTGGAGCCGGTAGGTCGTGTCGGCATTCGCGCCGAACTGCACCGTCAGGCCGGCCAGCGCGGCGTTGATTTCGGCGCGCGTGCCTTGCAGCACCAGATAATCGCCATCGCCGTCATGCCCGTCGATCGGCGTCAGCCCGGCGGCATATCCGATGGTGACCCCGCCCGCCGTGGTCGCATGGTCGATTG
Organism: Oceanibaculum pacificum; assembly: GCF_001618175.1. Lineage (GTDB taxonomy): Bacteria > Pseudomonadota > Alphaproteobacteria > Oceanibaculales > Oceanibaculaceae > Oceanibaculum > Oceanibaculum pacificum. The sequence goes on along the minus strand of NZ_LPXN01000101.1, from coordinate 38,653 downwards.
GCGCGCCGCCGGTGGTGACCACGCGCACGATGGCCTGCACGAAGTCGGTCTCGCCGCTGCCGACGCCGTCGGCCAAATCCGCATCGGCGATGGTGAAGCCGCTGACGGAAACCGCGTTCTCGCCCACCTCGATCGGGCCGTCGGCCGTGTCGGAGAATTCCGGCGCATCGTTGGCCGGACCGGCGATGTTGATGTGGAATTCGCGGTTCGTCAGCTCCTTGTCGCCGTCGGCCAGGGTGAAGACGAACATGTCGTACGGGCTGTCCGGGCTGGCCGGCGGCTCGCTGCCGTCATGGATGTAGTACAGCTTGCCGGCGGTCACGTCGGCCTGGCTGAAGGAAGCGCCGACGCCCAGGATGCGGAAGGTGTTGCCGCCATCGTTCGAGAGGGCGACCTGCCCGTGCCCGGTGTTAGAGGTGATGCGGTACTGCACCTGCGCGGACGAGCTGTCCGGATCGTAGGCGGCGAGGTCGGCGGTGGTGATCTGGTAGGTTTCGCCCTCGTTGACGGTGATGGCGTTGTTCTGGGAAACCAGCCCGCCCAGATTGTTCGGGGCGGCGGGGTCGCTGAACGGCGCGTCCTCGGCATCGGGATTCTGCGCGATCTCCGGCCCGTCATTTACATTGGTGATGACGAAGGAGATGGCGGCGTCGCCATCGCTGGGCTCGCCATGGCGGTCGACGGCGCTGACGCGGAAGGAATCGGCCCGCACCTCCAGACCGTCATGGATGTAGCGCAGGCCGGAATCGCCGTCATTGGTCAGCAGTTCATAGGAGAATTGCCGCGCATCGGTAACGTCGTCGGCGGTGATGTCCACCCAGCCGCTGCCGTCGAACCATTGCAGCACGCCGTGCTCCGGCAGCTCGGTGACGATGAAATGCAGCGGATTGCCGGAATCATGGTCGATGGCGTAGTTGGTGTCGCCTTCCCAGTTCGAATCGCCCAGCGTGGTTTCGCTGTCATACTCGCCGCCGCTGGTCTCGTCATCGGGGTCGCCGATGCCGACCATGTCGCGGGTGATGATTTTCGTCGCGCCCTCGGCGATCAGATTCTCGGTCGAGCCGGCCACGGTCGGCGCGTCGTTCACCGGGGTGATGAAAATGTCGAAGCTGCCGGTGGCCGCCAGCGGCTCCAGCGAGGGCGTCTGCAGCCCGCCGGCCGTCACGCTGTAGGTGAAGCTGGTCTCGAAGCTCTCGCCGCCATCATGGCTGAAGCGGATATTGCCGTCGTTCAGGTCGGCCTGGGTGAAGGTGCCGTACTTGCCCAGCGTGATCCAGTCGCCGCCGACATTCTTTTCCAGCGTGCCGGGGAAGTCGCCGGCGAAACCGGTGACGGTATAGACGATCTGGTCGGCGGAGGCGCTGCCGGCGGTGTAATGCAGCATGCCGCCCGCGCCGGTGAGAATGCCGCTGCCGCCCTCATCGACGACGGTGTCGCCGCTGCCGCCGGCGACCGGATTATCGCCGAGATATTCGGTCGAGGGCTGCAATTCTGGCCCGACCAGCGCCGGCGGCGTGCCCGCCTCGCCACCGCCCGCCGTTTCCAGCAGGTTGACGACAAAGGTGAATTCCGTGCGGTTGTCGGTGCCGGAATCGTAGATGCCGCCCGGCCGCTCGTAATCCTCGCCGGTCGCGGCGTTCCAGCGCAGCGACAGCGCATTGTCCAGCACGACGAATTTGAATTCCGTGGTTTCGCCCGGACCCGCGCCTGTCGTCTGCAGGAAGCTGACCCTGCCGTCGCGCACATCGGCCATGGTGAAGGTCGCGCCCAGCGCCAGGCCGTTGCCGTTCAGCCAGACCTGGCCCTTGTCGGCCAGCTCGGTGAGGGCGAAGGTGATCTCGTCGTCGCTGGAATCGATGTCCATCGCTTCCAGCATGGTTTCGTCCAGCGTGACGCGGTAGTTGCCGTCATCCGGGATGTCGGCTTCCAGTGTGCTGGACTCGTTCCATTCCGGATCGTCATTCACCTCCAGCACCGACAGGGTCATGGTCTGGTCGCCGGTGGAATCCTCGCTGTCGTCCACGCGGTAGGTGAAGGTGATGGTGGACGGGCCGGTATCGGTGCTGTCCTGCGCGCCGCGGCCGTCATGCCGATAGGTCAGCAGGTTGCGGTCGGCCCAGGCGATCATGAAGCCGCCGGCAACATCCCCGGCATCCAGCAGCGTGCCGTTGTAATACAACTCGCCGGCCGTCGGCAGGCTGGTGATGTACAGCGTCAGCGAATCGCCGGGATCGCCGCCATCGTCGCCCTCGATCATCAGGCCGACCGGGGTGTAGGTCACGCCGCCATTGCCGGTATTGGCGTTCTGCGCGTCCTCCGGCTGGCCTTCATAGACCGTGCCGCTGCCCGACGCGGTCGGAAGCTGGTTGATCGGGTTGATGTTGATGGTGACCGTGGCGGTGTTGGAACTCGCCTGCGGCGTCGCGCCGTCATTCACCGACACTTCGAACCCGTCGGCGTCGTTCTGCTGCGCGCCGGTCTCGGTGTGATGATAGACGAGGAGATTATCCAGCACGTCCTGGTGGCTGAAGATCGAGCCGACGCCGACACGCTCGCCGTTCAGGGTCAGATAGCCATATGTCGGCAAGTCCAGCAGGCGATAGATGACCTGCTCGGCCGATTGGTTGCCGTTGCTCACTTCCGGGTCGTCGATGGTCAGCGCCGCGGCGGTGACCGCTTCGCTATCGCCTTCGTCCACGGTCATCGAACCGTCGGGCAGCAGGGTCGGGTCGTTCGACGGGGTGACGGTCACGGCCAGCGTATGGTCGACGGTGATGCCGCCGCCTTCCGCCTCGATGACGATGTTCGTGGTGACCGACTCGCCGCCGTCGAGGGTGGCGCTGTCGGCGGCGACGAACGTCAGATTGGCGAGCCAGGCGGTCGCGTCCGCGCCGGTGCCGGTGAAGCTCAACGTCGAGCCGCTGCCGTCCTCGGTGTGCTCCAGCGTGCCGGCCGCGGCGTTGGAAACCGTGACGATGACGGTGACCTCAGCCTCCCCGCCATCATCGATGACGATGCCGGAGAAGCTGTATTCGCTCACCGTCTCGGAGGCGTTGATGCTGGATGGTTCGATCAGCGTGACTTTTTCCGGCGCGCCCGTGATTTCCGGCGCTTCCAGCAGGCCCTGCCAGGCGAACAGCTCGTTGCCCGACAGCGCGGACATCATGTTCACCGCGCCGACCTGGACTTCCAGATCCCAGTCGCCGCCCAGCGTGGCGGCGCCCGTGGCGTCGCTGGAGGCGGCGATATCCGCCCCGGTCAGCCAGGCCATGCGGGACAGGAAATCCCGGCCGGCGGAGCCCTGGCCGACATCGCAGCCATACAGCATCACGTCGGCGCCGCTCGCCAGGCCGGTGGACCAGGCGGCGATCGCCTCGCCCTTGCCGTTCGCCAGCGACTTGGAATCGACCTGGTCGGCCCCCAGCACGAAGCCGCCCGGCGTGCCGTGGGAAATGATGTGCAGGGAGGCGACGTCCTGGCTGCTGCCCAGCAGTTCGGTAACCGCCTCGACCCCGGCGGTGGTGGTGTCGATGACGATGGCCTCGGCCTCGGCGGGCAGCGAATTCAGGATTTCCTGCAGGTCGCTGACGCGGGAATCGATCACCACGACCGTCCGGCCGTCTTGTGGCGCGACGCCTGGTATATCTGGCTGGTTGCTTACAATGTGGGGAGTGTCGGCGGGGGGGTGATCGGGCGCTGCGTCCGGCGCTGCATCGGCCTGATCCGCCGTCTTCGCGGCTTCCGCCGCAACGGTTGCGACAGCGGCAGCGTCGAGCAGAATACGCGACTCCAGCGCAGCCATGCGAAGCTTGCGCGCCATGGTCCCCTCCCCTCCGATAAGAAGCTGGCGCTATCGTCTCCCCCGACCGCGCCCGCTCGTCGGTATCTTCTTTACAGGACAGGAAGGCTGTCGCAAATCGTTTTCCCTGAAATTAACCAAGCTTTCTTGAAAATGTGAACTAAATGACAGATTTAGTCATATTTAGTAAGATTCAGAGTAGTTTATCAAAAATAGTGGAACCTATATAATCTACACTTATTTGGTTTTTCTAAAACAAACCCTTCTACTAATTATCATTTTCATCGATTGAGCCTCCGGCCAGAGGACATTGAGATGGACCGGAATCCGGCGTTGCCACGCGACCCATCGTCAGCTCACCGGGACCGAGGATCATGGTGTCCTTCAGGCGGCGAGAACCGGCCGACGAGATATTGCCGGTCACCTGGATAAAGGGTGCGGGCCTCGGTGATGAAATTGCCCGCCTGCCAGGTGCGGCGTTCGACCAGCAGGCACGCCGCGCCGGGGGCGATGGCCAGACGACGCGCCTGTTCCGCATCCGCGTTGATGGCGCGGATCGCGTGCTCGGCTCCGCTCCAGGGCACGCGATCCAGCAGCCAGGAGCCGGGGGGAATCCGGTCGAACGCCTCGTTTAGCACCGCCGGCACGGCCGCCAGATTGATCAGCCGGCGCTCATGGGCGACCGGCACCGAATCGTAGATATGGACGGTGGCGACGGACAGCATCTCGTGATCGGCCGGCAGCGCGATGCGCCGCGCGCCGGCCGGCCCCAGCCGCTCCACGGCGCGGTGCAGTATCTCGAACCGGTAGCTGACTCCGGCGCGCGCCGCCTCCTGCGCGAAATCGGGTATTTCCAGCACCGCGCGCGGCTGGGTTGGGGCTGCGACCACCGATCCGGCGCGGCGGCGGCGCAGGATCAGGCCGCTGGCGACCAGCGCCGACAGCGCCTTGCTGACGGTCATGCGCGAGCAGCCATACTGGGCGACCAGCTCATGCTCGACCGGGATGCGCGTGCCCGGCGGCCATTCGCCGGACAGGATGCGCGCCTCGATCTCCTCGCGGATGCGCTGGTGCAAATTGGGCGCGCCGGCCATCTCGGCGCTCAGGCCCGCAAGGCGGAAAGCGCCGCGCGATAGCGGGCGGCGAGGGCGTCGCGGTCACGGTGCCGGCCGCCCTCGACCAGCGCCTCGCCGCCGACCATGACCCTGTCGATGGCGTCTTTGCCGGCCACGAAGATATAGGCGTCCAGCCAGCGGTCGCCGGCGACGGCGGCGAGGTCGGGATGGGCCGCGTCCAGCACCACGATATCCGCCCGTCGGCCGGTCGCCAGCGCGCCGATCCGTCGGCCCAGCGCCTGGCTTCCGCCCGCCAGCGCCGCCGCATAGAGCGCCCGCCCGGTCGAGGCGCCCTCCTGCCCGCGCACCATCAGGTTGCGGCCCCGGTCGCGCAGGCGCTGGCTGTATTCCAGCAGCTTCAGCTCAGCCGGCGCGTCCAGCTCGATATTGGAATCGCTGCCGATGCCGAAGCGCCCGCCCTGGGCCAGGTAGCTCACGCCGTCGAAAATGCCGTCGCCCAGATTGGCCTCGGTCAGCGGGCACAGACCGGCGACAGCGCCCGACACGGCCATGGCGGTCGTCTCCGCCGGCAGCAGATGCGTGGCGTGCACCAGGCACCAGCGTGCGTCCACCTTCTGGCTGTCCAGCAGGTGCTCGACCGGCCGGCGGCCCGACCAGGCGAGGCAGCCCTCGACCTCTTGCATCTGCTCGGCGATGTGGATGTGGATCGGCCCGTCCGGCACCATCCCGACCAGCGCTGCGATCTCCTGCGTCGTCGCCGCGCGCAGGCTGTGCGGGGCGACGCCCAGGCGGGAGTCGGGCAGGGGGGCTATCGCCGTGGCAGCACCCTCCAGCAGATGCACGAAACCGTCGATGTCGTTGACGAAGCGGCGCTGGCCTTCGGTCGGCGGCAGCCCGCCGAAATCGCTGTGGGCGTAGAATACCGGCAGCAGGGTCAGGCCGATGCCGCTGGCCGCCGCCGCCGCCGCGATGCGGGCCGACAGCTCGGCCCGGTCGGCATAGGGATGGCCGGCGGAATCATGGTGCAGATAGTGGAATTCGGCCAAGGCGGTAAAGCCGCCCTCGACCATCTCCATCATGGCGAAGGCGCTGACCGCTTCCAGCGTCTCGGGCGTCAGCCGCTCCAGGAACCGGTACATGACCTGTCGCCAGGTCCAGAAGGAATCCGAGGCCGGGCCACGGGTTTCCGCCAGACCCGCCATGCCGCGCTGGAAGGCGTGGCTGTGCAGGTCGGGCATGCCGGGCAGGGCGATACCGGCGACGCGCTCGCCTTCGCCCGTGGCATTCGGCTCGACGGCCTCGATCCAGCCATCGCGGAGGGTCAGGGCGACCCGCTCGGCCCAGCCGTCGGGCAGCAGGGCATGGTCGAAGATCAGCCGTCGCATCGTGCGAACTCCATCATTTTGGGGCATCATCGGACAGGCCCGAAAATTATGTCTAGACATAATATTCCGACGTTGGATTATGTATAGACAAATGACGGCGGAGCCCCTCGATGCGCTTCGATAGAATCTGGCTGAATGCACGCCTCGCAACCCTTGTGCCTGGTAAGGACGGCATCGGGGTTGTGACGGATGGCGCGGTCGCGGCGACCGGCGGCCGGATCGCCTTCGCCGGGCCGATGCGCGACCTGCCCGCCGGCTGGGATTCCGCCGAGCGGATCGATTGCGCGGGCCGCTGGATCACGCCCGGCCTGGTCGATTGCCACACCCACATCGTCCATGGCGGCGACCGCGCGCGGGAATTCGAGCAGCGCCTGGCCGGTGCGACCTATGCCGAGATCGCGCAGGCCGGCGGCGGCATCGTCTCCACCGTGAAGGCCACGCGCGCGGCCAGCGAGGATGAGCTTGTCGCCGCCGCCCTGCCGCGCCTCGACGCGCTGATCGCCGAGGGGGTGACGACGCTGGAGGCGAAATCCGGCTATGGCCTGTCCCTGGCCGACGAGCGCAAGAGCCTGCGCGCCGCCCGCAGGCTGGGCGAAAAGCGGCCCATCGACATCGTCACCACCTTCCTCGGCGCGCATGCGATGCCGCCGGAGGCGGGCGACGACAAGGATTCCTACATCGACCTGGTCTGCCGGGAAATGATCCCCGCCTTGGCCGCCGAGGGGCTGGCCGATGCGGTGGACGCCTTCTGCGAAGCCATCGCCTTCTCGCCGGAACAGACCGCGCGGGTGTTTGCCGCCGCCAAGGCGCATGGCCTGCCGGTGAAGCTGCATGCCGACCAGCTGTCCAACCTGCAGGGCGCGCGGCTGGCGGCGGAGCAGGGGGCGCTGTCGGCCGACCATATCGAATATGCCGACGCGGCCGGCATCGCCGCGATGGCGAAGGCCGGCACGGTCGCGGTGCTGCTGCCCGGCGCGTTTTACTTCCTGCGCGAGACCAAGCTGCCGCCGGTCGATCTGCTGCGCAAGCACGGCGTCGCCATCGCGCTGGCGACCGACTGCAACCCCGGCTCCTCGCCGCTGACCTCGCTGCTGCTGACGATGAATATGGGCGCGACGCTGTTCCGCCTGACGGTCGCGGAATGCCTGGCCGGGGTAACGCGGGAGGCGGCGCGGGCGCTGGGCCGGCAGGACAGCATCGGCACGCTGGAAGCCGGCAAATCCTGCGACCTGGCAATCTGGGATATCGAACACCCGGCGGAGCTGGTCTACCGCATCGGCTTCAACCCGCTCTGGGCACGCATCTGGAGGGGGCAATGAGCGACATCGTAACCATGCGGGCAGGCTCGGTGCCGCTGTCGGACTGGCGCGCGATCTATTTCGGCGCGGATGCCCGGCTCGATGCAGCCTGCCAGCCGCAGGTGGATGCGGCGGCCCGGACGGTGCAGGACATAGTGAAGGCCGGCGCGCCGGTCTATGGCATCAATACCGGCTTCGGAAAGCTGGCCAGCATCCGCATCGGGGCGGAGGATATCGAGACCCTGCAGCGCAATATCGTGCTGTCGCATGCAGCCGGGGTGGGCGAGGCGCTGCCGGTGCCGGTGGTGCGGCTGATGATGGCGCTGAAGCTGGCCAGCCTGGCGCAGGGCGCTTCGGGCATCAGCTGGTCCAGCCTGATGCATCTGGCCGACTGCCTGGAGAAAGGGTTGATTCCCGTGGTGCCGGGGCAGGGCTCCGTCGGCGCGTCGGGCGATTTGGCGCCGCTGGCCCATATGACGGCGGCGCAGATGGGCGTGGGGGAGTTTTTCGTGGACGGCGGGCGGGTGCCGGCCGTGCAGGCGCTCGCCAAGGCCGGGCTGGACCCGCTGGCGCTAGGGCCGAAGGAGGGGCTGGCGTTCCTGAACGGCACCCAGGCCTCGACCGCGCTGGCGCTGGCCGGGCTGTTCGAGGCGGAGCGGGTGTTCCAGGCCGCGCTGGTCACGGGCGCGCTCAGCACCGACGCGGCACGCGGCTCCGACGGGCCGTTCGATGCCCGCATCCATGATCTGCGCCGGCATCGCGGCCAGATCGAGGTGGCGGCGGCGCTGCGCAACCTGATGCAGGGCAGCGCCATCCGCGCCTCGCATCTGATTGGCGATGACCGGGTGCAGGACCCCTATTGCCTGCGCTGTCAGCCGCAGGTGATGGGGGCGTGTCTCGATATCTTGAGGCAGGCGGCAGGGACGCTGGCGGTGGAGGCCAATGGCGTGACCGACAATCCGCTGGTCTTCGCCGAACAAAGCGAGGTGATCTCCGGCGGGAATTTCCATGCCGAGCCGGTGGCCTTCGCCGCCGACACGATCGCGCTGGCAATTTGCGAGATCGGTTCGCTGGCCGAACGCCGCATCGCCATGCTGGTCGATCCCGTATTGTCTGCATTGCCGGCCTTCCTGACGCCGAAGCCGGGGCTGAATTCCGGCTTCATGATCCCGCAGGTGACGGCGGCGGCGCTGGTGTCCGAGAACAAGCAGAACGCCTATCCGGCCAGCGTCGATTCGATCCCGACATCGGCCAATCAGGAGGATCACGTCTCGATGGCCGCGCACGGCGCGCGCCGGCTGCTGGCGATGGCGCGCAACGCCGCCGGCGTGGTCGGCATCGAGCTTCTGGCCGCCGCCCAGGGCTGCGATTTCCGCGCGCCGCTTGCCTCCAGCCCGGCGCTGGAGCGGGCGCGAACCCTCTTGCGCAAAAACGTTCCCACCTTGACGGATGACCGCTATATGGCCCCGGATATCGCCGCCGCGACCGACCTGGTCGTCTCCGGCGCGCTGGCCCGGGCGGCTGGCGGCCTGCCTTCCGTAGCCGAGGATTTACGATGACCAACTGGCTGACCATTCGCCGGGGCAAGGCCCCGCTGGTGCTGAGCTTTCCGCATACCGGCACAGATATTCCGGCGGCATTCCAGCCCCGGCTGGTGTCGCCCTGGCTGGCCCGCAAGGATGCCGATTGGTGGATCGAGAAGCTGTATGATTTCGGCGTGGAGCTGGACGCCACCATGGTGCGCACCGGCATCTCGCGCACCATCATCGACGTGAATCGCGATCCCTCCGGCGTATCGCTCTATCCCGGTCAGGCGACCACCGGCCTGTGCCCGCTCACCAGCTTCGATGGCGAGCCCCTGTACCGGCAAGGCCAGGAGCCGGACGAGGCGGAGATATCCTCCCGCCGCGAAACCTATTTCCAGCCCTATCACGATGCGCTGGCGGCAGAGATCGCGCGGCTGCGGCAGAGCCATCCGACGGTCGTGCTGTATGATTGCCACTCCATCCGCTCGGCTATCCCGCGTCTGTTCGAGGATATGCTGCCGGTCTTCAACATCGGCACCAATTCGGGCGCGGCCTGCGCGCCGGAACTGGCGGCAGAGGTCGAGCGTCGCTGTGCTGAAAGCGAGTTTCCCTCGATTCTGAACGGCCGCTTCAAGGGCGGCTACATCACCCGGCACTATGGCAAGCCGGCCGAAGGCGTGCATGCGGTGCAGATGGAGCTGGGTTGCCGCGGCTATATGGAAGAACCGCTGGGGCCGGTTTCCGAGGCCAATTGGCCGACCCCATACGATCCCGCCCATGCCGCGCCGATCCGCGTGGTGCTGAAGGATATCCTGGAAGACTGCCTGCGCTTCGCCGAACAGGAGGGAGCATCATGACCCGTCTCGACAATGCCCGCGTGATCCGCGCCGACAGGGGCGGCGACCTCAGCGCCAGGAGCTGGCTGACCGAAGCGCCCCTGCGGATGCTGATGAACAATCTCGACCCCGACGTCGCGGAGCGGCCGGGCGAGCTGGTGGTCTATGGCGGCATCGGCCGGGCCGCGCGCGACTGGGAGAGCTTCGACCGCATCGCCGCCAGCCTGAAGACGCTGGAGGGCGACGAGACGCTGCTGGTGCAGTCCGGCAAGCCGGTCGGCGTGTTCCGCACCCATGCCGATGCACCGCGCGTGCTGATCGCCAATTCCAATCTGGTGCCGCATTGGGCGACCTGGGAGCATTTCCACGAGCTCGACCGCAAGGGGCTGATGATGTACGGCCAGATGACGGCCGGATCGTGGATCTATATCGGCTCGCAGGGCATTGTGCAGGGCACCTACGAGACTTTCGTGGAGATGGGCCGGCAGCATTATGGCGGCAGCCTCGCCGGGCGCTGGATCCTGACCGCCGGGCTGGGCGGCATGGGCGGCGCGCAGCCGCTGGCCGCCACCATGGCGGGGGCGTCCTGCCTGGCCGTCGAATGCCAGCCGAGCCGCATCGAGATGCGGCTGCGCACCGGCTATCTGGACCGGAAGGCGGAGACGCTGGACGAGGCGCTGGCGATGATCGAGGCGGCGCGCAAGGACGGCAAGCCGGTCTCTGTCGGCCTGCTGGGGAATGCCGCCGATATCTTCCCGGAGCTGGTGCGGCGCGGCGTGCGCCCGGATTGCGTGACCGACCAGACCTCGGCGCACGATCCGGTGAACGGATATCTGCCGAAGGGCTGGTCCCTGGCCGATTGGGAGACCCGGCGCGAGAGCGACCCGAAGGCCGTCACCCAGGCCGCCAAGCGTTCGATGGCCGCGCATGTGCGCGCCATGCTGGATTTCCACCGCATGGGCGTGCCGACGGTCGATTACGGCAATAACATCAGGCAGATGGCGCTGGAGGAGGGGGTGGAGGACGCCTTCGCTTTCCCCGGTTTCGTGCCGGCCTATATCCGCCCGCTGTTCTGTCGGGGCATCGGGCCGTTCCGCTGGGTGGCGCTGTCCGGCGATCCGGAGGATATCTACAAGACCGACCGGAAGATGAAGGAGCTGCTGCCCGACGACGCCCATCTGCACAACTGGCTCGACATGGCGCGCAGCCGCATCCAGTTCCAGGGACTGCCGGCGCGCATCTGCTGGATCGGGCTGGGCGACCGGCACCGGGTGGGGCTGGCCTTCAACGAGATGGTGGCCAAAGGCGAACTCAAGGCCCCCATCGTCATCGGCCGCGACCATCTCGACAGCGGCTCCGTCGCCTCGCCCAACCGCGAGACCGAGGCGATGCTGGACGGCTCCGACGCGGTGTCCGACTGGCCGCTGCTGAACGCGCTGCTGAATTGCGCGTCCGGGGCGACCTGGGTGTCGCTGCATCATGGCGGCGGGGTCGGCATGGGCTTCTCGCAGCATTCCGGCATGGTGGTGGTCTGCGACGGCACGCCGGAGGCGGCGCGGCGCGTCGAGCGGGTGCTGTGGAACGACCCGGCCACCGGCGTGATGCGCCATGCCGATGCCGGCTACGAGATCGCCCAAGCCTGCGCCCGCGAGCACGGGCTGAAGCTGCCCAGCCTGGGCTAAGAAACGGCGCTTGCCGAGCCTCGCGCGAAAGCGTGAGATGAGGCGACGCGGAGGAAGCACCAACAAGCATTCATAAACCGTGTGAACAGGAGGGTTAAATGGAGAGACGGAAGTTCCTGAAGGGTGCCGTCGTCGGCGGCACGGCCGCCGTTGCGGCGTCCGGGCTGGCGGCCCCCGCGATTGCCCAGGGCAAGATGGAATGGCGCATGGTCACGTCCTGGCCGCTGAACCTGCCCGGACCGGGCACCAGCGCCGCCTGGCTGGCCGACAAGATCACGAAAATGAGCGAAGGCAAGCTGACGGTGAAAGTGTTCGGCGCCGGCCAGCTCGCCCCCGCCGCCGGCGTGTTCGACGCCGTCTCGCAGGGGGCGGCGGAGATGTATCACTCGGTGCCGACCTATTGGCGCGGCAAGTCGGCCGGCATCGTGCTGTTCGGCAACATGCCCTACGGCCTCACCGCCTCGGAGCAGCACGCCTGGATGCTGCATGGCGGCGGGCAGGCGCTGTATGACGAGATGTATGGCCGCTTCGGCCTGAAGGGCTTCCTGTGCGGCAATACCGGCAACCAGTGGATGGGCTGGTTCAAGAAGGAGATCAAGTCGGCCGAGGATTTCAAGGGGCTGCGCTTCCGCTCCCCCGGCCTCGGCGGCGAGATGTACCGCCGGATGGGCGCGTCCGTGGTGCAGCTTCCGGGCGGCGAGATTTATCCGGCGCTGCAATCCGGCACCATCGACGCGGCGGAGTTCATCGGCCCCTGGACCGATCTGGCGCTGGGCTTCCACCAGGCCGCCAAATTCTATTACTGGCCCGGCGTGCAGGAGCCGGCCTCGGCAGAGGAATGCGTGATCAACAAGGCGAAGTGGGACGCCCTGTCCGACGAGCTGAAGCTCGTGGTTGAGACCGCCTGCTCGGCGACCTACGCCTATTCCACCTCGGAATACATCGTGCGCAACCCGCCGGCCCTGAAGACGCTGGTGGAGAAGCACGGCGTGCAGGTGCGCCAGGCCCCGGAGGACGTGCTGGTCGCCGCCGGCAACGCCGCCGGCGAGATCATGGCGGAGCTGCGCGAGGATAAGGACGATCTGGTGCGCAAGATCGCCGACGCCTATGCGGTGTTCCGCCAGGGGGCGATGGAGAATGCCCGCTATACCGAGCTGGGCGTGATGCAGGCCCGTACCTTGCCCTACAAGTTCCAATAACCGGAAGCGGCGGTTCCGGATTCCGGGATCGCCGCCCCTTTTTTCTGGAGGATCAATGCAGGCTTTGCGGCGTTTCGCGGCCGGCATCGACGCGCTGTCCGACCGGATCGGCCAGGCGCTGGTCTATCTGGTCTGGTCGACGGCGATCGTCTGCGCCGTGGTGGTCCTGCTGCGCTATGCGCTGCACGTCACCTTCGCCTGGATGCAGGATCTCTATGTCTGGATTCACGCCGTGGTGTTCCTGCTGGGCACGGTCTACGCGATGCGCTGCAACGCCCATGTGCGGGTCGACATCCTGTACGCCAAATGGCCGGTGCGGCGGCGCGCCCTGGTGGAATGCATCGGCGTGCTGGTCTTCACCCTGCCCTGGATGGCGGCGCTGGCCTGGCTGACCTGGCCCTTCGTGCTGTCCGCCTGGGCGATCCAGGAGGGCTCGCCGCAGCCCAACGGCATGCCCGGCGTCTATGTGCTGAAAAGCGTGCTGCTGCTGTTCTGCCTGCTGGTCGGCCTGCAGGGGCTGGCGGTGCTGGCGCGCGGCATCCTGGTGCTGACCGGCGACCAGGCGGCAGCACAACAGCCGCCCTTCGCCGACTCCCCGCAGAACTGACCCTTCGGAAAGAACCCGATGCTGACCACGGGCGACATCGTCTCCATCGTCTTCTTTCTCTCGACGATCCTGATTTTGATGACCGGCCTGCCGGTCGCCTTTTCGCTGGCCGGGCTGTCGCTGGTCTTCGCCTTTCTCGGCCATATGCTGGGGGTGTTCGACTACAGCACGCTGATCAACCTGCCGCTGCGCTATTTCGGCGTGATGAGCAACGAGGTGCTGGTCGCGGTGCCGCTGTTCGTGCTGATGGGCAATGTGCTGCAACGCTCCGGCGTGGCCGAGGATCTGCTGACCACGATGGGCAAGCTGTTCGGCGCGCGGTCCGGCGGGCTGGGCTTTTCGGTCATTGTGGTGGGCGCGATGCTGGCGGCGGCGACCGGTGTGGTCGGGGCCACGGTGGCGACCATGGCGCTGATCGCGCTGCCGGCGATGCTGCGGGTCGGCTATCAGCCGCGCCTGGCGACCGGCGTCATCGCGGCATCCTCGACGCTGGCGCAGATCATCCCGCCCTCGACCATCCTGATCTTCACCGCCGACATATTGTCCGGCGTGAACCAGGCGGCGCAGATGCGCCTGGGCAATTTCGCGCCGACCACGCTGTCGGCCGGCGATCTGTTCGCCGGCGCCTTGCTGCCCGGCCTGCTGCTGGTCGTGCTGTTCATGCTGTTCATGGCGGTGAAGGCTGTCTTCCAGCCGCGGAGCTGCCCGCCCATCGAGGTCACGGACGCCGAGCGCCGGGGCCTGCCGGTGGCGGTGGCGAAGGCGGTCATCCCGCCGCTGCTGCTGATCGTCGCCGTGCTGGGCTCGATCCTGGCCGGCATCGCCACGCCCACCGAATCCGCCTCCATCGGCGTGTTCGGCGCGCTGCTGCTGACCTGGGCCAACGGCCGCCTGTCCTGGGGGCTGATCCGCGACGCCGGCAAGGGCACGGCGGTGACGACCGCGATGATCTTCGCCATCGTGCTGGCCGCCTCGCTGTTCTCGCTCACCTTCCGCGGGCTGGGCGGCGAGCACATGGTGGAGGAGGCGCTGACCAACATGCCCGGCGGCGTGGTCGGCGCGGTGCTGATCGTCATGGCGGTTATGTTCGTGCTGGGCTTCTTCCTCGACACCTTCGAGATCATCCTGATCATGCTGCCGATCTGCGGCGGGCCGCTGATCGTGCTGGGCGTCGATCCGATCTGGCTGGGCGTCATGGTCGGGCTGAATTTGCAGACCAGCTTCCTGACCCCGCCCTTCGGCTTCACCCTGTTCTATCTGCGCGGCTTCGCCCCGCCTTCGGTGGAGACGATGGAAATCTGGAAGGGGGCGGTGCCCTTCGTCGGCATCCAGATAGCCGCCCTGGTGCTGGTCTGGTTCTTCCCCGGCCTGGCGACCTGGCTGCCGGAACTGCTGTTCCGCTGAACGGCCGGTCTTGCGGGTTACAGATTCAGCAGCTTGTAGATGCGCCGGGAATAGACGCCGAAATCCTCCTGCGTCTTCATGTCCAGCGTGCGCGGGTAGGGCAGGTCGATGGGGAAGTAATCCGCCATGCGCGCCGGCCCGGCGGTCAGCACCGCGCAGTGCGAGCCCAGGAACACCGCCTCCTGGATCGAGTGGGTGACGAAGATGACGGTCTTCTTCGATTCCTGCCAGATCCGCAGCAATTCCAGGTTCATCTTCTCGCGGGTCAGCGCATCGAGCGCGCCGAACGGCTCGTCCATCAGCACCAGCTTCGGGTCGTGCACCAGGGAGCGGGCGATGGCCGCGCGCTGCTGCATGCCGCCGGACAGCTCGTAGGGGTAGCGATCCTCGAACCCTTTCAAGCCCACCATGGCGAGCAGGTCGCGGGCGCGTTCCCGGCTCTGCTTCGTCGGCAGGCCGAGGATTTCGGCGGGCAGCAGCACATTATCGATGATCCGCCGCCATTTCAGCAGCAGCGCCTGCTGGAACACCATGCCGATGTCGCGGCTATGGTCGAACGGCGCTTCCGGGCTGCCGATCTCGATGACGCCCTCATCGGCCGGATGCAGATCGGCCAGGATTTTCAGTACCGTCGTCTTGCCGCAGCCGGACGGGCCGACCAGCGAGATGAAATCGCCGTCATTCACGTCCATCGTCACGTCGGAGACGGCGAGGATGTCGCGGTCGCGGGTGTGGTAGACCTTGCGCACCCCTTCCAGATGGATCAGCCGCCCGCCGCTCATGCCGCGATATCCTTCAGCGCGGTGCGGTGGTCGCCGGACAGCCAGCGGTCGAGATTGGCGGCGACGAAGCCATCGTCGGTCAGATGCGGGTAGGCGCGCTGCACGCGCGTCAGCTCCGCCGCCTGGCCGGGGCTCAACCCCTCCTGCGGGTCCAGGCACCAGATGCCCTCCAGCAACCCCTGGCGGCGCAGTATCTCGTGGCAGCCGGCGATGCAGCCGTGGAAATTATGCGCCACGTCGAACAGGGCGGCGTTGCAGTCGGTCACCTGGGAGTCCAGCGCCAGCAGATCGGCCGAGACGGACGGCTTGGCGGCTTCCACTTGACAGCGCTCCAGCAGCGCCACGGCGGCTTTCAGCCAGACCGACCAATGGCCGAGTAGCCCGCCCTTGATGCGCAGCGTCACCGGCGCGTCGCCGCGCGGCAGCCGATAGGGCGTGACCAGATCGGCGACGATATGGTCGTCATTGCCGGTATAGAGGGTGACGCGGTCCGCCGCCCCGGCGGCGATCACGCCGCGCACCACATCCAGGGTGGCGTAGCGATTGAACGGGGCCATCTTGATCGCCACCACATTGTCGATGGCGGAGAAGCGGCGCCAGAAATCGAACGACAGGCGAATGCCGCCGACCGAGGGCTGCAAATAGAATCCCACCACCGGTATTTCGGCGGCGACCCTCGTGCAATGCGCGATCAACTCGTCCTCCGACGCGCCCTTCATGGCGGCCAGGCTGAGCAGCCCGGCATGGTAGCCGATGCCGCGCGCGACCCCCGCCTCGCGCACCGCCTGGTCGGTGCGGCCGACAAGGCCGGCGATGCGGATCAGCGGCCGGTCGGTCCAGGCGGACGCGGTTTCCAGCGCGGCCTCCAGCACCGGCTCGTACAGGCCGACATCCCGGATGGCGAATTGCGTGGTATGCACGCCGACCGCCAGGCCGCCGGCCCCGGCATCGATGTAATAGCGGGTCAGCGCCCGCTGCCGTTCGATATCGAAGGAACGGTCGGCGCGCAGCGCCAGCGGATGCGCCGGAATGGCCACGCCCTTGCGCAGCACGCTCAAGGCATCGACCGGTATGTCGCTCCAATGCAGCCCCATGATGCTCTCCTATCCCAGTTCCGGGCCGGCGGCCGCGAAGCAGCGCCCGGCCATGCCGAAATCCTTGTGCGGTCCGCGCGCCATGCGCTCGAACGGCCGCTGCCGCGTGAAGCCCACCCGGTCGAGATGCCAGACCAGCATATCCTGCCGGTCGAACGCGTCGATCAGCACCGGCCCCTCGATGACGCCCAGCATGCCTTCCAGCAGCGCGAGGGCGGTGGCATCGTCCTGCGCCAGGATCGGGCCGATCTGCGTCGCCACCCGGCCCTTGCGCGACAGGGCGAAGCCGCAATTCGGCTCCCTCGCCACCATTGCCACGGCGCCCGGCCGCGACAGCAGATCCTCCAGCAGGAAACGCCGCTCGGCGCCGAACACCCGGGCGTCCGTCATGGCGATGTAGGGCAGATCCTCGGCCCTGGCCGGCCGCACGCCCTCGGCCCCGCCGGCCGGGCCGGACGCGCGATGCCAGCGGGTCAGGGCGGCAATCGTCTCGAATCCCATCGGCCGGTACACCGCGGCCCCGGCGGGCGTGGCGTCGAGGACCGGGGTAATGCCGCGCGCCTCCAGCCAGCCAGCGCAATGCTCGACGATGCGGGTGGCGATGCCGCGCCGCCGCCAGGCGCCATTCACCAGTACCATGCTGACCCAGCCGGTCCGCTCGCCATAAGGCAGGGCCAGGCCGGAAGCGACGAAGCGCCCGGAATCGTCCCGGCAGCCGACGGTGCGGCCGTTGCGGATCATCACCCGCCAATCGTCGGCGACCTGGTTCCAGCCGGCTTCGGCGACCAGCGCCAGCCCGTCCGGGATCGCCGCCTCACCTAGCGGAACGATGTCGGGCGCGTCAGTATTTGCCATCCCGGCTCTCGAACTTGGTGGGCTTGTTCAGGCTGGGCATGTCGCGACCGACCCAGTCGGCCACCCAATCCAGCATGGTCGCCAGCGAGACGGAGGGATAGCCGAACAGCCGCATCGCCTCGGCCGTGTTGGTCAGCCAGGCGGTCGGCGCCGGCTGGCCGCTGAAGGCCGGCTGCCGGCCCAGGCGCTGGCCGAAAGCCTCCGCCAGCCATTTCACCGACAGCGTCTCCGGCCCGCTGATATTGATCGGCGATGTCGGCGCGGTGGCGTGCGCCAGGCAGCGCAGCGCATAGCGGCTGGCGTCGCCCTGCCAGATCACGTTCACATGGCCGGTGGAGAGATCGACCGGCGTGCCGTCGCGCACCTTGCTGGCGATATCGAACAGCACGCCATAGCGCAGATCGATGGCGTAATTCAGCCGGAACAGCCGCCCCGGCGTGCCGTATTGCGCGCTGAAATGCTGGAACAGCCGCTCCCGCCCGACGCAGGAATTGGCGTATTCGCCCGGCGGGTCCAGCGGGGTATCCTCGCTCGATCCCATCTGGTCGATGGAGACGAAGGGATAGACGCAACCGGTTGAAAACGCGACGATCCGCGATTCCCTGAAGCTTTCCGCGACCAGGCCCGGCAGGAAGGTGTTCATCGCCCAGGTCAGCGGCTGCTCGCCGCTGGAGCCGAATTTGCGCCCGGCCATGAAGATCACGTTCCTGGCGCGCGGCAGCGCGGCCAGCGCCTGCGGGTCCAGCAGGTCGGCGCGGATCGTCTCGACGCCCCAGCCTTCCAGCTTTTCCTGCATCTCCGGCTCGCTGAAGCGGGCGACGCCGATCACCCGGCGGCCGGGGGCGGCGCGCTTGGCCATGCGGGCCAGCGTCGGCCCCATCTTGCCGGCGACGCCCAGCACCAATATGTCGCCATCGGCGGCGGCGAGATCACGCTCAAGCGCCTCGTCCGGGCGCGACAGCACCTCTTCGAGCTGGTCGATATCGGCAATGCGGGCCGGCAAGGCCGGCGGCGACTGCATGTTCACGGGAATTCTCCTCGTTCTGCGATTCTAGGCGTCGAGCGGCGGCCGGCGATCATGCCAGGGCCGCGCCCGCTCGAAGGCGCGCGCGGCCTGCAGCACCAGCAGATCGCGGTGCGGCGGCCCGACGATCTGCAAGCCGACCGGCAAGCCCTCGGCGGTAAAGCCGCAGGGCACGCTGGCGGCCGGCTGGCGCGTCAGGTTGAAGGGGTAGGTGAAGGGATACCAGCTCTTGCCGACGGTCCCTTCCGGCCGGTTCAGCTCGGCCGAGAAAGGCGGCACGCCGACGGTCGGCGTCAGCAGCAAATCGTATGTCTGGTGGAAGGCGATCATGGCGCGTCCCAGGGCGGCGCGCTCCATCTCCGCTTCCAGATGGTCCATCAGGCTGGCGTCGCGGCTGGCGCGGATCGTCTCCACCAGCTCGGGGTCCATCAGCGCCAGCTTCTCCTCCGGCATGGCGCGGAAGGCGAAGGCGGTCAGGCCTTTCTGGAATTTGGTCAGGGTGGGCAGCGGATCGTCGAACAGATGCTCCACCGTCTCGACCGTGGCCCCCATCCCGGCGAAGGCCTGGGCTGCCTGTTCCGTCAATGCCGCCACCTGGGGATCGACCACGGCGCCGCACAGCCTCGGGCTCCAGGCGATGCGCCAGGCCTTCGGGTCGGCGTCGAGCTGCTGGTGATACTGGGTGCCGTCGGGCGGCAGCACGTTCCATTCGCGGGCATCGAAGGCGGCGATCACGCTCATCATCAGCGCCGCGTCGGTCACCGTGCGGGTCATCGGGCCGAAACCGGCCAGCGAGCCATAGGGCGTGGGCGGATACATCGGCACCCGGCCGCCGCTCGGCTTGTGCCCGAATACGCCGGAGAAGCTGGCCGGCAGGCGGATCGAGCCGCCGGCATCGGTCGCCAGCGCCATCGGGCCGATGCCGGCCGCCACCGCCGCGCCCGCGCCCCCGCTGCTGCCGCCGGGCGTGCATCGGGTATCCCACGGATTCAGCGTCGTGCCGGTGAGCGGGCTGCGGGTCACCGCCTTGGCGGCGAATTCCGGCGTTGTCGTCTTGCCGAACAGCACCGCCCCATGCTCGCGCAGCCGGGCGACGGCCGGCCCGTCTTCGGTCCAGGGCTGGTTCGGATCGACGGTGCGGGAGCCGCGCAGCGTCGGCCAGCCCTTGGTGACGATAATGTCCTTCACCGATACCGGCACGCCATCGACCAGCCCCAACGGCGCGCCCTTCGCCCACCGCGCCTCGGACTCGCGGGCGGCGGTCAGGGCCGTTTCCGGGTCGATCAGGCAGAAGGCGTTCAGAACCGGGTTCAACCGCTCGGCGCGGTCCAGCACGGCCTGCGTCGCCTCAACCGGCGACAGCGTGCGGGCGCGATAGGCGGCCAGCAGGTCGGTGGCGCTTTTCCAGGGAAGCTCGCTCATGCAGACCTCGTTTCCAACCGCGCATCCTTCACCACGAAGATGCGTTCTAGCAGCAGCACCAGCCCGAACAGCGAGATGCCCAGCAGGGTCAGCAGAATGACGGCCATGAACATCGCCGCCGTATCCAGCGTGGTCTGCACCTGGATCATCAGATAGCCGAGGCCGCTGGACGAGGCGATGAACTCGCCGACGATGGCCCCGGCGACCGCCAAGATCGCGCCCACCTTCATCGCCGAAAAGATGTAGGGCAGGGCGCCGGGGAACTGGATCTTGACGAAGATCTGCCAGCGCGTGCCCTTCAGCGCCCGCACCAGATCCAGCAAATCCGGCTCCACCTCGCGCAGGCCGCGCGCCGTGGTGATCAGGATCGGGAAGAAGGAGATGATGAAGGCGAAGAAGATGTTGGTGGCGACGCCATAGCCGAACCAGACGACGAACAGCGGCCCCAACGCCACCTTCGGGATCATGCTGAAGGTGACGAACAGCGGAAAAAGCGCCGTGTGCAGGGTGCGGAACCAGGAAAACAGCAAGGCGAGGAACACCGCGAACACCACCGCGAACCAATAGCCGACGAAAATCTCGATTACGGTGACGGTGATGTTGTCGACCCAGCGATAGCGCGCCTGAAACAGCGTCTCCAGCGTGGCGCCGGGCGAGGGCAGGATGAAGGGCTTCAGCACCCCGGCGGCCGTCACCGCGTACCACAGGGCCAGAACCGCCAGATGAACGGCGGTGATCACCGCATAGCGGCGGATCGTGTCGATACGTTCGGCCGCGGATGGCCCGCCTGGGCGTCCCGCCTTGGTGTCGTCCGCTATCGTTGCGGTGTCCGTCATCCGCCCCTCCCGCGCCCGGAATCAATCAACCAGTTGGTTGATGTTAGGGACGCGCCGAACGACCTGTCAAGGGCCGAGCGGAAGGCGGGGGCGCTATGGCCGCAGGGCGTGCAGCATCAGATCGACGACATGCGCGCGGCGCGCGGCGATTTCCGTCTTATCCTCGAATTTGCGCCCGAATATCGCCGACAGCGTATGGATGTTGTTGAAGTAGAAGAAACCCAGCCCGGCGATGGAGATATAGACCTGCATCGGGTCGAGGCCGGGGCGGAACAGCCCGCCTTGCGTGCCGCGCGCCAGCGTCTGGCCGAGTATCTCTATGAGCGGCGAATGCAGCGGCTGCAGATTGGCGACCTGCTTCAGGCGGCGGCCCTTATGCAGGTTCTCGTCGGTCAGCAGCGCCACGAAATCGCGGTTGGCGGCGAGGTAGTCGAAGGAGAATTCGATCAGCCGGCGCAGGGCCTGCTCCGGATCGAGATTGCTGAGGTCGAGCCGCTTTTCCTGCTCGCGAATCTCGGTATAGACACTCTCCAGCACCAGCCTGTAGAGCGCTTCCTTATTGCCGAAATGGTGATAGACAAGCTGCTTGTTCACGCCCGCCCGCTTGGCGATTTCGTCGACCCGCGCGCCTTCGAACCCGCGCCGGGCGAATTCCCGCCGGGCGGCGGCCAGCAGCAGCTCGCGGCTGGTGCCCGGGTTCTTGCGGCTTTCCTTCTTGCCGGCGGCTCGCACGGTGCCGGCTTTCGGGTTCTGGGCCGGGGCAGGGAGATCGGCTTCCGCCATTTTTCAACCAAATAGTTGACTGACCGATTGACGCTATCCGGCGCCAAAGCTAGCCTTCTCAATAATCCAGGTGGGCGGCCCGTGTCGACTCATCTCGCGGATGCAAAGCCGGGCGCGACGCCTTCGAGGCCAAGGCGCGCCACTGAACAAGGAGAGGCATATGCGACGTTACGGAAGGTCCATGCTGGCGGCCGGGCTGGCGATCCTGTTGTCCGGAACGGCTTTCGGGCCGGCTTTCGCCAAGGATAAGATCAACCTCGTCCTGAATTGGACGCCGGGCGCGGACCACGCGCCGATCTTTCTTGCCCTGGAGGAAGGGCGCTACGACAAGGCCGGCATCGAGCTGACGGTGGAGAGCGGCAAGGGCTCGGCCATGTCCGCCCAGGCGGTCGGTGCCGGGGCCAGCCCGATGGGCATCGCCGAGATGGGAACCGCCTTCGTCGCCAATTCCAAGGGCGCCGATCTGGTGGCGGTGATGGCGATCTACGCCAATTCCCCCTTCGTGCTGTACTGGAAGAAATCCTCCGGCATCAACGGCCCGAAGGATTTCGCCGGGCATACGCTGGGCAACCCGCCGGCCGACGCCGCGCGCGTCATGTGGCCGGCCTTCGCGCAGGCGGTCGGCCTGGCGGACGGGGCGGTCAGCTTCGTCAATATCGCCCCGCAGGCCAAGATGCCGACCCTGGTGGCCGGCCGTATCGACATTATCTCCGACTTCTATAACGGCCATGACCTGAAAATCCGCGAGCTGGGCGACGATCTGGGGTTCATCCGGTGGAGCGAGGTCGGCATCAACCCGTATGGAAACTCCATCGTCGTCAACCGCGACTATCTGATGAAGAACCCGCAAGCGGTGCGCAACTTCGTGCAGGTCACGCAGCGGGCCTATGCGGATTGCGTGGCCGATCACAAGCCTTGCGTCGCCGCGCTGCTGAAGCGGGCGAGCGGTCTGGAAGAGCGGGCGATGATGGACCAGTGGGGCCGGGTGAAGGAGCTGATGGCCGATCCCTACACCACCGGCACGGCGCTGGGCGGCTTCGACAAGGGGCGCATGGCCGCCACGTACGATCTGATCAAGACCTATTTCAGCATCGACAAGCCGTTCGATCCGACGAGCGCCTACACGAACGATTTTCTCAGCACCGACGTGAAAATGACGGCGCAATAACGCCCGACGGCTACGACGTCGCCAGCGCCTTGCCCAGGCCGGCGGGCTTGGGCCGGGCGCGGCGATAGGCGGCATAGTGGCTCAGCATGTCGGCGGCGATCATCATGAAGGCGATGCCGCCGACGCTGATGACGAATTGCGTGGTCAGCGACGCATCGTAGGTGCGCAGGATCCAGCGCCCGCTGAAGGCCAGCAGGATGCCGAAGCAGAAAATCGGCAGGCTCTGCTGGCCGGTCACCGTGATCGGCCGTGCCCAGCGCGAGGTCAGCCAGCCGGCGGCCGGCTCGATCCAGCGGCTGGCCAGATAGGCGGCGGCCAGGAAATGCAGCACGCGCAGCACGTCGAGGTCGGTCTTGTCGATCGGGTGGATCAGATCGTGCAGCACCGGCGGCAAGGCCGGCAGCAGGCCCGGCCAGTAGAAAGTCGAGGCGAGATAGAGCCCGAACAGCAGATAGAGAATCGCCAGCGGTTGCAGCGCCCGGTCGAATTTTTCCGGCCGTGGCATGTCCTGCGGATAGAGCCGCATGAACGCTCCCAGCATGAACAGGAACTGCCAGGCCAGCGGGTTGAAATACCAGTCGCCCGTCGGGTAGCGCATCAGGTTGATCCCGAACTGCCCGGCCGCCAGCCAGATCGCGCCGGAGAGGGCGATGGTCGTGCGCGGGTAATGCATCAGCCCCCAGAGCCCCCAGGGGAAGCACAGCATCAGCAGCACATACATCGGCAGCACGTCCATGTTCATCGGGCGATAGCCGAGCAGCAGCGCCTCGATCAGCGCCATCGGCGGATCGACCAGCAGGGTCAGCAGATTGGTGTTCACCAGCGAATCGATGTCCTGGTATTTGCGCGACACCCACAGCGTCAGGACCGCCAGGATGAGGAAGGTGGCGATATGGGCGAGGTAGATCGTTCCCGCCCGCCGGATCATCCGCATCGCGCCGGCGCGGAAACCGTCGCTGGCCATTCGCCGGCTGTAGGCGATGGCCGCCGAATATCCGGAGACGAAGACGAAAATCTCGGTCGCGTCGCTGATGCCGAAATGCTTGTTGGTGATCCAGGAGAAATCGTTGCCCGGAATATGGTTCAGGAAGATGAACAGCAGGGCGACGCCACGGAAGAAGTCCAGCCGGTAGTCGCGTTGGGAAGCGGGCTGGGTCGCGCGCTCCGATCCGGCGGACGTCATTCACGGCTCCCCTAAACCGACACGCATCTGTCACGATCGATTGTATAGCGTCCGCGTGGGAAGCCAAGCGGCCCGTAAAGGCGCAAGGTTCGGCCCAGGGCGTGGAAAGCGGCGTCGATGAACGAAACAATTTTCGGGTCTGGCGGGTTGGGCTGAGATTTCGTTTCCCTTCAACCCGACAGGAGCCCCTGATGCGACTACTCATCGTCGAAGACGAATGGCTCGTCGCCGAGGACCACGCCACCGCGCTGCGCGGCGCTGGTTACGATGTCCTGGGACCGGTCGCTTCCGTCGCGGAGGCGGCGCAGGTGCTGGCCGAGGAGCGGGTCGATCTCGCCATCCTGGATGTCGGCTTGATCGGGGGCACCAGCTACAGCCTGGCCGACAGCCTGGCGGCGCGCAAAATTCCGTTCGTCTTCGTGACCGGCTATGCCGCCCGCGATTTGCCTCCGCATCTGCGATGTCACGCCTTTGTCTCGAAGCCGGCGCCGGCCGCCACGCTGCTGGCGACAGTGCAGGAAATCCTTGCCTGACGCGGCGGTTTACCGCGCGGGGCCGGTGTCGATATCGAGCTGGCGAATCTTCTTCCACAGGGTCGTGCGGGATACTTTGAGGATGCGCGCGGCTTCGGACTTGTTGCCGCCGGCCTCGCGCAGGGCGGCCTCAATGCGGGCGCGCACGGCGAGGTCGACCGATTCGTCCAGGCCGGCTTCGGCGGCGGGCGGCGCTTGGCGGCCGGGTGATGCCCGCTCGGGCGATGGCCGCTCGGGCGACAGGCCATCCTCGGGGAAGATGTCGGCGACGCCGATGGCCTCGCCGTCGCACAGGGCGGCGGCCCGCTCAATGCGGTTGCGCAACTCGCGCACATTGCCGGGCCAGTCATAGGACCGCAGCGCGGCCAGCGCCGCCGCCGACAGCAGGCGCGGCGGGGTGCGGAACCGCGCGACCGCCTGGCGCAGGAACATCTCCGCCAGCGGGGCGATATCTTCCGCCCGCGCGCGCAACGGCGGCATCGTCACCTCGACCACATTGATGCGGTAATACAGATCCTCGCGGAACCCGCCCTCGCGGATGGCCGCCTTGAGGTCGCTGTGGGTGGCGCAGACCAGGCGGCCGGTAAAGCGCTTTTCCGTCGTCGCGCCGACCGGCAGATAGCGTCCCTCCTGGATGACGCGCAGCAGCTTCGGCTGCAATTCCAGCGGCAGTTCGCCAATCTCGTCCAGGAACAGGATGCCGTCGCCGGCCTGCTCCAGCAACCCGTCGCGCCGGGCGACCGCGCCGGTGAACGCGCCGCGCTCATGGCCGAACAGCGTGCTCTCCACCAACTCGTGCGGGATGGCGGCGCAATTCACCGCGACGAAAGCGCTGTCCGGCCGGGCGGAGGCGCGATGCAGAAAGCGCGCGGCGACTTCCTTGCCCGATCCGGTCTCGCCCAGCAGCAGCACGGGCAGGTCGAGCGGGGCGACGCGGCGCAAGACATCCTCCGCCGCGCGCATGGCGGGCGCCTGCCCCAGGCTGTTGCCTTCGACCGCGCCGGCGTCGGCGCAGCTTTCCCTTAACTGCGCGACCAGCGCGTCGACATCGACCGGCTTCACCAGATAATCCTTCGCCCCGGCTTTCACCAGGCGGATCGCCTGCGAGATATCCCCGAAGGCGGTGATGAAGAAGGTCGGCACCAGGCCGATCATGTCCAGCGTATGGGTGAACACCGCCTCGCCGCTGATGTCGGGCAGCCGGATATCGCTGACGATGGCCGATGGCGGATGCTGCGCCAGCACCTTCAGCGCGGTGGCGCCATCGGCCGCCAGCCGGGGCGCGAAGCCCTCCAGGCGCAGCCGCTGCACCAGGGCGGGCCCCAGGATCGGGTCGTCCTCGATGACCAGGATCGCGGCTTCGGCACTCATGCGGCGCTCTCCAGGGGGATCATCACGCGGATGGTGGTGCCGGTCTCGCTGTCGCTCTTTACCGAGGCGCTGCCATCCAGGCTGCCCAGCAGGCCGACAATGACATCCAGCCCCAGGCGCTTGGAGGCGGGGCCGCTGGTCAAGCCGCTGAGATGCTGGGAGTTGTCGGGCTCCAGCCCGCTGCCCTCGTCGCTCACCGTACAGATCAGGCTGGTTCCGTCAATCCGCGCTTCCAGCGTGACCGTGCCGTTCGGCGGTGTGGCGGCGCAGGCGTTCAGCAGCAGATTCAGCAGCACCTGGCGCACCGCGACCGCGCCCAGCGACACTTCGCCCGGCAGGTCGATCCGCCAGTCGAGCGTGACGCCGCCTTTCACCGCGGCCGGCCGCACCAGATGCCGCAAATCCTCGAAATCCTCGCGCGACAGGCGGCGCTCCTCTTCCGGGCGAAACAGGTTCAGCGTGCTGGTGACGATGCTGTCGATGGTCTCGATGCCGCGCTCCAGCAGGCCGATGGCCTCCCGCCGCACGGTCGCATCCTCGCCGAAGCGTTTCAGGGTGGAAACGCTGGTCGCCATGCCGCCCAGCGGGTTGCGCACCTCATGCGCGATGGTGGCGGTCAGCCGGCCCAGCGCGGCGGCCTGCTCGCGTTCGGCAAGCTGGGCGGCCAGCGCCTCGCGTTCGCGCACGCTCTCGGCCATGCGGTTATAGGCGACCAGCAGTGCTGCGGAGCGCGGGTCGGCCTGGGCGATGGCGGCGTCGGGAATCGTCTCCGGTTGCCCCTCGGCGCTGGAGAGGTGGAGCATCAGCCGGTTGATCGGCCGCGCCAGCCGGTGCAGCGCGACATAGGCGGCGACGCCACACAGGGCCGCGATCAGCAGATCGATCAGCACCACGCCCAACCGCAGCCGCCGGCGCGCATCCAGCGTCTGGGACACGTCCAGCGCGGCGACCAGGCGGATGCCGGGAACATTGCTGGCGCTGCGCGCCACCCAGGCGATGCCCGCCGCCTCGTCGACCCGTGTGCCGCCGGCCGGCACCGCCAGCGCCATGTCGCTGAGATAGGACAGATCGCCGACCCGCAGCAGGATGTCGCCCTTGTCGTCCAGCACCAGCAGCACCTTCTCGCGGATGCCCAACTGCTCGACGAAGGCGCGGGCGAAGCGGCGCTCGACCTCCTCCAGGTCGCCCTCCGTCAGCAGCCCGCCGACATTGGCGACCAGCCCGTCCAGATAGACCTGGCCGACGCTCTCCATCTGCCGGTCGCCGACCCGGTTGCCGATCCACAGCGCGATCTGCGTGGTGGCCACGGCGGCGACGAAGACAATCAGGCCGGCAATGACCGGAAGGCGAAATTCCGGCGCCAACCAGGAGATCATTTTTTCGAATCCTTGCATGTCGCTCCCGGCCAGTGACGCTGGGAGCGACAATCGGTTTATCGGCGGCTCAAGGCAAGAGGGTCATGGGCACGGTGTCGCAGACCATCTCATGCACATCCTGGCGCACCGCGCCGAACCAGCCGACGCGATGGGTCAGCGCGCCCATCACCGCGGCATCGAAGCTGGCCAGCCGGCTGCGCAGCGGGCCGCTCTCGATATCCAGATCGATCGGGTCGCCCAGGCTGGCCTTGCGGCCGTGGGCGGCAAGCTGCTTCACCTGCTCTTCCGCCAACGCCTGGATCGCCGGGCGGTAGGCGCCGACCGGAATCACCACCACGGCCGAATCGGGCCACAGGCCGGTATGCAGCAAGCCATGCGCCAGCCGTCCGCAATTCGGCGTGCCGGCGATGATCAGGGCGATGCGGTGCACGGTTTCCGGCCGCCGCCGCACGCGCAGCACCGGGCTGAGGCGCGCCTCCGACAGGGTCAGCGCGATCTCGTCGGCATAGCCGACCTTCATGCCGAAACGGTCGACGCCGGCCGGCACCACCAGCATGTCCGCGCCGGCGGTGGCGATGATGGTCGATTCCAGCTCGCCTTCCTCGTGGCGGGTGCCGATCTGCACGCTGCTGCCGGCGGCCATCGACTGGAACTCGGCCAGGGCGGCGGCGGCGGTTTCGCGCATCTTGGTGCGGCGCGATTCGGCCAGCCATTTGGCCCAATAGGCGCCGCCGATGGGCAGCGGCCCCTGATAGGCCGATTCCTTCGGATCCAGCGCCGACAGGCCGGTGAGCTGCGCGCCGGAGGCCTGGGCCAGATCGAGGGCGAGCTGGACGGCCTCGCGGTGCGACGGTCCGCCGGCCAGCCAGCAGACCATATGGCGCAACGCCGTCTGGTTGGTGATCGCGTGCGGCAGCATCTGCCGCTGGATAAGAGCGGAAGCCATAGCGCTTTCCTCCTTTTTACGCGGCGGCTCGGCCCGTTTCGGGCGGGGCGGCGGCGGGGTTAAATCGAATTGTCTGCGGTCATGCACGCCGGCCAGCGCATCGCTCACCAGCGCCTCGCTCATCGGCATGCCGGCGACATAGGCGGCGCGGCCCAGGGCGTGCGAGGCAATCGGCGTGGTCGCGACCAGCAGCGCCACGCCGGCAAGGGCGATCAACAGCCCGATGGTGGATTGCAGCGCCACGCCGGCCCCCAGCATCAAGAGGCCGGAACCCACGACGCCGGCCTTGGTGGCGGCATGCATGCGCATGAACACATCCGGCAGCCGGGCGACGCCCAGTGCGGCGATCGACATGACGACCCCGCCGGACAGGATCAAGGCCGCGGCCAGGAATTCCACCCACAGGCTCATCATACCGGCTCCTTCTCGGGGTCTACGCTGGCGCGCTCCAGCAGCGTGGCGAAGGCCACGGCGGCCAGGAAGCCGAATATGGCCAGCCCGAAGGCGATGTAGAGATAGGCGACGACGCCGGTCATCACGGCCGTCAACGAGGCGATGCACACGCCCAGCAGGCTCAAAAGGTCGATGGCGACCACCCGGTCGGCGGCGCTGGGGCCGGCCAGCAACCGCCAGGTCACGGCCAGCAGGCTGACGCCGACCAGCGCGCCGGATATCGCAGAGGCGATCAGGATCAGGTTCATGGCAGGGCCTCCATTACGGCGCGCTCCAGCGAGGATTTCATGCCGCGGATCGCGGCTTCCGGGTCGGGCGCGTCCAGGCAGTGGACATAAAGCGTGCGCTTGTCCTCGCTGACCTCCAGGCTGGTGGTGCCGGGGGTCAGCGTGACCATGTTGGCGAACAGCGTAATCGCGGCGTCGGAGCGCAGGTCGAGCGGCACGGCCAGGATCGCCGGGCTCAGCTTGTGCGTCGCCCCGAGCACGGCCTTGATGGTGTCCCAGGTGGCCAGCGCCAGCTCGCGCAGGAAGATCAGCAGCAGCCGGGTCCAGGCAAACAGGCGGGTCATTCCGCACCTCCCGGCAGGCCGGCGGTCTGGACGGAGCCGAGCACGGCCTGGATGTAGCCCTGACGGTCCAGCAGCTCCTCGGCGGCGGCCAGCGACAGGGCGGCGAAGGGTTCGGTCCACAGGCCGATGGTCAGTGTCAGCGCGGCCAGCGCGAGGATCGGTGCGTAGGTCGCGACGCGCTCGCGGCGGGTCCAGGGAATGGATTTCGCCGCTTCCGGTTTCATTTTCCAGAATGCTTCATTCCAGATTTTGATCATCGAATAGAGCGTCAGCAGTCCGACGGCGAGCGCCACGCCGGCCAGCACATAGGCTTCCGCCTCCAGGCCGGCGCGAATCACCGCGAACTTGCCCCAGAAGCCCGAGAGCGGCGGCAGCCCGGCCAGCGACAGCGCCGGCACCAGGAACAGCAGCCCCAGGATCGGCTTCGCCGCCCACAGCCCGCCGAGGCGGCGCAGCGCGAAGGAGCCACCCTCCTGGCGCATCGCACCGGCGATCAGAAACAGGTTGGCCTTCACGATGATGTGGTGGACGACGTAGAGCACGCTGCCGGCGATCGCCAGCGGCGTCATCAGCGCCACGCCGACCAGCATGTAGCCGATCTGGCTGATGATGTGGAACGACAGGATGCGCCGGACATCGTAGTGCGAGGCGGCTCCCAGCACGCCGGTCACCATGGTCGCCATGGCGATCACGCCGACGATGGGCCCGAAGAAGGCGGCGTCGTGCGCGAAGATCAGGGTGAACACCCGGATGATCGCGTAGACGCCGACCTTGGTGAGCAAGGCCGCGAAGATGGCGGCCACCGGCATGGAGGCGGTGTGATAGGCCGCCGGCAGCCAGTTGAAGATCGGGAACACCGCCGCCTTGGCCCCGAAGGCGATCAGCAGCAGCACGCCGACGGCCGCCAGCGCGCCCTGATTCTCGATGTCGGGCGCGACGCGGGCGATGTCCGCCAGGTTCAGCGTGCCGGTCAGGCCGTAGAGCAGGCCGACCGCCATCAGGAAGAACAGCGTGCCGACCAGGTTCAACGCCACATAGCGCAGCCCGCCATCGATCTGCTCGCGGGTGCGGTCCAGCACCAGCAGGCCGAAGGAGGCGATCAGCATCACCTCGAACCAGACATACAGGTTGAAGATGTCGCCGGTGGAGAACGCGCCGGCCACGCCCAGGATCAGGCTGTGGAACAGCGGCTGGAAGCCGGCCTTGTCGCGTTCCACCGCGCCCGGCCCCATGGCGTAGATCGCCACGGCCACGGCCATCAGCCCGGTGATCACCAGCATGATGGCGGAGAACAGGTCAATGACCAGCGTGATGCCGTAGGGGGCCGCCCAGCCGCCCATCTGGCCGACCAGCGGGCCATGCTCCCAGGCGGCGGACAGCAGCGCCACGGCGCTGCCCAGCAGCAGCCAGGCCCCGGCCAGGCCGAGGGGGCGCTGCAAATCCGGGCGGCTCCACAGGATCGCGGTCAGCGCGGCGGTGCAGAGCGGAATCAGAAGCGGTGCGACCAGCAGAATCTGCATCACGCGGCATCCTTCCGGCGGGCCGGCGCCGGCGCGGGCAGGGCCTGCGGGGCGACATCGCCCTCGGCCTCCTGCATCTCCTCCGGCATCACGGTGCCCAGGATGCGCTGGCTCTTCACGATCAGCATCAGGGCGAAGGCGGCCAGGCCGAAGCCGATGACGATGGCGGTCAGGATCAGCGCCTGCGGCAGCGGGTTGGCGGCGGCGGCGGTCAGCGCGCTCTCATTCCCCGCCACCAGTGCGGGCACGATGCTGCCGATGCGGCCGGCGGCCAGGATTAGCATATTCACCGCCGTGCCCAGCATGATGAAGCCGATCAGCACGCGCGGCAGGTCGCGGGCCAGGAACATATAGACGGCGGCGGCCGTGAGAATGCCGATGGCGATGGCGAACAGGCTCTCCACGATCAGCTCCTGATCAGCGCGAGGAAGATGGCCGAGGCGGTGCCGACCACGGTGAGGTAGACGCCGGTATCGAAGATCAGCGCGGTGCCCAGGCCATAGGCCGGGGCCCACCAATCATGGGTCAGGAACCCCGCGCCCAGCAGGCCCGGCACGCCGCTGGCGACCGCCAGCAGGATGCCGACGCCGCACAGCGTGGCGGGCGGCACGCGCAGCAGATCCGTTGCCGCGTCGCGGCCCCGGCCCAGTGCGTAGAAGATCACCCCAGCGGCCGCCACCAGCCCGCCGACGAAGCCGCCGCCGGGATTGTTGTGGCCCTGGATCAGGATGAAGAAGGACACCGGCAGCGACAGCGCGAACACCAGCGGCGCCATGGTGCGCAGGATCAGCGAGGGCATCATGATTTGCGGGTCTCCTGAAGCATCGGGCGCAGCAGGGCGAGCACGGCGAAGGCGGCGATGGCCAGCACGGTGATCTCGCCCAGCGTGTCGAGGGCGCGGAAATCGACCAGGATGACGTTCACCACATTGCGGCCGAAGGCGTCGGTCAGGCTGGCATTGCCGAACCAGTCCGACAGGCGGCTATCGAACGGCGTGGCCAGCACGGCCAGCAGCAGCGCGGTCACCGCGACGCCGCTGGCGATGGCGATACCGCCATCCTTCACCCGGTCGCGGGCGGTGCGGTCGTCGGCCCGGCGGATCGGCATCTTCACCAGCGCGAAGGCCAGGATGGCGACCAGCAGCGTCTCCACAGCGAACTGGGTGAAGGCGACGTCCGGCGCGCCGAAGAACAGGAAGGCCAGCGCCGTGGCGAAGCCGACCAGGCCGGAGCATACGACCGCGCCGAACAGGGTGCGCGCGAACACCGTCGCCAGCGCCCCGCCGGCAATGCCCAGGAAGGCCAGGGCGCGGATATCCACGGTGCCGCTGTCGAAGCCAGGCAGGGCGAAGCCGTCGCGCAGCAGCAGCGTCAGCAGCAGCCCGGCGGCGGTGACCAGGAACAGCGTGCGCAGATAGCCGCGCAGGTCGCCATGCTGGATCAGCGCGGTGCTGACCTCAGACAGGCGGATTATCCCGGCCAGGCCCTTCTCGTACCCGGCATTCGCCCCAAACCGGTCGATGGCGGCGATGCCGGCCAGCCAGGGCTGAATCCGCGGCCAGCCCAGATAGAGCGCCCCGCCGGTCGCCAGGGTCAGGCCGCTGAGGCCCAGCACCAGGTTGAAGCCATGCCAGAGATAGAGGTCGGCCGTTACCGGCGCGCCCAGGATCGCCCCGGCGCTGGGGCCGACGATCCACAGCCCCACGGCGCCCGACAGCAGGCCGCCGGCAAGGCCCAGCGCGGCCAGCGTCCAGGGGCCGGCCAGCATGCCGGCGGGCGGATCGTGCGGCCTGGCCGGCGTCGGCCGCTGGCCGCCGAAGAACAGGCGGATGGCCATCAGCCCGGCGACCGCGACATTCACGCCGTTCACGAACAGCATGCCGGCGATCAGCAGCAGGGCGGCGGGGCCGGCCTCCAGCAGCGATTCATAGATCAGCTCCTTGCCCAGGAAGCCGATGAAGGGCGGCAGGCCGGCCATCGACAGGGCGGCCAGCACGGTGGCGATGGCCGTCGCCGGCATCGCCTTGCGCAGACCGCCGAGCGCGCGGGCGTCGCGCGTGCCGGTCTCGTGATCCACAATGCCGGCGATCATGAACATCGCCGCCTTGTAGAGCGCATGGGCGACCAGGAAGGCCATCGCCGCCGTCAGGGTGAGGGTGGGGGCCGCGCCGATCAGCAGCGTCAGCGTGCCCAGCGCGGTCAGCGTGGTATAGGCCAGGATGCGCTTCAGGTCGGTCTCGCGCAGCGCCAGCAGCGCGCCCAGCGCCGCCGTGCCCAGGCCGAACCAGGTGAGGATCGACTGCCACAGCGCCTCGTCCTGATAGAGCGGGTTCATCCGCGCCAGCAGATAGATGCCCAGCTTCACCATGGTGGCGGAATGCAGGTAGGCGCTGACCGGCGTGGGCGCGGCCATCGCGTTCGGCAGCCAGAAATGGAAGGGTATCTGCGCCGATTTGGTGAAGCAGCCGACGATGATCAGCAGCATGGCGGCCGTCGCCGTCGGATCGGTCAATACGATGTCGCGCATTGCGATGATGGCCGACAGGCTGCTGGTGCCGGTCGCAACGGTCAGCATCAGCAACCCGGCCAGCAGCACCAGCCCGCCGCCGGCGGTGACCAGCAGGGCCTGCAACGCCGCCTGGCGCGCGCCCGGCTTCTCATGGTCGTAGCCGACCAGGAAGAAGGAGGTCAGGCTGGTCATCTCCCAGAAGATGAACAGCACGATCACATCGTCGGCGGTCACCGCGCCCAGCATCGCGGTCATGAACAGCGTCAGCATAACCGACAGGCGGGTCAACCGCTTGTCGCCCTCCAGATAGCGGTGGGCGTAGAGGAAGATGAAGAAGCCGATGCCGGAGATCAGCAGGGCGAAGACCAGCCCCAGCCCGTCCAGCCGCAACCCGCCGCCGATGCCCAGGGCCGGCACGCTCCAGAAGGCCGCTTCCACGGCCACCCCATCGGCCATTCCAAGGCCGAGGAAGCCATAGGCGGCGAAGCAGGCGGCGGCCACGGCCGCCCCCAGCAAGGGCGCGTGCCGCGGTGGCAGGCGGGTGCCGGCAAGGCTGGCGACAATCCCCATCAACAGGGGCAGGGCAAGCAGATGTGTCATGGGCGGCCTCTCATGGGCCACCTCTGTCACAAGGATCGTGCCAGGATCATCTTTTTATTTTTTTCAATGGCTTATGCGCCACGGTCAAGCCCGTGTTCACAGTCCCTGTTCGCGTTCGCGAACAGGGACTGTTCACCCGTTCATCGCTACAGCAGGCCCTGGAAGGCCAGGCTGACGAAGGGAATATAGGTGACGGCCAGCAGCACCAGCCCCATCACCACCAGCATCGGCCACAGCGCCTTGGAAATGCGCCCGACGCTGAGGCCGCTGACCGCCGCGCCCACGAACAGCGCATAGCCGAAGGGCGGCGTCGCCATGCCGATGGTCAGGTTGGTGGTGACGATGGCCCCCAGATGGATCGGGTCGAGGCCCATCTGATTGCCGGCATTCACCAGCACGCCGCCCAGGATGACCATGGCGGCCACATTGTCCATCACCGCGCCGATGACCAGCAGCAGCGCGTTGATCACCATCAGCACCACCCAGTTCGCGTCCGACAGGCCGGTCAGCAGGTTGGCAATCTTCGGCGGCAATTGCTCGAACGCCACCAGCCAGCCGAAGCCGGCCGCCGCCGTGATGATGAACATGACGATGGCGGTGGTGCGCAGCGCCTGGAGGGTGATGCGCGGCAGCTCCCGCACGGTGAATTCGCGGTGCACCAGCAGGCCGACGATCAGCGCATAGGCCGCGCCGACCACGGCCGCCTCGGTCGGCGTGAACACACCGCCATAGATGCCGCCCAGGATCAGCACCGGCGCGCCCAGCGCCCATTTGCCGTCCCAGGCGGCGGCCAGTATTTCCCGGCCGCCGGCGCGGCTTTCGCGCTCGATCCTGTGGCGGCGGGCATAGAGCCAGCACAGCGCCATCAGTCCGACGGCCAGCAGGAAGCCGGGGATCACGCCGGCCAGGAACAGCCGGGCGATGGATTGCTCGGCGATCACGCCCCAGATCACGAACGGGATGGAGGGCGGAATCAGCGGCCCGATGATGCCGGCGGCGATGGCCAGCGCGGTGGCGAAGGCGCGGTCATAGCCGCGGCGCTCCATCTCCGGGATCATGATCGCGCCGATGGCGGCGGTGGTCGCGGGCGCGGAGCCGGAAATCGCGGCGAAGAACACGGCGGCGATCACCGCCACCATGCCCAGCCCGCCGGTGACATGGCGCACCAGGGTATTGGCGAAGGCGACCAGCCGGCGCGACAGGCCGCCGGCGGTCATCAGGTCGCCGGCCAGCACGAAGAAGGGAATCGCCAGCAGGCTGAAGGATTGCGAGCCGCTGATCATCTTCTGCGCCAGCGCGATCATGTCGATGTCCGAGACGATCAGCGCGGCCAGCGTGGTCAGCCCCAGCGCGAAGGCGAAGGGCATGCCGATGACGAGCAGCCCGGCGAAGCCGGCGCTCAAGATCCAGGCGGCGGCGGACATTATTCGACCTCCGGTACGGCGGCGCGGGGCGGCAGCGGCACCAGGATGCGCGACAGCGCATGCAGCGCGATCAGCCCGCCGCAGACCGGGGCGGCCATGTGCAGCGCCTCGATGGGATAGGCGATGGCGGCGGAGGTCTGGCCCATCGTCGCCTCGACGTAATCATAGCCGGCCAGCGCCAGATACACACCGAACACCAGGATCGCCGCGTCGAGCAGCCGGTTCAGCCAAAGGCCGGCTCCCGGCGGCAGCGCGTCGAGCAGCAGGGTGAGGCGCACATGGAAGCCCTCGCGCACGCCCAGGCTGCCGACCAGCAGCACCACCCAGGTGAACAGCAGCAGCGACAGCTCCTCGCTCCAGCTCAGCGCCACGCCGAAGAAGTAGCGGGCGACGATCTGCAACGTCAGCACGGCCAGCATGACCAGCGTCATGGCGACCGCGACATAGCCCGATGCCAGGCCGATCAGGCCGCTCAGCCGGTCCAGCCAGCGCAACGGCCCCCTTGCAGGCGACGCCGATGGGGTATCGGACATGCCGTATCTCCGCGAAAAAGAGAAACGGCGCAGGCATCAGCGCCTGCGCCGCTATCGATGGGTTACTGCACGGCCTTCAGCGCCGCGTCGGTCAGGTCCGCGCCGATGGAGGAGCGGAACTTGTCATAGACCGGCTTCACGCTGGTGCGGAAGGCGGCCGGGTCGCTGATCTTGTTGACCTGCATGCCCTTCTTTTCCAGGTCGGTCAGCAGGGTCTGCACATTGGCCGCCGCGGTCACGCGCTGGCTGGCGGTCGCCGCCTTGGCGGCCTCGCGCACCGCACCCTGCAGATCGGCCGGCAGCTTGTCGAAGCTGCGCTTCGACATCAGCAGTTCAATGGCCGAATAGGTGTGGTTGGTCAGCGACAGATACTTGGTGACCTCGTTGTACTTGTTGGCGCTGATCACCGCGACCGGGATTTCCAGCCCGTCGATGGTGCCCTGCTGCACGGCGGTGAAGGTCTCGCCCCAGGCCATCGGCACGGCGCTGCCGCCCAGCGAGGAGAACATGTCGATGAAGACCGGATTCTGCATCACGCGATACTTCACGCCGCTGACATCATCCGGATTCACCACCGGCTTGCGGTTGTTGATCATGTGGCGGAAGCCGCCTTCCATGAAGCCCAGCACGTAGACGCCCTTGGCAGCCAGCTTCTTCGACAGCGCCTCGCCGATCTCGCCATCCAGCAGCTTCTGGGCCTGGGCCTCGTTGCTGTAGAGGAAGGGCAGGTCGTTCAGCTGGAAGGACGGCTCGACATTGGCGACGACGGCGTTGGTGATGATGCCGGCGTCGATGGTGCCGAAGCGCATGCCTTCCAGCATGTCCTTCTCGTCGCCGAGCTGGCGGTTCGGGTAGAACTGAACCTCGATCCGGTCGCCGGCGCGCTTCTCGACCTCTTCCTTGAAGGCGCGGGCGCCGACGGCATAGGGGTCCTGCGCGCCGTCGCTGGTGGTCCAGCCCAGCTTGATCACGGTCTTCTGGGCGAAGGCCGGGCTGGCGGCGATGCCCGCAACGGCCAGCAGGGCGGCGCTGAGGGACAGGAGCTTCAGGCTTGTGCGTCGTGTCGTCATGGTGGTGTTCCCTTGGGTTTCTGTTGTGGATACGGCGACCCCTTCGCGGGCCTTATCGCGGAAAATCGTAGAGCTGCGCGGGGTTGTCGACCAGGATTCGCCGCCGGGTCTCGGCATCGGGCACCCAGTCGGCCAGCATGTCGACCAGGTCGCCGTCATTCGGCATGTCGGTGTGGATCGAGGGGTGCGGCCAGTCGGTGCCCCAGACCATGCGGTCGGGCCGGCGCTCGGCCAGCGTGCGGGCGATCGCCGTCACATCGTCGAACGGCACCGCCTTGCGGCCGGTAATGCGGTAGGGGCCGGACAGCTTCACCCAGCAATTGCCGCCATCCAGCAGCCGCAGCAGGGCGTTGAAGCCGGGATCGGCCGGGGCCTTGGCGACGGCGCAATGGCCCATATGGTCGATCACCACCGGGCAGGGGAAGTCGCCCATCTCCTTGTCCAGTTCGGGATGGTTGCCGACATCGATCAGGAATTGCAGGTGCCAGCCCAAGGCCGCGATGCGATCCGCCAGCCCGCGCGCCGAGGAGATCGGCACGCCGCCCTTGAACAGCACATTGATGCGCAGGCCGCGCACGCCTCCCGCGTGCAGCTCCTCCAGCTCCTTCTGGCTGACAGCCAGATCGACCACGGCGACGCCGCGCAGCCGGTCGGGATGGGCGCTGAGCGCGTCCATCATCGCCGTATTGTCGGTGCCGTAGACGCTGGGCTGCACCAGCACGCCGCGCTGGACGCCCAGCGTGTCGTGCATCGCCAGATATTCCGCCAGCGGCGAATCCGGCGGGGTGTAGCTGCGCGGGGTGGAGTAGGGGTAGGCCTTGGCCGGCCCGAAGACGTGGGCGTGGGTGTCGCAGCTAAGCGGCGGCAGGGCCAGGGCGGGGCGCCGTGGCGACCGGTCCGGGCCGGGAATCGCCGGCGCTTCGTCGAGGGGGGCAGTCATTTTCTTCCTCCGGTTTGGTCTTTTTGCTCTTCAGGCCCAGGCGGGTCATGGCGGCCAGCACATGCTGGCGCATGGCGTCCTCGGCGGCGGCCGGGTCGCCGGCGGCGATGGCTTCGAACACTCTGCGATGCTCGGCCTGCACCACGTCGGGAAAGCCGGGATATTGCGCGGAGTTGCTGCGCGCGGTGCGGATCGCCTCGCGCAGCGCGCCGCCCAGGAACTCGATGAACCGCTCGACATAGGCATTGCCCGAGGCGGCGGCGATGGCGGTGTGGAAATCGGCGTCGGCCTCGATGCCGGCCCGCCCGCCCGATACGTCGGCGGCCATCACCTCCAGATAGGCGGCCATGGCGTCGAGCTGGGCCTTGCCGCGCCGCTCCGCCGCCAGCCCGGCGGCGGCGGCCTCGACCACGATGCGCAGCTCGAAGATGGCGGCCAGGTCGGCCGCACTGCCGGCCTCCGGCCGGTCGAGCCGGAAGGAGCGCGCGGTCGGCGTGGCGCTGACATAGACGCCGCTGCCCTGGCGGGTCTCGACCAGCCCGTCATATTTCAGCATCGACACGGCCTCGCGGATGACCGAGCGGCTGACCCCGAAGGATTCCGCCAGCTCCTTCTCCGCCGGCAGGCGCGATTCCGGCGGCAGCGCGCCCTGCAGGATGCGCTCCGCCAGCACCCGCGCGATCTGATCCGTCAGCCGAACCGGCTTGGCGATAACATTGAAGGGATTCATTTCGTCAGGTTGTCTGATAACCTGACGGCAGTCAATTCATGACGCAGCTTGCCGGGGCGGTTGGGCGCTTAACAGGCGGCATGAATCAACGGAGCGCGCCGCCCGATGCTTCGAGACGC
>NZ_LPXN01000100.1 GCF_001618175.1 Oceanibaculum pacificum | reverse complement strand
CGCCCCGGAAGGGGAGAGGGAGATGCTGGGAAGGGCGCTGACAGGGGTAGAGCCGCCCCTTCCCCCTTCCTTGCCGGGGCGAGGGAATTATCTACACCCGCTCGGTCGCCCGGACCTGGGTGGTCACGGCGTCGGGGTCGAGGGGCCAGCGGGGGCGGGGGGCGAAGGTCAGGGGGGCGGTCTCGCCCAGGCGCAGCTTTTCGATGCCGGCCCAGGCGATCATCGCGGCATTGTCGGTGCACAGCTTCATCGGCGGGGCGACGAACCGATAGTCGAAATCGGCGCACAGGCCGGTCAGGGCGGTGCGGATAGCCTGGTTGGCGGCGACGCCGCCGGCCACCACCATGGTCCGCACCTGCGGGTGCGAGACCGAGAGCTGCTTCAGCGCGTTGCGGCAGCGGCCGGCCAGGCTTTCGCAGACGGCAGTCTGGAAGCCGGCGGCAAGGTCGGCCAGCGCCGCTTCGGGCAGTGGCCGGGGCATCTGCTCAACCTTTTGCCGCACGGCGGTCTTCAGCCCGGAGAAGGAGAAGTCGCAGCCCGGCCGGCCCAGCATCGGTCGGGGCAGCGCGAAGCGGGCCGCGTCCCCGCCCGCCGCCGCGCGTTCCAGCGCCGGGCCGCCGGGATAGGGCAGGCCCAGCATCTTGGCTGTCTTGTCGAACGCCTCGCCCACCGCGTCGTCGATGGTGGAGCCGAGCAGCGTGTAGCCGCCCACGCCCTCGACCAGCAGCAACTGGCAGTGCCCGCCGGAAACCAGCAGCAGCAGATAGGGGAAGGCGACATCGTCGGTCAGCCGGGCGGTCAGCGCATGGCCTTCCAGATGATTGACCGCGACGAACGGCTTGCCATGTACGGCGGCGATGGATTTCGCCGTCATCACGCCGACGATGATGCCGCCGATCAGCCCCGGCCCGCCGGTCGCGGCGACGCCGTCGAGATCGGCGAAGCCCAGGCCGGCCTCCGCCATCGCCTCGGCCACCAGCCGGTCGATATGGTCGAGATGCGCGCGCGCGGCGATCTCCGGCACCACGCCGCCATAGGGGCGGTGCTCGTCGAGCTGCGACAGCACGACGTTGGCAAGGATGCGCCGATCCGCCGTCACGATGGCGGCAGCGGTCTCGTCGCAGCTTGTCTCGATTCCCAGGACGATCATGGCGCGCACCATAGCGGAGCCGGCAAAAGCCTCCAACGGGCTTTCCTTCTCCGGCTCATCCGTCTATCTGTGGCGTCACCATGCAGAAGAAAAGCCTCATCCGCATCGGCACGCGCGGCAGCCAGCTTGCGCTTGCCCAGGCCAGCGAAGTGAAGGCGCGCCTCGCCGCCGCCCATGAAGAGCTGCGCGATCCCGACGCGATCGAGATCGTCGTCATCAGCACTACCGGCGACAGGGTGCAGGATCGCCCGCTGGCCGAGCTGGGTGGCAAGGGCCTGTTCACCAAGGAGATCGAGGAGTCGATGCTGGACACTAGCATCGACATCGCCGTGCACTCCATGAAGGACGTGCCGACAATTCTGCCCGACGGCCTCGTCATCGACTGCATCCTGGAGCGCGAGGACCCGCGAGACGCCTTCATCTCGACCAAGGCGGCCGGCATCGACGATCTGCCGGCGGGCAGCGTGGTCGGCACCTCCTCGCTGCGCCGGCAGGCGCTGATTCTCAGCCGGCGGCCGGATCTGACGGTGGTTCCGTTTCGCGGCAATGTCGGCACCCGGCTGCGCAAGTTGGACAATGGCGATGTCGACGCCACATTACTGGCCATGGCGGGATTGCATCGACTGGCGATAGAACCGGCGGGCATGGCGGCGATTCCCGCCTCCATCATGCTGCCCGCCGTCGCCCAGGGGGCCATCGGCGTCGAGCGGCGGGCGGCCGATGCCCGCATCGCCGCCTATCTCGCCCCGCTGAACCATGGCGAGTCCGCGACGCGCGTTACCGCCGAGCGGGCGATGCTGGCGGAGCTGGACGGCTCCTGTCGCACCCCCATCGCCGCGCTGGCGAAGCTGGCCGGCGACCGGCTGACGCTGTACGGTCTGATCGTGCTGCCCGACGGCACGCAGCGCCATGACGTCACCCGCGAGGGTGCTGCGTCCGACGCCGCCGCCATCGGGCGCGCGGCCGGCCAGGCGCTGCGCGAGAGCGCCGGGTCTGAATTCTTCCGGATATTGGAGAGCGGCTGATGCGTGTCCTGCTCACCCGGCCGAAGCCCGAGTCCGAAGCGCTGGCGAAGCGCCTGGGCGACCGTGGAATGGAATGCCGGGTCGAGCCGATGCTCGACATCGTGCCGCGCGATCCCGGCCCGTTGCCGGTCGATATCGCCAGCGTCCAGGCCATTCTGGTCACCTCCGCCAATGGCGCGGTCCGCCTGCCGGCCCTGACCGAACGACGCGACCTGCCGGTGCTGGCGGTGGGCGACGCCACGGCGGAAGCGGTGCGCGCGCTGGGCTTCACCCGGGTCGAGAGCGCCGAGGGCGCGGTCGAGGATCTGGCGGCGCTGGTCAAATCCCGGTTGAGCCCGGTCGCCGGGCCGCTGCTGCATGCCGCCGGGGAGATCGTGGCGGGCGACCTGACCGGTTTGCTGGAGGCCGCCGGCTTCACCATCCACCGCGTGACGCTGTATGAGGCCCGGCCGGCGGGGGCCATCAGCCCCGGCACGCTGGCGGCGCTGAAGCGCGGCCGGCTCGACGCCGTTCTGTTTTTCTCTCCCCGCACGGCGGAGACCTTTGCTAGGCTGGCCCAGTCGGCCGGCCTGACAACGCCGCTCAGCCGCCTGCACGCGGTGGCGATCAGTCAGGCGGTGGCCGATGCCTGCCGGGCGCTGCCCTGGCGTAGCGTGAAAATCGCCGCGACGCCGACGCAGGACGGGATCGTTGCGGCGCTCGATACGTTGATCCCGCATGAACAGGCGGAGGGAGAGGCCGATGCGACCGCGAAACCAGCCCCGCCAGCCGATTCCCCGCAGCCGAAATCCACGGACCAGCCGATGACCGACGCCAGCGACGGCAAAAAGACCGGGCCCAATAATCCTGGTTCCAATAATTCTGGTTCCAATAATTCTGGGCCCAATAAGCCTGGGCCGAGCAGCGGCGCCGCGAAGCCCGCCGCCAAACCGGATGCGCCGAAGACCGGCGCGGCCAGCGCCGCCAGCGCCACGGCCGCCGCGTCGGCCAAGCCGGAGGCGAAGACGCCGCCCTCATCCGCGTCCCCCTCCGCTTCCCCCTCCACGTCTACGCCGGCGCAGAAGCGCCCCGGCAGCGCCAGGCGTTATGGCTATGGCCTGCTGGCGCTGGTCGTGCTGGCGATCGTCGCCGTTGGCACGCTGCCGTTGTGGCGGCCGGCGGTGCAGCCCTATCTCAGCCAGCTTGGCATCACCCTGCCGACCCTGGGCGCGGCCCAGGAAGATCGTGTGTCGCCCCTGGCCGAGCGTGTCGCCGCGCTGGAACAGCAGACCCAGCGCCCCGCCGCCGGTAGCGATCAGATCGCCGCGCTGGAAGGCCGCATCGCCCGGCTGGAGGAGCGCCAGACCGCCCTGTCCGAGGAAATCGGTATGGTGCGCAGCATGCTGGCGTCCGAGGGCGGCGGCAGCGGCAGCGGCGGGGCGGTCGATGCCGGCCCGTTGAGCGAACGCCTGGACGCGCTGGAGGCCGAGATCAAGCAAGTGTCCGAAGCGGCGCAGGCCGGCGGGCTGGAAGAGCTGCGCGGCCGGCAGCGGGCGCTGGAGACGGCGCTGGCCGAGATGCCGCGCGCCGACCCGGCCGAGCTGGGCCGCCTGCGCGAGGAGATCGGCGTGCTGCGCGAGGGCGTCGCCAAGGCGGCCGCGCTGGATGGCCGTCGCGAGGCGCTGATGCTGGCGGTCGCCCAGCTCGCCACGCCGATGCAGCAGGGGGCCGCCTACGAGACCGAGATGGCGGCGATTGCCCGGCTTGTCGGCGCGGAGAGCGGCCTGGAGGAGGAACTGAGTGTCCTGAAGAACCATGCCGCCGCCGGGGTGCCGACCATTGCCGTGCTGGCCGACCGTTTCCCCGACATCGCCGCCGCCGCCGTGCGGGCCGAGCGGGCGGGGGAGAGCCAGAGCGTCGTCGGCGAGACGCTGAATCGTATCGCCGGCCTCGTCTCCCTGCGCCGCACCGGCCAGGTCGAGGGCGAGACGGTGGAGGCCCGCACCGCGCGGGCCGAGGAGGCGCTGGAGCGCCATGACCTTGCCGCCGCCGTGTCGGAGATGGCCGCGCTGCAAGGCCCGGCCGCCGAGGCGGTCGCCCCCTGGATGGAAGATGCCCGCGCCCGGCTGGCCGTGAACGACGCCCTGGCGCGGCTGCGCAGCCATGCGGTGGCCAACTTGTCGCAATCGGCCGGCAGCCCCGTTGCCGGGGGGGCCAAGCCGTGAGGTGGGCCGTCTTCTTCGCCGTCAAGCTGGCGCTGCTGATCGCGGCGGCGGTCTGGCTGGCCGAACATCCGGGCACGGTGCGCATCGACTGGCAGGGCTACCGGCTGGATACTTCCTTCGGCCTGCTGGTGGTGCTGCTGCTGATCGTGGCCCTGCTGCTGACCGGCTTGTTCCGGGTCTATGGCGCGTTGCTCGGCTCGCCCATCGCCTATATGCGCCGCCGGGCGGAGAAGAAGCGCCGCCAGGGCTATCTGGCGCTGACCCAGGGCATGGTGGCGGTCGCCGCCGGCGATCCGGAGGAGGCCAAGCGCCTTGCGCGCAAGGCCGATTCACTGCTGGAAGACCCGCCGCTGACCATGCTGCTGTCGGCGCAGGCCGCCCAGCTGAATGGCGACGACGAGGCCGCCGAGCGCTATTTCACCGCCATGCTGAAGCGCCCGGAGACCGAGTTTCTGGGCCTGCGCGGGCTGCTGACCCAGGCGATGCGCAAGGGCGACCGCGCCCAGGCCCTGGCGCTGGTGAAGCGCGCCCACAAGATCCGCCCGGATACGCCGTGGGTCTTGAGCACGCTGCTCGATTTGCAGGTGAAGGACCGGCGCTGGGATGAGGCGCTGGGTACGATTCGCGAATCGGCCCAGACCAAGGCGCTGCCGGCGCCGGCCGCCAACAGCCATCGCGCCGCCCTGCTGGTGGAGCGCAGCCGCGCCGCCATCGCCGCCGGCGACATGGCGGCGGCGATGGAGCATGCCAAGCGCGCCCATGCGGCGATGCCCGATTTCGTGCCGGCCGCCGCCATTGAGGCCAGGCTGCTGATCGAGGCCGGCAAGCATAAGCGCGCGGCCAAGCTGATCGAGACGGTCTGGGCCCGCGCCCCGCATCCCGAGCTGGCGCGGCTGTACGACCAATGCTGGCCGGGCGAGAGCGCGTTGCAGCGCATGCGCCGGTTCCAGAAGCTGGAGCAGATATCCCCCACCCATGTCGAAAGCCTGATTGCCGTGGCCGAGGCGGCGCTGGCCGCGCAACTTTGGGGCGAGGCGCGGGCGCATCTCGACAAGGCGATCGCCGCCGGGCCGCAGAGCGGGGCCACCGCGCGCGCCTACCGGCTGATGGCCGCCGTGGCCGATGCCGAATATGGCGATGCGGCGCGGGTGCGCGACTGGCTGGCCAAGGCCGCCGCGGCCGATCCCGATCCGGCCTGGATCTGCGGGTCCTGCGGCGCACAGGCGGAAGTCTGGACGGCGGTATGCGGCAATTGCACCGCCTTCGACAGCCAGGAATGGCGCACGCCGCCGCGTGCCGCCGCCCTGCCGGTCGAGGCGGACTCCGCCGCGACCG
The DNA here is from genome assembly GCF_001618175.1 of Oceanibaculum pacificum. Taxonomy (GTDB): domain Bacteria; phylum Pseudomonadota; class Alphaproteobacteria; order Oceanibaculales; family Oceanibaculaceae; genus Oceanibaculum; species Oceanibaculum pacificum. The sequence continues at coordinate 39,861 of NZ_LPXN01000100.1, read as the reverse complement.
CCGATGCCGGGCCGGTGGGCAAGGAGAAGGGGCCGCTGGCGGTTATCGAGCCGCCGATCGCCGGTCAACCGCCCCGGCCAGCGGCCTGAAGGAGGCCCGGATATTTTCCCGGCCAGGAGGGCTTGCGGAACAGCCCTCTTGCCGCTAATGTCCGCCGCCTTGGCGCCGGTGTAGCTCAGCGGTAGAGCATCCGCTTCGTAAGCGGGTGGCCGGGGGTTCAAATCCCTCCACCGGCACCATTCCTTCCTTCCTCTTCGGTTTCAGGGTGCGGCATGGTGGCGACGCCATATTGCCGCCACGGTCTGTTGCGGTATTTGCTTCTGTAGAAACTCCGTAGCCACCCTGAAAGCCTCGAATGATCTCCCACCACACCGCCCTGGTCTATGTCATGGTCCTGGTTTCGGCCTCCGATTCGGACATGACCGACGCCGAGTTCGACACCATCACCGAAATCGTCACGCATTTGCCGGTGTTCCGCGATTTCGACCTGAATAATCTGCCGAACATCGCCAGCAGCTGCGGCGAGCTGTTGCAGGCGGAGAATGGCCTGGATACGGCGCTCGACCTGATAAAGGACGGGCTGCCGCCGCGCCTGCGCGAAACCGCCTATGCCGTTGCCTGCGACGTCGTCGCGTCCGACGGCAAGGCGAGCCAGGAAGAGCTGCGGATGCTGGAAATCCTGCGCCATCGCATCAATGTCGACCGCCTTGTCGCCGCCGCCATCGAGCGCGGCGCCCGCGCCCGCTACACCCCCAGCGCGGAGTAGCCGGCCGCTTCTTTCAGACGGCACTCATCGTTCCGAATTTAGAACGATGAGTGCCGATATTGCCGGCTACTGACATCATCGTTCCAGGCTTAGTTTCTTCTCACCGGATTGGCGGGGAGAAGAGCGATGATCGTCACCAGCAAGGAAATGCAGGGTTCGCAGCGGGATTACCGGCTGGACCTGTTTCGCGGCCTGGCGCTGCTGTTCATCTTCCTGAACCATATTCCGGGCAACGATTTCTCCTGGATCACCAACAAGCATTTCGGCATCAGCGACGCGACGGAGATATTCGTCTTCATCTCCGGCTATGCCGCGGCTCTGGCCTATGGCAAGCGGATGAACCGCGATGGCTTCAAGGCGGCGGCGGGGCGTATCCTGCATCGCGCCGGCGAGGTCTATGGCGTGCATATCCTGCTGCTGCTGGTGCTGGCGGTCGAGGCGATCTGGCTGTTCCAGCGCACCGCCAACATCAACATTCTGGCCTATAGCAACATCCTCACCCTGATGGCCGATCCGCAGGCCGGGCTGCTGAACAGCCTGCTGCTGACCTTCCGGCCGCTGAACATGGATGTGCTGCCGCTCTATATCGTGCTGCTGCTGGTCTTCCCGGCCGCGCTGTGGGCGATGATGCGCCGGCCGCTCGTCACCATCGCCGCGTCCGCCGCGCTGTGGCTGGCCGCCTGGCAGTTCGAGCTGAACCTGCCGGTGCATCCGGGCGGTGTGTGGTACTTCAACCCCTTCGCTTGGCAGTTCCTGTTCATGCTGGGGGCCTACGTCAGCCTGAACCGCGCGGTCATCGGCCGGCTCTCGGACCGTTATGCCCGCCCGCTGACCATCGCCGCCGTCGCCTATGCGGTCTTCGGCCTGTATCTGGCGATGACTTACTATACGCCGTCCCTGGTGCCGGCCCTGCCGCAGGCGGTGCACGGGCTGATCCACCCGATCAGCAAGACCAATCTCGATGTGCTGCGCCTGCTGCACTTCCTGGCGACCGCCTATCTGGCCAGCCGCTGGTTGCCGGCCAACGCAACCCTGCTGCGCAGCCGCTACATCCAGCCGCTGATCGTCACCGGGCAGCACAGCCTGCCGGTCTTCGCTCTGGGCATCGCCCTGTCCTTCACCGGCTATGCGGTGCTGCGGGAGGTCGATGGCTCGCTGCTTACCCAGGGGCTGGTCAGCCTCGTCGGCCTCGCCCTGCTGATCGGCACGGCGGAAGCGTTGAAGGCGATCGACGACCACCGCCGCACCGTCCGCACCGCGCCGGGCAACGCCGCCCACGCCTGATTTTCCCTAGCCCCTCGACCTGACAGGGCCAGCCCAACCGGCTGGCCCTTCTTTTTTGCCGGCGGCTGGGCGATCATGTGCAATCCCATCCGCAACGGAAGCTATGCCATGCCCTTGCATATCGGCATTGTCGGCTGTTCCGCCGAAGGCGCGGCCTTGTGCTACCGCACGCTGTGCGCGGAAGGCTCGGCGCTGCTGGGCCCGCACGCCCATCCGGAAATCTCGATGCATACCCCCTCGCTGGACCGTTATGTCGCCTGCCTGGAACGCGGCGACCGCGCAGGCGTGGCGTCGCTGATGCTGGATTCGGCGGAGAAATTGGCGCGGACCGGCGCCGATTTCCTGATCTGCCCGGACAATACCATCCATCAGGCTTTCGATCTGGTGGCGCCGCGCTCCCCCTTGCCCTGGCTGCATATCGCCGAAACGGTCGCCACCCACGCCGCCAGCCAGGGCTACCGCCGGCTGGGCCTCACCGGCACGCGCTGGTTGGTCGACAGCGAGGTCTATCCGCAGCGCCTGGCGGCGCACGGGCTGGACTGGCTGCGGCCGAGCGAGGCGGAGCGCGACGAGATCGCGCGGATCATCATGGAGGAGCTGGTCTATGGCCGGTTCGAGCCGTCGGCCATCGCCTATTTCCAGCGGGTGATGGAGCGGATGCGCCGCGCGGGCTGCGACGCCGTCGTGCTGGGCTGCACGGAGATACCGCTGATCATGAACGAGGGAAATTCGCCGTTGCCGGTGCTAGATTCCACCCGGCTGCTGGCGCGCGCGGCCCTGGCGCGGGCCGTCGCCGGCTGATTATTCGGCTGCTTGAGGGACGCTAGGGGCGCCAACCGCTGATTCGGCACGGCGGCGATGGGTCACCATCCGGTCATGCAGCTCGGTGATCGCCTGCGAGCCGGTCTTCACGAACAGGAAGGGGAAGATGCCATGCACGAAGCAGGCGAGCCCCGCCGTCAGCATCCGCCCGGAAAACGACCAGGCGGTGCCCATATGCTCGGTATAGCTTTCGCCGACCGAGGCCGGATGCTCGTTGAACAATCGCTGCATGGTCATACTCCCGATGGCTTGAAGACCTATTCAGGATAAGACCCTTCACGGCGAAAGGTTTTGCTAATTTCGTGGGCTTTCAGCGTGACGGCAGAAAAAATTTCTTCATAATAAGGAGTATGAAGCAAAATATTTCCCTTGATGAGATTGATCTGCGAATCCTTGCCGTTCTGCAGGCCGACGCCTCGCTGCCGCTGGCGGAGATAGCACAGCAGGTCGGGCTGTCCGCCTCGCCCTGCTGGCGGCGGATTCAGCGGCTGGAGGAAGCCGGCGTGATCCGGGGCCGGGTGGCGCTGCTTGATCCGGAGAAGCTGAATGTCGCCGTCACCGTGTTCGTGGCGGTGAAGACGGCGCGGCACGATGCCGACTGGCTGGACCATTTCGCCCGCGCCGTCAGCGACTTTCCCGAGGTGATCGAATTCTACAGGATGAGCGGCGAGATCGATTATCTGCTGCGCGTGGCGGTGCCCGACATCGCGGCCTATGACGCGTTCTACAAGCGGCTGATCCTGCGCGCCCAGCTTACCGACGTCAGCTCCAGCTTCGCCATGGAGACGATCAAGTACACCACCGCCCTGCCGCTGGACTATTCTGGCTGAGGCGATCCCTCAGCGGCCGAAGATCGCGTCGGTCGGGATGGCGTAGGTCAGCACCGCCGATTCGGCGCCGGAATTATGGTTGCCCAGGCCGGCGTTCGAAATGTGGTGGAGGCCGAGGCCCAGCCGCGAACGATCCGCGAAGCGGTAGGCCAGTTCCACCCCGGTGCGAAATTCCAGCGTATGGCCGAGATTCTTGCCGTCGCCATCGTGATAGGCGCCGAGAGCCAGGCTCGGCGTCAGGATCAGCCGCTCGGTCAGCAGGATGTCCAGGCCCAGCCCGGCATAGGCATAGGCCGCCTTGTCGGTCGTCACCATGACGCCCAGGAAGGGCGTGAAGAGCCACAGCTTGTCGGCCTCGGCGAAGCGATACTCCGCCCGGAATTCCCCGGCGGTATCGTCGTCGAGGGCATCGTACACGCCGCCGGACAGGGCTAGGAAGGCCGGTTCCTCGGCCTGCGCCCGCTGCACGCCGCCATGAGCGAGTAGAATGCCGGCGATAACCGCGGCGACATGCGCGCCGCGCATCAGTAATTTACGCGATAAGCCCTGCTTCACGTCTGCCCCCTCTCTTACCGCGGCTGCCTATCCGTCCCCCCGGATTTCTGTCCCTGCTGGCAGCCAACACCTTGAATGTGCGGTATCTTTACTCAGCTCTTCCCTTCGCGCAAGCGAGCAGAAGAGGGAAGGCCGCTCCCTCTTTCAGGCGAACCGATTGGTCATCGATCGCGTGGCGGCAATCAGGGCGGAGCGGATGCCGGGCTCCATCGCCGAATGGCCGGCATCGGGGACGATGCGGTATTCCGCTTCCGGCCAGGCGGCGGCCAGCGCGTCGGCGGTGACGATCGGGCAGACGATATCGTAGCGACCCTGCACGATGATCGCCGGTAGCAGGCGGATACGGTCGATCCGGCGCAGCATCTCGTCGCCGTCGATGAAGCAGCCATTGCGGAAGTAATGCGCCTCGATCCGGGCCATGCCCAGGGCGTGCCGGTCCTCGGCGAAGCTGCCGACCAGCTCTGGATGCGGCAGCAGGGTGGAGCAGGAGCCCTCATAGACGCTCCAGGCCCGCGCCGCCGGCAGATGCACTGCCGGGTCGGCGTCGGCCAGCCGCCGGTGATAGCCGGCCAGCAGGTCGCCGCGTTCGCCGGGCGGCAGGAAATCGGCGAATTTCGTCCAGGCCTCCGGATAGATGGTGCGCATGCCGTAGAGGAACCAGTCGATCTCCGCCGGCCGGCCGAGAAAGATGCCGCGCAGCACGAAGCCCAGGCAGCGCTCCGGATGGGCCAGGCCATAGGCCAGCGCCAGCGTCGAGCCCCAGGAGCCGCCGAACAGCAGCCAGCGTTCGATGCGCAATTGCTGGCGCAGCACCTCCAGATCGTCGATCAGATGCGCCGTTTTGTTGTCGACCAGGCTGCCCAGCGGCGCGGAACGGCCGGCGCCGCGCTGATCCAGGATGACGATGCGATAGATCGCCGGGTCGAAGAAGCGGCGATGCGCCGGCGTCGCGCCGGAACCCGGGCCGCCATGCAGGAAAACGACCGGGATGCCGTCCGTCCGGCCGCTCTGCTCCCAATAGATCACATGCCCGCCGCCCACCGACAGGGTGCCGTTCTCGAACGGGTCGATCTCGGGATAGAGCGGAATATCCTGGCCGAGCGGCATGGCGGCACCTCATTGCGACAACAACCCCGATGGGACGCCGCCCGGAACCGCCCGTCAAGGGGCGGCCGCTCGAAGCAAAGGCGGTATGTCCTTGACGGCTTGCGCCGGGCCGGGGATTGCCTTCGGCCGCGCTTTGCCGCATGTCTCGGGCATGAGGATGCGTCTGGCCCTGCTGATCTTGCTGCTGTTGCCGCTGCCCGCCCATGCCGCGCTGGTGCGCGATGGGGCGGCGGCGGTCGTCGCCATCGTCGATGGCGATACGCTGATGCTGGAAACCGGGCGCGAGGTGCGGCTGGTCGGGCTGCAAGCGCCGAAGCTGCCGCTGGGCCGGCGCAATTTCCAGCCCTGGCCGTTGGCCGAGGAGGCGAAGGCGGCGCTGGCCGAGCTGGCGCTGAATCGCCGCCTGACGCTGTCCTATGGCGGGGCGCGGCAGGACCGGCACGGACGGTTGCTGGCGCATCTGCACCGGGCCGAGGACGGGCTGTGGATTCAGGGCGAGATGCTGCGTCGCGGCCTGGCGCGGGTCTACAGCTTTCCCGACAATCGCGCCCTGGTGGCTGAGATGCTGGCGCTGGAGCGTGAGGCCCGCGCGGCGGAGCGCGGCATATGGGGACAGCCCTATTACCGCGTGCTGGACCATGGCGAAGCGGGTCAATTCATCGACAGTTTCCAGCTTGTTGAAGGGCGCGTCGTGGCGGCCGAGCGCAGGGGCAATCGCGCTTACCTTAATTTCGACCAAGATTGGCGGTCTGATTTCACCGTCACGCTCGATAACCGCGCGCTCGGGCTGTTCGAGCGGGCGGGAGTCGACCCGATTGCGCTGTCGGGCAAAAAAATCCGGATCAGAGGCTGGCTCAAATCGTTTAACGGGCCAGCAATAGAAGCGACGCATCCGGAACAAATAGAGGTGCTTCAGGAATGACCATGCGATCCCGCCGCCCCACCCCCCGACCCATCTCCCGTCTCGTCAGGCTGCTCTCGGCCGTTTCGCTGCTGGCGCTGACCGCCGCCCTGCCTGCCTGCTCGACCAATCCGGCGACCGGCGAGCAGCAGTTCGCCGGGCTGATGTCGCCGCAGCAGGAACGGCAGGTCGGCAAGGAACAGCACAGCCAGGTCATGGCGCAGTTCGGCGGGCCGTACGACAACCAGCAGGTGACCGGTTATGTGAACCGGCTGGGCCAGTCGCTGGCGCAGCATTCCGAGATGCCGGACCTGGCCTTCACCTTCACCGTGCTGGATTCGCCCATCGTCAACGCCTTCGCGCTGCCCGGCGGCTATGTCTATGTGACGCGCGGCCTGCTGGCGCTGGCGGATTCCGAGGCCGAGCTGGCCGGCGTGATGGCGCATGAGATCGGCCATGTCACCGCCCGCCATTCGGCAGAGCGCTACAGCCAGGGCACGGTGGCCAATGTCGGCGTGGCGCTGCTGGGCGTGCTGACCGGCTCGAACGAGCTGGCCGGCGTGGCCGGCTATGGGGCGCAGGCCTATCTGCAAAGCTATTCGCGCAGCCAGGAATTCGAGGCTGACACGCTGGGCGTGCGTTATCTGACGCGCGCCGGCTATCAGCCGAACGCGATGGCCAGCTTCCTGTACAAGCTGGACCAGCATTCCCGCCTGCAGGCGCAGCTTGCCGGCAAGTCGCCGGACGTGGTCGACCAGACCAACATCATGGCGACCCATCCGCGTACCGTGGACCGGGTGGAGGCGGCGCGCCAGGCGGCCGGCGTCACCGCCGCGCCGGACGCCCGCATCGGCCATGAGGAGCACCTGCAAAGCATCGACGGCATGCTCTATGGCGACAACCCGGCCCAGGGCGTCGTGCGCGGCCAGGAATTCATCCATCCGGATCTGCGGTTCCGCTTCACCGTGCCGGAGGGCTACACCCTGGTGAACGGCCAGACCCAGGTGCAGGCGACCGGCCCGAACGGGGCGACCATCGTGTTCGACATGGACAAGCCGCAAGGCAGCCCCAGCGCCCGCGACTATCTGGCGGCCTGGGGGCAGAGCCTGCAGGTTTCCAGCGTCGAGCAGATTCAGGTGAACGGCATGAACGCCGCCACCGCTTCGGTGCGCGCCAACACTAACCGCGGCCCGGCCGATGTGCGGCTGGTGGCCATCGCCGGCGGCGAAGGCACCTTCTACCGCTTCCTGTTCGTCACCCCGCCGCAGCAGACCCAGCAGCTTTCCGCCGGTTTGCAGCAAACCACTTACAGCTTCCGCCGCCTGAACGCGTCGGAAGCCGGCAATGTGCGTCCTGAGCGCATTGCGTTGTACCGCACCCGCGCGGGCGATACCCAGCAGAGCGTCGCCGCCAGGATGCCGGCCGGGCCGTTCCAGCTGGAGCGTTTCACCGTGCTGAACGGCCTGCCGGCGGGCCAGATGCCGCCGACAGGCTCGCTGCTGAAGCTGGTCACTCAGTAGCCGTCACCCGCCATGCGCCGCCCGTAGATCGGGCGGCGTTTCGGCGCGGCGGGTCATGCCGTAGTCGCGCATGACGGCGGCCACGCGCAGCCGGTAATCGGCGAAGACGCCGCCCCGGCCGGCCGCCTGAGCGTCACGATGCGCCTCCAGCCGCCGCCATTCGATCACCGCCGCCTCGTCGCGCCAGAAGGACAGCGACAGCAGCTTGTTCGGGTTGGCCAGGCTCTGGAACCGCTCGATGGAGAGAAAGCCGTCGATGCCGTCCAGCAGCGGCCGCAGATCGGCGGCGCGGTCGAGATAGTCGAGCCGCTTTCCAGCCGCCGGCTCGACTTCGAAGATCACCGCGATCATCGGGCGGCCTGCACAGGCGCCAGGAAGGTCCGCTCCTCGCTGAGGATGAAGCGCTTCTCCTGCGCCAGGCGGAAATTGGCGGCGCCTTCCGGGTCGGCCTTCAGCCGCGCGCGATAGGCCTCGTAGGCGGCCAGGCTGTCGAAGGAGATCATCGCCAGCGCGATATTGTTCGTTCCCTCATGCGGCAGGAAATAGCCCAGCAGATCGCCGCCGCAGGCCGGGATGATGCGCAGCCAGTTGCGGGCATACTCCTCGAATGCGTCGCGCTGGAACGGGTCGATCACATAGCGGATACAGCAGGTAACGGTCATCGTTTCTTCCCATGGGCGGTTGCGGAGGAGGGGAAGATAGCCGCTTGTTCGACGCCCATGCTTCGGTTATCGTCGAATTATGAAAGCCGGACCCGATATAGCCCTCATCGCCTCGCTGCTTGGCGATCCGGCGCGCGCCAACATGCTGACCGCGCTGATGGGCGGCCAGGCCCTGACCGCCGGCGAGCTGGCCGCCCAGGCCGGGGTGACGGCGCAGACCGCCAGCACACATCTGGCGAAGTTGGAGGCGGGCGGGCTGCTCACCGTGCGCCGGCAGGGAAGGCATCGCTATTTCGCCCTGTCCGGCAGCGATGTGGCGCAGGTGCTGGAAGGGCTGATGGGCCTGGCGATCCGCGCCGGCCATCAGCGCACCCGCACCGGCCCGAAGGAACCGGCGCTGCGCCAGGCGCGGGTCTGTTACGACCATCTGGCCGGCGACCTCGGCGTGGCGATGCTGGATGGGCTGGTGCGGCGCGGGCTGATCGCGGAGCAGGGGGAGAATCTGTCGCTGACGCCTGCCGGCCAGGATTTCACCATGGAGTTCGGCATCGACCCGGGAATTCTGGCGACATCGTCCCGCCGCCCCTTGTGCAAAAGCTGCCTGGATTGGAGCGCGCGGCGCAGCCATCTGGCGGGCGCGCTGGGGGCGGCCCTGCTGGACCGGATCTATGCGCTGGGCTGGGCCCGCCGCCTGCCGGACAGCCGGATCGTCAGCTTCAGCCCCGGCGGCTTGAAGCATTTTCAGCGGGTGTTCGCGACCTAAAAAGAAGGGGCGTCCGAAGACGCCCCAAGGCTGTTTGCAGGAGGCTGGTCCTACTCTTCGATAAACAACTCGTCCGGCTTGCCGACATTGCGCAGCATGGAGACGCGCAGCTTGTTCATGGCGCGGTTCTCAAGCTGGCGAACCCGTTCCTTGGAGACGCCGAGCTCGCGGCCCAGCTCCTCCAGCGTGGCGCCTTCGTCGACCAGTCGGCGGCGCTCGATGATGACGCGTTCGCGCGGCGACAGGTCGGACAAGGCTTCGGCCAGCCAGCGGGACCGGCTGACGGAATCGCGCAGGCCGGTGACGACCATTTCCGGCGTCGGGCGCTGGTCGGGCAGGAAATCCTGCCAGCTATCGTCGCCGGTTTCGGCAATCGGCGCGTTCAGCGACTGGTCGGACCCGCCCAGGCGCATTTCCATCGCCTCGACCTCCTGCAGGCTGACCCGCAATTCGGTGGCCACCTTCAGCCTGGCATCCTGGGTCATGGCGCCGGCATTGATGTCGTTGATCTTGGCGCGCAGCCGGCGGAGGTTGAAGAACAGCGATTTCTGCGCCGCCGTGGTGCCGGTGCGCACGATCGACCAGTTGCGCAGGATGTAATCCTGAATCGCCGAGCGAATCCACCAGGTGGCGTAGGTCGAGAAGCGCACGTCGCGGTCCGGCTCGAAACGGGCGGCGGCCTGCATCAGACCGACATTGCCCTCCTGCACCAGATCGCCCATGGGGAGACCGTAATTGCGGAAGCGCGAGGCGGTGGCGATGACCAGGCGGGTGTAGGAGCGGACCAGTTCGTGCAGGGCTTTTTCGTCATGGGCGTCGCGCCAGCGGATCGCCAAATCTTGCTCGTGCTCGCGGCTGAGCAGCGGCTCCTTCATGGAGGTGCGGATAAAGGTGAGGTTGGCGCGCTGAGTCTCCGGGTCGTCGATATAGGCCATGAACGGCATCCCCTGTCGATGCATCAGGCGTCCGGTTCAATCGACCGGTACGTCAAAACGGCTTCTCATAAGGGGATACGCGCCGGACGCGGGTTCAGATCACGGGACGCTGTGAAATTTTTACGGAAGTTGGATATTCCGCCCGTCGGTCAGGCCTCGATCCAGTCGAGCAAGGCGCCCTGCTCGTCGAAGCAGGCCGCCGCCAGCGGGCCGCCGAAGCCGCAGCCGGCATCGATCGTGGCGGTGAATTCGCCTTCGGCCGCCCCGCCATGCGAGGGGTCGAAGCCGCGCACCACCCGGGTAAAGCCGGCATAGGGGCTGGCGATGCGCCCGAAGCTGCCGCCACCCCACCAGAAGCTGTCGCTTTGCGCGGTCAACGGGCGGGCGGGGTCGATGCCGGCATTCACGAACAACAGCCCCCCGGCCTCGCTATAGGCGGCGCGCTTCAAGCCGCTCAGCAGCCGGGCATGGCCGCCATGGGCCTGCATGCGGGCGCGCAGCTGGCCGGTCCAGCGGGAGATCGCCACCGCACCCTGGCGGGCGACGCCCATCGCCTCGGCCGTCGAACTGCCATAGGCCGCGAGGGTGCCTTCCAGCCCCTGGCGCAGCATCCAGCCCAGCACCTCCGGCGGGCTGGGCGCGAATTGCAGCTGCAACAGCTTGTCCCACATTTCTTCCTGGTTGCCGCGCAGATAGGCGACGTCGGCGGCGAAAACGCGCGGTCGGGCCAGGAAGCCGATGCGGAAGCGCAGCAACTCGTCCATCGTCTCGGCGATGCGTGTGCCATGGCCGATCAGATTGCCGAGATAGACCAGCCGGTCGCCATCCACCAGTCGCGGGGCCAGCAGATCGTGCAGCCGCATCAGCCGCTCCGCCTCGCCATGGATCGCCGCGACCGCCCAGAAGCGCGTGCCGGCGCGCAGCACGGCGAACTTCTCCCGGTCGTCACTCATGGCGGCTGGCGCCATTGCGGGGCTGGATACGGAGCATGATGGGCAGGGCGGGTTCCTTCCGCGCGTCGGGGAGTCCCTGAACGGTGCCGCAGATTAGACAAAAAGAAAAGGGGTGGCGCCATCGCATTTCTGCTAGGGACCACCCCCTATTGAGGGTTTAAACGCGCAAAACCACTAAATGATCCAAAATTCCGGATCAGGCGGCGCTCATCATCTCCTCAAGCCGCTGCGCGGCCGCTTCCAGATCGATGCTTTCGATGGCGGCGAATTCCCGCGCCAGCCGGTCCAGCGCGGCCTGGTACATCTGGCGCTCGCTGTAGGACTGGTCGGGCTGCGCGGCGCTGCGATGCAGGTCGCGCACCACCTCGGCGATCGAGGCGGGATCGCCGGAATTGATCTTGGCTTCGTATTCCTGGGCCCGCCGGCTCCACATGGTGCGGCGCACCCGGCTGCGGCCTTTCAGCTTGGCCAGCGCGGTCTGCATCTGCTTCTTGCTGCTCAGCGCCCGCAGGCCGGAGGTGCCGGCCTTGGCGACCGGGACGCGCAGCGTCATCCGGTCCTTCTCGAAGTCGATCACGAAAACCTGCAACTCCGACCCGGCGATGGTCTGGGTCTCGCGGCCGACGATCTGGCCGACACCGTGAGACGGGTACACCACGAACTCGCCCGTGTTGAACTCGATTTTCTTGGACATCGTCGTCTAACGTCCTTTCATTAACGTACGCCCCAGCAAAACAAACGAAGGTCCAGCCCTTCGCGACGCCAGAACGCCGCTGCCCGATACATCCCCACAACGGGTTGATAACTGGAAATTTTTAGGCAGTGTGGGAGAACAGAGTCCGCACCACCAAAAAACTTTAACACAAAAAGCCTTTTATGGGTAGCCGAGTCGCGCAAACCGCCTATGCGTCAGAAGAACGGCAAATGCCGCGCCTTCCTTGCGGAGGGCGCGGTGCACGCGACGCCAAGAAAACCGATTCAGCTTTTGCCGGGCTTGTCGGAGAAGAATTTCTCGAACTTGCCGTCCACGCCCTTGTACTTGTCGGCGTCGGGCGGCGTTTCGCCCTTGCGGGTGATGTTCGGCCATTTGTCGGCATAGTCGCGATTGACCTCAAGCCAGGCCTCGGCCGTCTGCTCGCTGTCGGGGATGATCGCCTCGGGCGGGCATTCCGGCTCGCAGACACCGCAATCGATGCATTCGTCCGGATGGATGACCAGCATGTTTTCGCCTTCGTAGAAGCAGTCCACCGGACAGACTTCCACGCAATCCATGTACTTGCACTTGATGCAAGCCTCGGTCACCACATAGGTCATGATCCACTCCGCCTAGCGTTCTCTATCTTCCGGCGGGTCATGCGTCCGCCAGCCCCAACTTCGCCATCGCCCGCTTGCGCGCGGCACCGCTGTCCCGGTCCGGCACGTAGATCAGCCCGCAGATGCGGCGCAGCAGGTTGGCCTCGTAATCGTGCAGGGTGCCGTCGGCGTAGACCAGCTCCCACAGCATCTCGATGATCTGCACCCGCTCTTCCGGCGGCATCTGCTCGCGCACCGTGCGGGTGAAGCCGTACAGCTCGTTCGTGTCTTTGGCCTGTTCCTCGGCCTCGGCCACCAGCTCCTCGGCCTCCGCCGCGCTCAGCCCGAAGCGTTCGCGGCACAGCGTGGCGATGGTCGCCCGCTCGGTCGCGCCATAGCTGTCATCGGCCGTCGCCGCCTCGACCAGCAGGCCGGCGGCCGCCAGATGCAGCGTATTACCCGGACGGGACGCGGCGCCCGATTCGTCGGGCTGGAAGAAAGTCATCAGTTTTCGCAGCATGGAATCTGCCTATCATACCGTTCGTGTACCAACAACCCTTCGCGGATTGCGTCTATTCGCCGCTCAGTCAGCTGAAGCGAGCAGGCCGTCGACCACGCCATTGACCTGCACGCGGATGTCGGGCACGGCGGTGATCTCCCAGAAATCGCCGCGGGTGACCGGGCCGAGGCCGAGAAGCGACGGGCTGGGCCGCCCATCGCGGCCGATCAGCCGGCAGTCGGGCGTGACATCCAGCCCCAGGCGCAGCGGATCGGGGCGGGCCAGGCCGGTCGCTAGTATATCCTTCACCAGCGGATCGGCAATGCGCGCATAGTCGCATTGCGGGCCGGTGCAATTGACGATCCAGTCGATTGTCAGCGTGGTCGGGCCGCTGCCGCTGCCCTGGCGGCCGGCGCGCGGCTGGTAGCGCAGATCGATCCGCCCGCCGCGCGCGGCGATTTCCTCGACCCTGCCAGCGGCGACGGCCAGCCGCCCGGCCTCGATCAGGCCCGACAGCCGGTTCGCGACCGAGGGGGCCATGCGGTGTCGCCGCACCTCCCACCAGGGCCGCAGATGGCGCATGAAGCGCCGGCGTTCCGCCACGCTCATCGCCTGCCAGAGCGCCTGGGTGATCGGCCGCAGCCCGTCGATCACGCCGCGCCAATTGCCGCCGTCGTCCATCTGGCGGCGCACCCCGCGCAGCAGGCCGGCGGCGGTCACCGGCGGCGTCAGGAGCGTCTCGGGGGCCGGCGCCGGCGTCGCCGGCGCATGTTCGAACGGCAGGAAGCCGCGCCGCGACAAGGCGGTGACCGGGCCGGTATGGCCCTGATCCTCCAGCAGCAAGGCTATATCGACCATGGTGAGGCCGCTGCCGATGATCGCCACGGCATCGCTCGCGCCGATCTTGCTCAGCGCGCCGGGCCGCCAGGGATCGTCGATATAGGCGGCCGCCAGCGCCGGGTCGGTCAGATCGGCGACGGGAATGATCGGCGGAAAATTGCCGAGGCAGAGCAGCGCGCGGTCCGCCTCGCCGGTCTGGCCGTTGGCGAAATGCAGCCGCACGCCGCCGGCCGTCAGTGGCTCGACCCGGACGACATCGCCATAGACCGTCTCAAGCCCCGGCCCGCCGGCTGCCGCGGCCTCGCGTCGGGATTCGGCCAGCACATCCTGCAGATACCGGCCATAGAGCGTGCGGGTGGCGAAGCTTTGGGCCCCGGCCCATTCGATGTCCGGCGCCTCGCCGGCCGCGTGGCGCTCCTCCAGCCAGCGCAGGAAATGGTCGGGATCGTCTGCCAGCGCGCTCATATTGCCGGCGCGGACATTCAGCAGGTGGGAGGCATTGCCGGTTGAATAAGCCAGGCCAGGACCGAAATGGCCGCGCCTGTCGATAAGCTGGACAAGTCCGGGGCGGCGGCTGCGCCGCAGCAGCAGGGCCGCGGCCAGGCTGCCGGTGAAGCCCGCCCCGACAATGGCAATCCGCATGCGCGATCCGTTTCCGTTACGTGGCGGAGACCCAGGCGGCGATCACCCTAGCCTCCCTGAAATCATCGCTGATAACTCGGGCAAAGACGAGGCGATGCCAAGAAGAATATTATGCTGTATTTTAGGAAAACTTAACGCTCACGCTCTAAGATGAGGGAATTCCAAGGACATGCGTAAGTCCCCGTTCGACGACCTAGAGGCGTTAAGACAAGTGTTCGGCAGGATCGGCAACCGGTTCAAGGAGGTGATCGAGCGGCGCGGCTTCCACAGGCTGCGCCCGCGCGGGGATGCCTATGTCCGCATCGACCGGCACGATTATCCCTTGAGCAACTGGACACCCACCGGCTTTTGCATCCGGCCCTATAACGGGGCGCTGATCGCCGGCCAGAAGGTGACGGTGGATATCGTCATACGCGACATTCACGACCGCGACGGCGAGGTGCGCTTCCACGGCATGGCGGTGGTAAGCCGGATCGACGAGAAGGGCGAGCTGGCGGCGCGCTGGTGGCTGCTCGATGCCGCGCAGCGGACCCTGTTGCTGAGCTATTACGAGAAGAAGCAGCCGAAGCCGTAGGCTGGCGCGCGCCTCAGGTCAGCGGGGGCCGGGCGGCCGATGCGTCGGCCGGGCTGTCTTCCGGCAGCAGCGCGTCGGTCAGGTCGGAGCCGTCCAGCACGGTGCGCTGCACGCGACCGGTGGGCCGGCCCTCGGGGGAGAGGATGGGGGCCGCCCCCAGCAGCGCGCCGGTCAGGTCGGCATTCACCAGGCTGGCGCCCTGCAGCCGCGCGCCGGATAAATTCGCCTTCGCCAGGCTGGCTTCGCTGAGATCGGCCCCGGACAGGTCGGCCAGCACCAGCAGCGCCCCGTTCAGCAGCGCGCCGCGCAGGATGGCCGCGCGCATCACCGCACCGCTGAGGTTGAAGCCGCGCAAATCGGCGTCGACCAGGCTGACGCCGTCAAGCTCGGCCCGCGCGCCGCGCGCGCCGCCGCTGGTCACCCAGCGGTCATGGTCGAACAGCATGCGGCGGATTTCCAGGTCGAACGCGCTGAGCGGGAAGGCGAACAGGGCGGCGCTGCTGTCGACATTGTCCAGCGCCCCGTCCGACAGGGTGACGCCAACCAGCCGCGCGCCGGTGAGCGTCGCGCCATCCAGGCGGATATTGGTCAGGTTGGCGGCGTTCAGGATGGTGCCGGTCAGGTTCGCGCCCGACAGGTTCGAATCGGTCAGGTCGGCATTGCGCAAAGTGGCGGCGCTGAGGTCGGCGCCGCGCAGCAGGGTGCCGACCAGCCGCGCGCCGGTCAGGTCGGCGCGGCCCAGCCTGGCGCCCGTCAGGTCGGCATTGCTGAGGTTGGCGCTTTGTAGCCGCGCGCCCTCGAAGCGTGCGCCGGGCATGTCCGCGCCGCAGCGCGCGCGGCTGAAATCCGCGCCGCGCAGGTCGCTGCCGGAGAAATCCGCGCCGGCGATCTTGCTGTCCGCCAGCTTTGCCTTCTTGAAGGTCGCCGATTCCAGGATCGCGGCGGTCATGTCCGCGCCGGTCAGGTCGGCGCCGGACAGGTCGGCATGGCGCAGATTGACGCCCTGCAGCCCCGCACCGGTCAAGTTGCAGCCAGCCAGCTTCAAGCCGGCCAAATCCATGCCGAACAGATTGACCCCACCCAGATCGGCAGGATGAGCGCCGGCCGCGCCGGCCAGCCATTGCTGGTGCGCCTCAATTTCGGAGACGATGAATTCGCGCGAGCGATATGATTTTACGGACATGAAAGCAGAATAGGGGAGGAGTGTTAATCGAGGGTTAACGGCGGCGGAAAACCTCGGGGCTTGATCTCAAGGATTGGCGGGAAGCTCGCGATAGAAGCCGATCAACAGCATGTCGACCTGCGCGCCGTCGCCGGACAGCGGCAGGACCAGGCGATGATATGCCCCGACATAGCCGGGATAGGCGGCATTCAGCGGAAACGGATGGCTTTCGTAAACCGGCGTCCGTTCCGCCACGATCTTCTTGTAGGACAGGATGGCGGCGTCGCGCAGATAGGTGATGCCGGGCTCGTCGATATAGCGCCCGGTCAGGTCGGCGCCGCGAATGGCGCACACATCGGTGCCGTATAGCCGGAAGCGAAAGCGCATCGCCGCCGGCTCGTCGCCCCGCTCGACATCGATCAGAATCAGGTTCGGTAGCAGGCTGGGGATATCCAGCGGGTCGAGATCGAGGCGGGCCGGCATCGACCGGCCGGCCCGCATGCGATCCCAATAGGCAAAGAGTTCCCGCAGCCGGGGGTGGGCGATGTCGTCCTGGGTCACGAAATGCGATGCAGGCGTTTCGGCGTCTCCGCCACGGTATGCGCGGCTTCGAATTCGGCAATGTAGTCCCTGGTCAACGGCACGGCGTCCATCTGCTTCGAGAGCTGGATTTGAAATACCATCAATTCGCCGCTGCGGAAGCCAATCTCGCAGGCCGCCAGGTAGAATTCCCACATCCGGCAGAATCGCTCATCATAGATTTCGCGCACCTTGTCGATATTGCGATAGAAATTCTTCCGCCAGGCCAGCAGCGTCTCGGCGTAATGGACGCGCAGAATCTCGATGTCGGTGATGAACAGGTTGGATTGCTCGATCGGCTTGGTGACCTCCGACAAAGTCGGCACATAGGAGCCGGGGAAGATATATTTCCGGATCCAGGCATTCACCGGCCCCGGATGATCGAAACGCCCGACCGAGTGGATCACCGCCACGCCATTATCCTTCAGCAGGTCGGCGACGCGCCGGAAGAAGGTGCGGTAATGCGGCTTGCCGACATGCTCCAGCATGCCGACCGAGACGACGCGGTCATATTTCGCCCGCTCGTGCCGGTAGTCGCGCAGATGAAAGGAGGCCCGGTCAGCCATGCCCGCCGCCTCGGCCCGCTGGTTGGAGACCTTGTGCTGCTCCTCCGACAAGGTGATGCCGGTGACCGTCACGCCGTCGGTCTCCGCCAATGTCAGGCCGAGACCGCCCCAGCCTGAGCCGATATCCAGCACCGCGTGCCCCGGCTGCATCAGCAGCTTGGCGGCCAGATGCAGTTTCTTGCGGCGCTGGGCGACCTCCAGCGAATCCTCCGGCTTGGCGAAATAGGCGCAGGAATATTGCCGGTCCGAATCGAGGAACAGGTCGAACAGCCGGCCATCCAGATCGTAATGATGGGCGACCTGGCGCTTGGCATAGCCGACCGGGTTGAAGTCGCTGAACGAGGCCAGCAGGGATCGCAGCCGGGTCAGCACCTCCAGCATTCCATCGCTGTGGCTGGCGCGCAGGCTGCTCACGCCAATCGCCAGAAACTCCTCCAGCGTGCCTTCCTCGATGACCAGCTTGCCATCCATATAGGCTTCGCCGACGGCGAGCTGGGGGTTGCGGAAGACTTTCCAATGCAGGCCGGGATCGGTTATGCGGATCGTCACCTTCGGGCTTTCGGTTGCCTGAAAACGGTACGACCGGCCTGTTGCATCGATAATCGTCAGATCACCGAGCTTGATCAATCTGTCGAACAGCCATGTGGCAAGCATAGCGGCGCTACCTCGCTTCTTTGGCTCATCCCCCAATAAAATCGTAATAGAACCGACACGACTTCGGCAACCCCTGGCGAATACCTCTTTTGCATTGCCGGTATTCGGGCATCGCGGCCTTGCAGGGGCGGCGCTTCTTTCATCGTCATGAAACCGACGCCGAACGGCAAAAATCCTGCAACGCGCCTGCCTTACACATGGGGCGACGGTTCGGCATCCGCCGATTTTCCGCGTATAGCCCCACCCCCAAAAAGAGAGAATCAAGATGGCTAGCTACGGCAATCAGCTTGGCTTCACCACCCTGTGGACGACGGACAATAGCGGCGCCACCGCCGGTACTGCCGAGATCGTCGCCATCGATACCGAGTCCGGCCGGCTCTATTCCGTCGGCGGCAACGGTATCGACGTGATGGATCCGGAAACCGGCGAAATCCTGTTCGGCATCGACACCTCCGATTTCGGCGACGCCACCAGCGTGGCGGTCAAGAACGGCATTCTGGCCGTCGCCGTGGCCGGCGCGGACAAGACCGACCCGGGCACCGTGCGCTTCTACGACACGGACGGCAATTTCCTGCGCGCCGCCACCGTTGGCGCGAACCCGGACATGGTGACCTTTACGCCGGACGGCAGCCGCGTGCTGATCGCCAATGAGGGCGAGCCCGCCGACGATTACTCGGTCGATCCGGTCGGCTCCATCGCCATCGTCACCGTCGCCACCGGCGCGGTCGTGATCGCCGGCTTCGAGGGCTTCGAGGACCAGCAGGCCGCGCTGGAAGAGGGCGGCCTGCGCATCTACGGCCAGGATGCCAGCTTCCTGCAGGATCTGGAGCCGGAATATATCGCCGTCTCCCCGGATGGGACGCGTGCCTATGCGACGATGCAGGAGAACAACGCGATCGCCGTCGTCGACCTGGAGAGCAACGAGATCATCGACATCCTGCCGCTGGGCTTCAAGGATCACTCGCTTGAAGGCAACGGCATCGACGCCAGCGACGAGGATGGCATCAACATCGTGAACGTGCCGGTGTTCGGCATGTACCTGCCGGACGCCATCGCCGCCTATGACGTGTCGGGTGAGACCTATCTGGTCATGGCCAACGAGGGCGACGCCCGCGAATGGGGCGACTTCATCGAAGAGACCCGGATCGAGGATCTGGAGCTTGACCCGACCGCCTTCCCGAACGCGGCCGAGCTGCAGACCGACGAGGGCATCGGCCGGCTGAACGCCACCAACACCCTGGGCGACACCGACGGCGACGGCGATTTCGACGAAATCTACGTGCTGGGCGGCCGTTCCTTCACCATCCGCGACACCGAGGGCAACATCGTATTCGACAGCGGCGACCAGATCGAGCAGATCATCGCCGAGCGCTTCCCCGAGCTGTGGGTCGAGGATCGCAGCGACAGCAAGGGCCCGGAGCCGGAAGGCCTGACCCTGGGCCAGGTCGGCAATTCCACCATGCTGTTCCTGGCGCTGGAGCGGACCGACGCCATCATGGTGTGGGACATCACCGATCCGGAGAGCCCCAGCTTCGTCGACATGCTGCGCGTGCCCGGCACCGACGCCCCGGAAGGCCTGGCCTTCATCTCTGCCGAGGACAGCGCGACCGGCAACCCGATGCTGGCGGTTGCCTTCGAGGATAGCGCCAACACCATCTATGTCGAGATCAAGGCCCCGACCGAGCTTGCCGACGGCGGCGTGACCTTCACCGTCACCGACGCCAGCGGCCAGCTGGTCAATGGCGGCGCCGGCAGCGACGTCATCACCGGCGGCACCGGCGACGACACCATCTTCGGTGGCGCCGGCGCGGACACCATCGAGGGCATGGATGGCTTCGACCGTCTCGATATCGCCGACAATACCGGCGACGGCAATGAGTTGCAGGGCAACCGCGGCGCGGACACCGTGATCGGCGGCCAAGGCGATGACGTGCTGCGCGGCGGCAAGGGCTTCGACTCCATCGTCGGTGGCGATGGCGACGACGTGATCTATGGCGGCATGGGCGGCGATACGCTGACCGGCGGCGACGGGGCCGACAGCTTTGTCATCGACGCGATGAACGGCGCCGACACCATCACCGACTTCGTGGCCGGCGAGGACGTTATCCTGCTGACCGCCGATGTCACCATTGCCGATCTGGTGGCTTCGGCCGCCGATAATGACGATGGCGACGCCGTCATCGATCTCGGCGCCGACAACACCATCACGCTGGCCGGTATCGCCGCCGCCGACGTGACGGCCGACTTCTTCGCCCTCGCCTAAGCGGGCCTGGAATTTGGGAAGGCGGGCGGTCCGGTCTCCGGACCGCCCGTTTCTTTGTTTAGCTCAAGCCGCCGCCTGAAGGTCGCGCAGCGGGGGCGTTCGGCGCGCCACCTCTTCCAGCATCGCGTCCAGCGATTGCATGTCGCGCTGAAGCCGCGGATTGCCCGCAGCCCCGCCCTCCAGAAAATCGCCCAGCATGTCGCGCAGCAGCGCCCGATCCTCGCCGCAGCGCTCATTGCCGCCCAGATACAGCGTGCCCCGGCGCAGCATCCCCGCATAGAAGCCCTGCGCCACGTCCATCGCCGCCAGGCTCACCCGGCGCTCCAGCCCGCCGATATGCTCGACCAGCAGCGCGCATTCACGCGGCTCGATGCCCGCCAGCTCGATCTTGCTGCTGGCGAAGCCGCTGAGCACCAGGAAGGACTTCACCGTGTCGAAGAAACGGCGATAGCGGGTGAAGGAGCAGTGCGCGATCCCGGCCTTCATCTCGGCGCACCGCGCGAGCATGGTCTTCGCTTCCACCTCGACGGCGTGTAGAAGCTGCTGCACCATGACAAGCTGTTCGCGTCGACGTTTCGCCATTCCACCACTCGCATCCGGCTGACCTGCGATTATATATCGAACCAGAGGCGCGAATAAAAGAATCAAATACACATAAAAAACCATAAATAAGGTTAATTCCCGGAAGCCGGGGCGGAGGAACGACATGAACATCGGAGCGCAATTCTTGCGGCGTCTTGCGCGGCTGGTCCTGATGGCGGCCCCGGCCGCCGTGGCGACTGCCATCCTGCTGGGCGGCGCGGCCTTTCCGGCGGCGGCTAGCCAGTCCTACACGCTGAGCACGGCGACGGCGGGCGGCACCTACTATCCCGTCGGCGTGGCGCTGGCGACGCTGATGCGCGTGAAGCTGGAGCCGACAAAGCAGATCGGCATGTCCGCCATCAGCACCGCCGGCTCGGCCGAGAATATCCAGCTGATGCGCGACAAGAAGGCGGAATTCGCCATCCTGCAAGGGTTGTTCGGCATGTACGCCATGCAGGGCAGCGGCCCGCTGAAGGCGGACGGCCCGCAACCCTATATCCGCTCGATCCTGATGCTTTGGGCGAATGTCGAGCATTTCCTGCTGGCGGCCGACGAGGCGAAGACCGGCACCATGGCGGACATGGCCGGGCTGGCAGGCAAGAAATTCGCCATCGGCGCGCGCGACAGCGGCACCGAATATTCCAGCCGCTTCATCCTGCGCAATCTCGGCATCGACCCGGATGCGATGGATCTGGTCTATCAGGGCTACGGCCCCAGCGTGGATGCGTTGCAGAAGGGCGAGGTGGTCGGCGTCAATCCGGCCGCCGGCGCACCGGTCTCGGTGGTGATCCGCGCCTTTGCCCAGATGCGCGACAAGGTGCGCGGTCTGGAATTCACGCCCGAACAGGCGCAGCGGGCGGATGGCGGTGCCGGGCTATATTGGCCGCACACCATCCCCGTGGGCACTTACCCGGGGCAGAGCCGGGAATGGAAGACCATCGCCCAGCCGAATTTCCTGGCGGTGCATGCCGATGTGCCGGAGGCGGACGTCTACGAGATCACCAAGGCGATCTTCGAGAACACCGCCTTTCTGAACAACATCCACGCGGCGACGCGGGAAATCTCGCTCGATACCGCGCTGACCCGGCTGCCCGCGCCGCTGCATCCGGGGGCGGTGCGGTATTATCGCGAGAAGGGGCGGGAAATTCCCGCCAACCTCCTGGCTAAATAACCCGGTCAGTAGAAAATGTGTGCGCCGAGGCCGACATATTCCAGCCGGCGGTCATAGAACTGACCGTTCGGATTGCGGCCGCTGTAATATTCCAGCAGCAGCATGATGCGCCGTCCGCCGAAGACCGGGTTGGTGAATTCCACGCCACCGCGCAGCGACATGTCGGTCGACCAGTCGTTTTCCTCGCGATGCTGCAGGTCGGCGGCGAAGATCGGCTTCGCCAACCCGTCGAACAGGGTCATGTCCGGCGTCACCTCGAAGCCCACCTGGGTGGACCAGGGCGCCAGGTCGGACGGTTCGGTATGGAACATGAAGCCACCGCCGCCATAGAGCCGGAATTCCTCGGTGAATTCGTAGGATAGCAGCAGGTCGACCGCCTCGTAGGACAGGTTCACCCGGTCGCCGGTGGTGATGTTCTCGCGCAGGATGAATTCGTCGCCCAGATGCGAGCTCTGGTGATAGACCCGCGCCATTGCCGAAAAGGCGTCCCGCCGGTAGGTGATGGGAATGCCGACCCAGTAATCGGCATTGATCAGATCCTTCGATTCGGAATTCAGGTCGAACACGGCGAACACGCCGGCCTGGAAGCCCAGCTCCCAGCTGCCGCCGTAAGGGGCCGGGCCGCGCAGCAGGCTGAAGGTCTCGCCAAAGCTGGTCGAGCCGGCATGCTCCACATCCTGATCGTCCATGTAATATTGATAGGAGGCGGAGAAATGCGCCCAGCGCGGGTCCGCCAGCAGCGCGTTGAACAGCGGCTTGCCGGGCGGCAGGATCACCGTCTCCTGCGCCGCGGCGGGCGCCGTCGCAACCGGCACGCCCTCGGCGGCGGGGCGCTGCTGTGGATCGGCCATAATCGGCTGCGCCGCGGCGGCGGTCGGGCCAGTGCCTGGGGTGCCGCCGGCCGGCAGCACCGCGACATTCTTCACGCCCTTCAGCTTCTGGATCGCGCGGGTGATCTCGGCCGAGGATTTGCCGCCGATCGCTTCCTCGCGCAGATAGACCACCCCATCCCGCACGATAACGGCGTCGGCCGGCAGCGCGAAATCGCGCTCCAGCACGGCGGAGATATAGCCGGCCAGGAACACGTCCTGGCGTGCCGGCAGGTCGGTCTGGGCGTTGGCGGGCGCACCCAGCGGCGCCATGCAGGCGGCGGCGAGCAGCCCGGCCAGCAAGGCTGAGCGGCCGCGACGAAATCGATCAGCGACGTAAATCATGATGCATCCCCCAATAGCGCGCCCTACACGCAAGACGGGCCGGCGCTTGGCCGACCCGCATTGTGACCCGAAGACCCCGGCCGTTCCACCCTGTGAGGCAAGGGGAAGGTGAAACGGCGGCAAGGGTCATATTGTTCCGCAAGTGGTAACCGGCGGATCAATCCAGCTTGACCTGCTTGTCGCTGGTCAGCGCACCGGCCGCAGCGCCGCCCGCGCCGCCGATGACCGCGCCGGTCACCCAGCTGCCGGTCAGCAGGCCGATGGCGCCGCCGGCCGCAGCGCCCAGCGCGCCGCCGGACAGGGTGCGCTGTTCCTGCTTGTTCATGTTCGAGCAGCCGGTGGCCGAGACCAGCAGCATGGCCGCCGCCGCGCCGATCATCAGCTTGCGGCCCAAGCCGGCCGTGAAATCCTTCCGCAGATCGATGGCCGTCGCCTTGTTCGTCGTATAGGTCATCATCTAACCCTCCTTCAGGGGCGTGCATTTTTGCCCGCCCGGCCTTCAGGGCGCTTGATGCGCCCTCCGTTGTTCCTTCGTCCATGCGCCAGCATTTAGCGATAACGCCGGCTCACCCCGTCATAAGGCCGGTGAATTGGGGCTGGATTGGGGCTCGTTCGGGGCAGGGTGGAGGAATTGCCGGGAAAGATTGGGGCAGAACATAATACCGCAACACCGCTCAACGCGGGCAAACCGGCGTTTCCAGCATTGCTTTCCAGGCCGGCACGGACACGGCGGCGCTGTATTTGCCGGGTGCGACCCCCACCATGATGCCGGCCAGAAAATCCGTTCCGTCGCGCCGGGCCAGCAGGGGGCCGCCGGATTGGCCGTGATTGGTGTCGCAATCGGTCAGCAGCATGCCGCCTTGCGGGCGCAGCACATGGCAGTCGCGATGGGCGGAGACCGCATAGGGCCGGTCGAGCGCATAGCCGGCATGGGTGACCGCGTCGCCGGCGGCCAGCGGCGTGTGCAGCAATGCGATCGGCTTGATCGGCAAGGCGCGCGCCAGGCGGACCAGCGCGACATCGGCCTTGTCGTCCGGCAGTCGGATGCAGCGTCCCTGGCCATGCGCCTCGTGCCCGTCCGGCCCCAGCCCGGCCAGGAAATGCAGCCGCGCCGCGGCCACCGGCTTGCCGGTCGCCCGGTCGAGCACGCAATGCGCCGCCGTCGCCACGATGTCGGGGGCGATCAGCGTGCCGCTGCATTGCGTGCGCTTGGCGAAGCCGGCGACGTTCAGCCGCCCGATGGCCGCCGGCAGGTCACCCGCCATGCGCCGGTCATCGGCCCCGAACACCAGCGTCGAACGCGGCAATTCCTCGGCCCGCGCGGCGGTCGCGGCCAGCGCGGCGAGGCAGATCAGCAGGGCGGCCAGGGATCGGCGCATCGCTTCACTACACGCTCCCGTCCGCCGCCGGTCAACCCTATCCGGGTGCCTCGCCAACCGCTAAAGTCTGGGCGCGACATCGCAAAGGGAGAGAACATCAATGAGCGCGACCGATCCGAACCGCGTCGTCCTGACGGGCGAGAATCCGTTCATCCGGCTGAGCCTGAAGGATGGCGATCCGAATTCCACCGACGCCAGCTTCTGGCGCATCGTCTTCAGCCCGGCCGGCCCCGGCCATGTCCTGTATCTGAAAAGCGAGCTGACGGAGAATCGCTGGCGCATCTATTCCGACAATATCGCCATGGCCCGCTGGTTGCAGACCACCGTGCAGGGCATGCTGAACGCCGAGACCGCCGACACCACGATCCCGGTGATCGACGCCGATTTCACCCAGGCCGGCGATCCGCGCTATTTCCTGACCGAGCGGGTGGAGACCGACGATGAGGACATCATCCTCACCTGGTACGAGATCGGCGATCCGCTGCTGATCCACACCCAGCCGAACGAGGTGCCGGGCCGGCGCTACGGCCTGTCGACCATCCTGATCCCATCGGGGCGGGCGCAGCTGTCGGTGAATGGCGCTTTCGCCCTGGGCAGCGCCTGGCCGCGCGAGCGCGACGGCAGGCCCTTCAGCACCTGCGCACTGGCTTTCTCGGAAAGCTGGACGGAGCCGCGCTGAGAATAAAGAAAAAGGCCGGAGATTTCTCTCCGGCCTTTTCGAATTGGTGGAGCCAAGCGGGATCGAACCGCTGACCTCTACAATGCCATTGTAGCGCTCTCCCAGCTGAGCTATGGCCCCGAAATGGCGCCGACCGGATGGGGCCGGTCAGCGCAGGCGCATGTGTTTAAGCCCTTCGAACCGACAACGCAAGAGCGTCGAGCAGATTTTTTCGACCTGCCCGACGACAGGCGAATCAGCGGTCGCGATCCTCGTCATCCTCTTCCACGAGGTCGGTGTCTTCCTCGTCGTCGAGATCGTCGTCGAGCAACGGATCCTCGTCGTCGTCATCGACGACCAGATCGACATCCTCGTCCTCGTCCTCATCCTCGGACGCGCCGCGCTTGCCGCCGCCGACCACGACATCGGCGAGGCTGTCGTCGGCATCGTCGTCGTCCGGCAGGACATCGTCCTCGGCGTCATCGACGTCCTCGGCGTCCTCGATATCCTCGAGTTCGTTATCCTCCAACTCGTCCGCCGGCGCCGGCTTCGGCTTGGCCTTCTTCACGGCCGCCGCCTTTGGCTCCGGCGCGGTGGTGCGGACCTTGCGGCTCTTCAGCGCCGCCTCGAAATCGAACACCGTGCCGCATTTCGGGCAGATGATCGGATCGCGCTTCAGGTCGTAGAATTTAGCGCCGCAGCTCAGGCAGCTGCGCTTGACGCCCCACTCGGGTTTGACCACGTAGCCCCTCCGGTATAGTGAGCTTGGAATTTGGTGCGACTTGCCATGATACCCCGGCCAAGTCAAAGCCAAAGTGATGCGGCACTTGGCCCCGCACTGCAAGCGCCAAGGCATATCGTCGCGATGGAGGTTGGGCGACGGGCCGGCAATATGGTAGACGAAACCGCATCCTTATTCGCCCGCCAAGCCCCTTTCAGGAGGTTCCCCTTGCAGCCGCTCACCTCTCGCCGCGCCACCGCGCTCAAGGGCGCCGTGACCGCGCCCGGCGACAAGTCGATCTCGCACCGCGCCTTGATGCTGGGCGGCCTCGCCATCGGGGAGACCGCGATCCACGGCCTGCTGGAAGGCGAGGACGTGCTGAATACCGGTAAGGCGATGCAGGCCTATGGCGCGTCCGTCCGGCGCGACGATGACGGCGTGTGGCATGTGAACGGCGTGGGCGTCGGCGGACTGGCCGAGCCGGCGGAGGTGCTGGATATGGGCAATTCCGGCACCGGCGCCCGGCTGCTGATGGGACTGGCGGCCGGCCATCCGATTACCAGCTTCTTCACCGGCGACGCTTCCCTGCGCCGCCGCCCGATGGCCCGCGTGACCCGGCCGCTGGCCGAGATGGGCGCGCGCTTCGTCACCCGCGAGGGCGGCCGCCTGCCGCTGGCGGTGACCGGCTCCTCCACGCCGATGCCGATCGACTATGTGCTGCCGGTCGCCTCCGCCCAGGTGAAGTCGGCGATCCTGCTGGCGGCGTTGACCGCGCCGGGGGAGACCACCGTGGTCGAGCCGCAGCCGACGCGCGACCATTCGGAGCGCATGCTGCGCCATTTCGGCGCCACCGTGCGCGTCGAGGACCGCGCGGATGGCAGCCGCGCCGTCACCCTGGTCGGCCAGCCGGAGCTGATCGCCGCCACCGTGCGGGTGCCGGGCGATCCTTCCTCCGCCGCCTTTCCGGCCGTGGCCGCGCTGCTGGTGCCGGGCTCGGAAGTGACGATCCGCAATGTCGGCGCCAACCCGCTGCGCTTCGGCCTGTTCGAGACGCTGCTGGAGATGGGGGCCGATATCGCGCTGGAAAACCGCCGCGAGGAAGCCGGCGAGCCGGTGGTCGACCTCGTCGTGCGCGGCGGCAAGCCGCTGCGCGGCGTCACCGTGCCGGCCGCGCGCGCGCCCAGCATGATCGACGAATATCCCATCCTCGCCATGGCCGCCGCCTGCGCCGAGGGCGACACGGTGATGGAGGGGCTGGCCGAAC
The DNA here is from genome assembly GCF_001618175.1 of Oceanibaculum pacificum. Taxonomy (GTDB): domain Bacteria; phylum Pseudomonadota; class Alphaproteobacteria; order Oceanibaculales; family Oceanibaculaceae; genus Oceanibaculum; species Oceanibaculum pacificum. The sequence goes on along the minus strand of NZ_LPXN01000100.1, from coordinate 12,702 downwards.
TGCGGGTGAAGGAAAGCGACCGGCTGGGCGCTGTGGCGCGCGGCCTGGCGGCCTGCGGCGCCATCGTCGAGGAAGGGCCGGAGACGCTGATCGTCCACGGCCAGGCCAAGCCGCCGGTGGGCGGCGCGACCATCGCCAGCGGCCTCGACCACCGCATCGCGATGGCCTTCGCCGTGCTGGGCATGGTGAGCGAGCAGCCGATCCATATCGACGATGCCGAGCCCATCGCCACCAGCTTCCCCGGTTTCGTGGCGATGATGAACGGGCTGGGCGCGCAGATCGCGCTGGCGGCGGCATGATCGTCGCCGTCGACGGCCCCGCTGCTTCCGGCAAGGGCACGCTGGCCCGGCGGATCGCGTCAGCGCTGGACTTCGCCTATCTGGATACCGGCCTGCTGTATCGCGGCGTCGGCGTGGCGGTGCTGGATCGCGGCGACAGCCTGGACGATGCCGAGGCCGCGATCCGCGCCGCCCAGGCCTTCGACCCGGCGCTAATGAACGACCCCAGGCTGCGCAGCGAGGAAGCCTCCAGCGCCGCCTCCAAGGTCGCCGCCATACCGGGTGTGCGGGCCGCCATGCTGGAGTTCCAGCGCCGCTTCGGCCACACCCCGCCGGGCGGCAAGAAAGGCGCGGTGCTGGACGGCCGCGACATCGGCACGGTGATCTTCCCGGAGGCCGATGTGAAGCTGTTCATCACCGCCAGCGTGGAGGTGCGCGCCGAACGGCGGCATAAGGAGTTGCTTGGGCGCGGGACTCCTTCTATATATGCGCGCGTTCTGCGGGAGATGCAGGAACGGGATCAGCGTGACCGGTCACGGTCGGTCGCGCCGATGACGATAGCCTCAGACGCTGTCGTCATCGACACCTCGGCGATCGACGTCGAGGCCGCCTTTCAGAAGGCGATGGCCCCGGTCCTGGAAAAAATCTCCCGGCAGCACCGCGTCCGCTGAGCGACGGCCTGGCCGCCGCCGCAAGAATCGGACACCCGCCCTGGGCCTGCTGAAGCGAGGCAGGGCGGCCGCTCGCCGGCTTTATCAACGGCCCCGGAAATCCCAAACCCATCCGGGGGCGTCGTCGGCGGAGCGCAGAGAGGAGATACTGTTTACATGGCCATACAGACCGCAGCGGGCGTTTCGCCCGAGAAGGAAAGCTTTGCCGCATTGCTGGACGAGTCTCTCGGTTCCAGCGACGGCCTCGAAGGCACCGTTGTCAAAGGCACGGTGATTTCGGTCGATGGCGATTTCGCGCTCATCGATGTCGGGTTGAAGTCCGAGGGCCGCGTCGCCCTTAAGGAATTCGCCGCCCCCGGCCAGAAGTCCGAGATCAAGGCCGGCGATACCGTCGAAGTCTATCTCGAACGGATGGAAGACAAGAACGGCGAGGCGATGCTGAGCCGCGAGAAGGCCCGCCGCGAGGAAGCCTGGATCCAGCTGGAGAAGTCCTTCGAGGCGACCCAGAAGGTTACCGGCATCATCTTCGGGCGCGTCAAGGGCGGCTTCACGGTCGATCTGAACGGCGCCGTGGCGTTCCTGCCCGGCTCCCAGGTCGATATCCGCCCGGTGCGCGACATCGGCCCGCTGATGGGCACCCCGCAGCCCTTCCAGATCCTGAAGATGGATCGTCGTCGCGGCAACATCGTGGTGTCGCGCCGCGCCGTGTTGGAAGAGAGCCGCGCGGAAGCCCGTTCGGAGCTGGTCGCCTCGCTGAAGGAAGGCCAGGTGCTGAACGGCGTGGTGAAGAACATCACCGATTACGGCGCCTTCGTGGATCTGGGCGGCGTCGACGGCCTGCTGCACGTCACCGACATTGCGTGGCGTCGCATCAACCACCCGTCCGAGGCCCTGCAGATCGGCCAGACCGTCAAGGTCCAGGTCATCCGCTTCAACCCGGAAACCCAGCGCATCAGCCTCGGCATGAAGCAGCTTGAGGCCGATCCGTGGGAAGGCGTGGACGCCAAGTATCCGGTCGGCACCAAGTTCACCGGCCGCGTCACCAACATCACCGACTACGGCGCCTTTGTGGAGCTGGAGCCGGGGATCGAGGGCCTGGTGCACGTCTCCGAGATGAGCTGGACCAAGAAGAACGTCCATCCGGGCAAGATCGTCTCCACCTCGCAGGAAGTGGAAGTGATGGTCCTGGACGTCGATCCGGTGAAGCGCCGCATCTCGCTGGGTCTGAAGCAGACCCTGGCCAATCCGTGGGACGAGTTCGCCGCCAAGTTCCCGCCGGAGACGGTCGTGGAAGGGGAGGTCAAGAACATCACCGAATTCGGCGTGTTCATCGGCCTGCCCGGCGACATCGACGGCATGGTGCACTTCTCCGACCTCGACTGGCAGCGCCCCGGCGAAGAAGCCGTCAAGGACTACAAGAAGGGCGACATCGTCAAGGCGAAGGTCCTGGAAGTCGACGTGGACAAGGAGCGTATCTCGCTGGGCATCAAGCAGCTCACCGAGGACACCTTTGCCAAGGCGACGGCCCCGGCCAGCAGCGGTAGCGGCAGCGCCAGCAGCGGCGGGGGTGTCCGCAAGGGCTCCGTCGTCACCGGCACCGTGACCAAGATCGAGGATAACGGCGTCGAGGTCGAGGTGAATGGGGCCATCGGCTTCATCCGCCGCGCCGACCTGTCGCGCGACCGTTCCGAGCAGCGCCCCGACCGTTTCGCCGTCGGCGAGAAGGTCGACGCCAAGATCACCAACGTCGACGCCAAGAGCCGGCGCATGACGCTGTCGATCAAGGCGCGCGAGATCGACGAGGACAAGCAGGTGATGGCGGAATTCGGCTCGTCCGATTCCGGCGCCAGCCTGGGCGACATCCTCGGCCCGGCTCTCGCCCGTGGCGGCGATGCGGACGACAAGAAGTAAGCTCGCCCCGGCGATCTTATAAGCTACGGGAATGCCCGGACCCTTGCGGTCCGGGCATTTTCTTTTGGCCCTCAACTTGTCCGGCCTGTGGACATCCTGGAAAATCCCTTTGATCCGAATGGTTTACTTGACCCCTCGGGAATATTCTGGCAATTTTCACTAAGATGTCGGGTATTTTCCGGCGGAAACCGGCCGAAATAACAGGCTGGGTGGGGGTAGGGCCGGAAACGCCGATCGGGCGTACCGGCGCAGGGGCACGACGAGAATGGGGGCGCCGCGATGACGAAATCGGAGCTGATCGCGCGATTGGCCGAGCTTAATCCGCACCTTTATCAGCGCGATGTGGAGCGTATCGTCTCCACCATCTTCGACGAGATCACCAATGCGCTGGCCCGGGGCGACCGGGTTGAGCTGCGCGGTTTCGGCGCGTTTTCGGTGAAGAAGCGCGACGCCCGTGTGGGCCGCAACCCGCGCACCGGCGATGCGGTGAAGGTCGATTCCAAGCACATCCCCTTCTTCAAGACCGGCAAGCAGCTCCGCGAACGCCTGAACGCGGATTGAGCATGGGGCGGGGCCGTAATTGGTCCGCCCTCACCCACCTCTCCAGACTTGACGGGCCGCACCGGTCGGTGTGGAGTGCGGCCATGGCAAAACGATCCCGTGTCGCGAAGATTCTGACCGCCCTCGTCACCGTGCCGGTGGCCCTGCTGGTCATCCTGTTCGCCGTCTCCAACCGCGAGACGGTCGACCTTACCCTCTGGCCGCTGCCCTACAGCATCAGCCTGCCGCTTTTCCTGGTGGTGCTGGGCTTCCTGTTCCTGGGCTTCCTGCTGGGCGCGATGTTCCTGTGGCTGGAGGTGCTGCGCGCCCATAGCCAGACCCGCGCCGCGACCAAACGCGCCGACAGCGCCGAACGCGCGCTGGAGGATCTGCGCCGCGACCGGCGGCTGGCCGTCGATCCGGCCGGCGTGCCCGGCGCTCTTCCCGCGACCGCGCCGACGCCTTCCGCGGTTCCGCTCCAGCCCACGCCGACGCCCTAGCCGCCATGCAGATCATCGATGCCGCCAAGGTCGGGGCCGTCCTCGACTACCCCGCCCTTGTGGACGCCCTGCGCGCCCTGTTCCGCGAAGGCTGCACCGTGCCGCTACGCCATCATCATGGCGTCGAGGTGCCGGGCAAGGCGGAGGCCACGCTGTTGCTGATGCCAGCCTGGACGCCCGGCGGCTATATCGGCATCAAGATGGTCACCGTCTTTCCGTCGAACGGGCAGCAGGGGCTGCCGGCGATCATGGGGCAGTATCTGCTGCTGTCGGGCGATACCGGGCAGGTGCTGGCGATGATCGACGGCCAGACGCTGACCGCGCGCCGCACCGCGGCCGCCTCGGCGCTCGCCGCCAGCTATCTCGCGCGGCCGGATGCCGAACGCCTGCTGATGGTCGGCACCGGCGCGCTGGCCCCGCAGCTGATCCGCGCGCATTGCGCCGTGCGGCCATCGATCCGCGACATCGCGATCTGGGGCCGCAACGCGGCCAAGGCCGAGGCGCTGGCGGAGCGGATGGCGGCCGAAACTGGCCTCGCCGTGACCGCCGCGCGCGACATCGAAACGGCGGCGCGCCAGGCCGACATCATCTCCTGCGGCACCTTGTCGAAGCAGCCGCTGGTGCTGGGCGCGTGGCTGAAGCCGGGCGCGCATCTCGATCTGGTCGGCGCCTTCACGCCGGAAATGCGCGAGAGCGACGACGAGGCCGCGCGCCGCGCCCGCGTCTTCGTCGATACCCGCGAGGGCGCCCTGAAGGAGGCCGGCGACATCGTGCTGGCGGTGAAGGCCGGCGCGCTGACGTCCGACGCCATCCAGGGCGATCTGTACGATCTCAGCCGAGGCATCTCGAAAGGGCGCGAGAGCGCCGAGGAGATCACCCTGTTCAAATCCGTCGGCACCGCGCTGGAGGATTTGGCCGCTGCGCAATTGGCGTTCGAACGCGCACAGGCTATATAGCCGGTCATGACCGATACGAACGCCGCTCTCTCCCGCGTCTTCTGCGCGATCGACACGACCGACCTCGCCCATGCCGCCGACCTGGCCGGCCGGCTGGGGCCGAGCCTGGGCGGCATCAAGCTGGGCCTGGAATTCGTGAATGCGCATGGTCCCGCCGGCGTGCGCCGGGTCGCCGAGGCCGGGCACCCGATCTTCCTGGACCTGAAATATCACGACATCCCGAACACGGTGGCCGGCGCGGTACGCGCCGCGACCAGCAGCTGCCGGCCCTTCATGCTGAATGTGCATGCCAGCGGCGGCAAGGCGATGATGATCGCCGCGCGCGACGCCGCCGCCTCGGCCGCGCATAAGGACGCGGTGCGCAAGCCGCTGGTGATCGCCGTGACCGTGCTGACCAGCCTGGACGATACCGACCTGGACGCTGTCGGCCAGCAGGGCCCGGCGGCAGACCAGGTGGTGCGGCTGGCCCGGCTGACGCAGGATTGCGGGCTGGACGGCATTGTCTGCTCGGCCCGCGAGATCGCCGCCGTGCGCGCCGCCTGCGGCCCGGACTTCAAGCTGATCGTGCCCGGCATCCGCCCGGCCTGGAGCGAGACCGGCGACCAGAAGCGCATCATGACCCCGGCCGACGCGATCCGCGCCGGCGCGGATTATCTCGTCATCGGCCGGCCGATCACCGGCGCGCCCGACCCGGCAGGCGCGGTTGCCCGCATCGCCGCCGAGATTGCGGGGGCCTGATGGCCGGGGCGACAGAGGTAAAGATCTGCGGCCTGTCGACCCCTGAGGCGGTGGCCGCCGCCATCGAGGGCGGCGCCGATTATATCGGCTTCGTGTTCTATCCCCGCTCGCCGCGCCATGTGACGCCGCAGCAGGCCGCGCTCCTGGCGAAGGCCGTGCCGGCATCGGTGAAGATCGTGGCGCTGACCGTCGACGCCACGGACGATCTGCTGGGCGAGATCGTCGAGGAGGTGCACCCGGCGCTGCTGCAATTGCACGGCGTCGAGACGCCGGCGCGGGTGACGGAAATCCGCCAGCGCTACGGCGTGCCGGTAATGAAGGTGCTGCCCGTCGCCGGGCCGGCGGATATCGCCGCCGCGCATGCCTATGAGGATGGGGCGGACCGGCTGATGTTCGACGCCAAGCCGCCAAAGGAGAAGAAGGACGCGCTGCCTGGCGGCAACGCGCTCAGCTTCGACTGGCAGTTGCTGGCCGGTACGGAGTGGAAAAAGCCGTGGCTGCTGGCCGGCGGCCTGAGGCCAGAGAACGTCGCCGAGGCGATCCGCATCAGCGGCGCGCCCGGCGTCGATGTTTCCTCCGGTGTCGAGGAAGCGCCGGGCCGGAAATCCACGGCGCTGATAAAGGCCTTCCTGAAAGCCGCGAAAGCCGGCTGAGCCCGGCCTCCCCGTCGCCGCTGGAGCCCTCGTCAGAGGACGTCGCGAAGGGGAGGGGGCAGCCCCATCATGGACCGCCCTTCAGGCATCGAACGGCTGGTCGGCTTGCCGGCCCCACAGCTCGCGCAAATCGACCACCAGCCCGTCATCGTTGCGGCCATGCGGATCGGCCGGGTCGCCGCCGAAGAACTCCTCGTCAACGGTCTGGGTCAGCGGCATCGCCTGCAAGGCCAGCGATCGGCCGGCGGGGGTGAGGTTCGGCAGCCGGGCACGCGCATCGACGCCCCGGCTGCGTTCCAGCAGCCCCTTTGATTCCAGGGTGCGCAGCACCTGCGATGTCATGGTGGCGTCGGCCCGGCAGAACCGCGCGAGATCGCCCTGGGTGATCGGCGAGGCAGTCTTGCGATACTGCTCCTCCAGCTTGATCAGCGCGGACAGCAGCATGGCCTGCACATAGGTCAGGCCGAGCGGCGCCAGCACCTGGCGCATGCGGCGCTGCCACGCATTGGCCAACTGCCAGAGCAAGAAGCCTGGCGATTCTTCCGGCGCGCCTGTTGGCGACGCGCCTTTCCTCATCTTCATTATGGCGCCCTCCCTACGATTCCATTCGGCGCCTGTCCGGTCGGGTTGTCCCGATCCGCCGGCGCCATTTTTTAATTGGCGCTGCATACCTGGTGTTGAGTCCGTCTGCGGACGTCTGTTCTGGTCGGTCAGCCCCTATTGCTACGAATTATGTCCGCGCTTACTAAACCACGAAACGCCGGTCGCTGAACAGTATGCGCTTTCGCCGGGCATAAAGAGTCAATGGCGGGCTCGAAGCCGGGCAAAGAAAAGACCCCGGCAGCGACGCTGCCGGGGCCCTTGTCTCGTCTTGGCGGAAAGCGGGGACTTAGAAGTCCATGCCGCCCATGCCGCCCATACCGCCCATGCCACCCATGTCGGGGGCGCCGCCGGCGGACTTCTTCTCCGGCTTGTCGGCGACCATCGCCTCGGTGGTGATCAGCAGCGAGGCGACCGAAGCCGCATCCTGCAGGGCGGTGCGCACGACCTTGGTCGGGTCGATGATGCCGGCCTTCACCAGGTCCTTGTACTCGCCGCTCTGGGCATCGAAGCCCCAGTTGGCGTCCTTGGACTCCAGCAGCTTGCCGACGACGACGCCGCCATCCATGCCCGCATTCTGGGCGATCTGCTTGGCCGGGGCCTGGATCGCGCGGCGGATGATCTCAACGCCGACGCGCTGATCGTCATTCTCCGGCTTCACCTTGTCCAGCGCCTTCAGGGCGTGCAGCAGGGCAACACCGCCGCCCGGAACGACGCCTTCCTCGACCGCGGCGCGGGTGGCATGCATCGCGTCGTCGACGCGATCCTTGCGCTCCTTCACCTCGATCTCGGTGGAGCCGCCGACGCGGATGACGGCAACGCCGCCAGCCAGCTTCGCCAGACGCTCCTGCAGCTTCTCGCGGTCGTAATCCGAAGAGGTCTCTTCGACCTGCGCGCGGATCTGCGCGACGCGGCCCTCGATGTCCTTCTTCTTGCCCGAACCATCGACGATGGTGGTCTCTTCCTTGGTGATCAGCACGCGCTTGGCCTTGCCGAGCATATCGACGGTCACGGTCTCAAGCTTGATGCCGATGTCTTCGGAGATGACCTGGCCGCCGGTCAGGATGGCGATATCCTCCAGCATGGCCTTGCGGCGATCGCCGAAGCCCGGCGCCTTCACGGCCGCGACCTTCAGGCCGCCGCGCAGCTTGTTCACCACCAGGGTGGCCAGGGCCTCGCCCTCGACGTCCTCGGCGATGATCAGCAGCGGCTTGCCGGACTGCACGACGGCTTCCAGCACCGGCAGCATCGGCTGCAGGCTGGACAGCTTCTTCTCGTGCAGCAGGATGTAAGGGCTTTCCAGCTCCGCATTCATCTTCTCGGCATTGGTGACGAAGTAGGGCGAGATGTAGCCGCGGTCGAACTGCATGCCCTCGACGACTTCCAGCTCGGTCTCCAGGCTCTTCGCCTCTTCGACGGTGATGACACCCTCGTTGCCGACCCGCTCCATCGCCTTGGCGATCATCTCGCCGATCTCGCGCTCGCCATTGGCCGAGATGGTGCCGACCTGGGCGACCTCGGCGGAGGTGGCGATCTTCTTGGAGCGCTTCTTCAGATCCTCGACGACGGTGGAGACGGCGAGGTCGATGCCGCGCTTCAGGTCCATCGGGTTCATGCCGGCGGCAACCGACTTGTTGCCCTCGCGCACGATGGCCTGGGCCAGCACGGTAGCGGTGGTGGTGCCGTCACCGGCGACGTCGTTGGTCTTCGAGGCCACTTCGCGCACCATCTGGGCGCCCATGTTCTCGAACTTGTCCGACAGCTCGATCTCCTTGGCGACGGTGACGCCGTCCTTGGTGATGCGCGGCGCGCCGAACGACTTCTCGATCACCACGTTGCGGCCCTTCGGACCCAGCGTGACCTTCACGGCATCGGCGAGGATATCGACGCCGCGCAGCATCTTTGCGCGCGCATCGCCACCGAATTTGACTTCCTTGGCAGCCATTTTACGTATTCCTTGAATAAGTTGAGTTAAGCGACATTGGGTTTTCGGGAAGAGGCGCCTTTAGGCCGCCTTCTTGCCCTTCGCGGCGCCTTCGATGACGCCCATGATGTCGCTTTCCTTCATGATCAACAGGTCTTCCCCGTCAACCTTCACTTCCGTGCCGGACCACTTGCCGAACAGCACGCGGTCGCCCGGCTTCACGTCGAGCGGGCTGACGACGCCCTGTTCGTTCTTGGCACCGGCGCCGACGGCGATCACTTCGCCTTCCATCGGCTTTTCCTTGGCCGTATCCGGAATGATGATGCCGCCAGCGGTCTTTTCCTCGGACTCCAGCCGACGGACCAGCACGCGATCGTGCAGAGGCCGAAACTTCATTGTGAACCATCCTCCTGTTTGGGTGCGCGTATGCGCAGCGACCATAACTATCCTCGCGCGGAGGCCATTGAGGACAGGCTGTACCTGTTAGCACTCACCCCCCGCGAGTGCCAGACACATAAGAGGGCGGGTTTTCGGAGTCAAGAAGCCGCTGGCGCAAATTTCGCACAATTGATCGGTAAATCGCCGATCCGTGGCAGCACTCTCTGGCGCTTGCTGCTAACTTATTGAAATTACTATTTTATTGCGAAGCGGTAAAAGCGGACGCACAGTTAAAGGAAAAATCGCCAAGGCGCAATCGCAGATCGATGAAAGGAGCTGGACGCGCATGAGCATGCTTTCCCCGCAGCTTCAGGGCTATCGCCTGACGACCGCCGAGATCATCTATCGGCTGCCGGATCACCCGGACCTGCTGCAAAGCTATATCTGGCAGGAATTCGACATTGCCCCGGACTTCCCCATCCTGCGCAAGTTCCTGGATTTCTGGCAGCGCAGCCTGGACGGCAAGCTGCATTCCGTCACCGTGGGCGCGACCAGCCTGATCACGCCGGGCGAATTGCGCAGTGGACACAGTTTCAGCCTGCATTAAACCCCGAAGAACAGCAGCAGCCCGATCCCGGCCGCCAGCGCGCCGATGCTGAGCAGCGGCTGGCGGCCGAGATCGATGGCGGCGAAGCTGAGCAGCCAGACGCCCAGGCCGACCTTGACCGCCGCCAGCAGGGCCAGAGCCGGCGCTTCGATCAGCATCAGCAGCGACGGGTTGGCGATGAAGCCCAGCGGCACCAGGAACAGCCCGACGCCCAGCCGCATCGAATTGGCGGCGACCGGGCCCCAGGGCGTTTCCGCGATGCCGGCGGCGATGAAGACATTGCCGCAGACCGGCGGCGTGATCGTGCACAGCAGCGCATACCAGAACACGAACATGTGGGCGTACAGTTCCGGCAGGCCCAGCTCGACCAGTGCCGGCCCGGCGACGGCGATGCAGATGACGTAGGCCGCCGTGGTCGGCAGCTCCATGCCCAGCACCAGGCTGGCCAGCGCCGTCAGCAGCAGCGCCGGCCACAGCGAGCCGCCGGACAGCGACAGGATGACGGAGGTGATCTTCACCCCCAGCCCGGTCATGTGGAACACGCCGACGATCAGGCTGGCGCAGATCAGGATCGCCGCGATGCCGGCGATCTGCCGGGCCGAGGAGACCAGCCCATCCTGCATCCGCGCGAACCAGCGCGTGACCGAGGGCCGGCCGGCGGAATCGATCAGCAGCAGGATCACCGTCAGCAGCGTCGCCATAGCCGCCGCGTAGGGGGCCGTGAAGCGGGTGAACAGCAGCATGACGACCAGCAGCGTGAAGGGCGCCAGGAAGAAGGGGGCGGTGCGCGCCACCACGCCCCAACCCGGCAGGTCCGCGCTCCGCATCGCCGCCAGATCATGCCGCACGGCGTAATGATGCACGCCCGCCCAGGCCGCCAGGAAGAACAGGAAGGCCGGCAGGGTGGAGAGTATCATCAGCTCCGTGTAGGGCCGGCGCAGCAGCTCGGCCATCACGAACACGCCGGCGCCCATCAGCGGCGGCATGATCTGCCCGCCGGTCGAGGCCACCGCCTCCACCGCCGCGGCAAAGCTGGGCGGATAGCCCAGCCGCTTCATCGCCGGGATGGTGACCGTGCCGGTCGAGGCGGTATTGGCCGAGGCGGAGCCGGAAATCGTGCCGTACAGCGCTGAGGCGATGATCGACACCTTGGCCGCGCCCGCGCGCATCCGTCCGGCGAACTGGGTGGCGAAGGACATGAAGCCGGTGCCGGCCTCGCCCGCCGAGATGAAGCAGCCCAGGATGATGAAGGGGGCGATCACCTCGACCGAAATACCGGTAAGGCTGCTCCACAGCCCGCCCTCGGCGATCACCAGCGTGCCCAGGAAATAATCCAGCGGGATGCCGGCATGGCCGAAGCTGCCGGGGATATGCTGGCCCAGCAGCCCATAGGCGATGACCAGCACGGCGATGCCGGGCAGCACCGCCTTGATCGAGCGGCGCGCCATCTCCAGCGCCAGCAGGATGAGGATGGCGGCGACGGCATGCTGCAGCCAGCCCTGGATCGCGCCATACTGGTCCATCAGCGCTTCGCGATTCAGCACGATATAGGCCGCGCAGGCCCCGCCGATCAGGCCGGTGGCGTAGCCGGCATAGCGCGACAAACGCGACCCGCCGGCGCCGATGAAGAAAATCCAGGGCAGCGCCAGCAGCAGATGCAGCGGCCGGGTCACCAGGTTCGGCAGCAGGCCGCTGAAGATCAGATAGAGATGGAAGAAGACGGACAGGGCGGCGAAGCCCAGGACGATCCCGTCTCTCAGGGAGAGGCGCATGGCGGTGTTCGCTGGTAAGGGGCCGAAAAAGCAACGCCCCGGCCGTCAGGCCGGGGCAGCAGGCTTTTGCGCTTACATCAGTCCGGCGTCAACCGCGATGCCGGCTTCCTTGTAGTATTTCAGCGCGCCGGGATGCAGCTTGGTGGCGAGCTGGTTCACCATCTCCGGGCTGACGCCGGCCCACCAGGGATTCTCCTTGGCCATCTGGGCGCGCTGTTCCCAGAAGCTCTTGGTGATGAAATAGGCAGTCTCGTCATCCATCGCCGTGGTGCTGAAGGCGCCGACCGGCACACCGACCGTCTCCACCGGCTTGTCCTGATCCTTGTAGGTGCCGGCCGCGATGGTCAGCGGGCCGGACAGCGCGTCGGCCGCCAGGATCGTGTCGCGCTGCTCCTTGGTGAAGGACAGGATGGTCAGCGGCGTGGTGGTCGCCAGTTCGACCAGCTGCGGCGTGGGGTGGGAGGAGCAGGTGGCGAAGCCGGCCACCTTGTCGTTGCGCATGGCGTTGGAGGCGGCGTCCAGCTCCACGTCGATCACCTCGACCTTGCCGGTCAGGCCCAGCAGCTCGAAGATGCGCGCGGTGCGGCGCTCGCAGAAGGTGCCCTTGCCGCCGGCGATGAATTTCTTGCCGGCAAGCTGCATCACGTCGGTCACGCCGCTATCCTTCTGCACCGCCAGGTGCACGGTTACGAAAGGCATGACGAACAGGGTGCGGATCTTGTCGTAGCCGGTCTCGCCCTCGAACGGCTTCTTGGCCGCGCGGGCGTCCTCCAGCAGGTTCGGCGGGGTGGTGAACAGGAAGTTGCCGGGGCGGCGCGCCGCCTCCTTCACATTCTGCACCGAACCCTGGCTCTCCTCGACCGTGGGCAGAATCTTGCCGGCGCTCTGTTTCTTCATCAGCTCGCCCAGTTGCACCATCATGACGTAGTAGGACGAGCCGGCCTTGGCCGATTTCAGCGTCACCCGGGTCTGCGCCTCGGCCGCGCTGGCGGCCGCCACAGACAGGCCCAGCGCCAAGATCGCCGGCGCCACAAACTTCCTTAACATCGCGTTCCTCCGCATCCGCTTGACCGGCGCCACCCGCGCCGCTGCAGCGCATTTATGCACACTGCGCCGCCGCCCGTCATCCGGCGCATTGGGGCAGGGCGGCCTTATGCTTCGAGACGGCGCTGCG
>NZ_LPXN01000099.1 GCF_001618175.1 Oceanibaculum pacificum | reverse complement strand
TCCCCCCTTGCGGGGGAGGGTGGGGAGGGGGGTATGGCGCGGACGGCGCAAGGTGGGCTCCACCCCTACCCCGACCCTGCCCCCTCAAGGGGGAGGAGGCAGGGCGCGAAGGCTTTACCGCCGCAGGAGCGTCATTTCGTAGCGGAAGCGGCCGCCGGGGTGGGTGTTGACGGAGATTTCCACCAGCCGGCCATCCTCGGCAAAATAACGCCGGCCGATCAGCAGCACCGGGGCGTTCGCCGGCAGGGCCAGGCGCGAGGCGGTGTTGGCGTCAGCCGGGATCGCCTCGATGGTCTGGAACACTTCGGCGATGGTCAGCCCGTAGGTCTCCTCGATCATCGCATGCACGGCGCGCTGCTTGCGGCCGATATCGCGCACCACGTCGCCCAGCGCCGCATCGACATAGATTTCGGTATAGGCGAAGGGCTCCGACGCGCCCTCGGCCCGGCGCAGCGCGCTGACGCGCACCCATTGCGTCTCCGCCCGGCAGCCCAGCCGCTCGGCCTGCACGGCATCGACGATCAGGCGCTCGGTGGACAGCACCTCCAGCCGCGTGCTGCTGGCATATTGCAGCAGCTCGTCCAGGGCGCTGATCGAATTATGGAAGCGCCCGTCGGCCTGGCGCGCCGCCAGCACGGAGCCGGCCCCGCGCCGCCGGTTCAGCAGGCCCATGCCTTGCAGCCGGCGCAGCGCCTCGCGCACCGTGTGCCGGCTGACGCGGAAGCGAGCGCACAGCTCCTGCTCGGTCGGGAAGCGCGCGCCGACCTTGTGCACGCCCTGCTCCACCTCGGCCAGCAGCGTGTGCACGATCTCCTGATAGCGCGGGAGGGTGGGGCCGGAAGGATGCGTCATGCGCTGTTCCTGCGACGGCGGCGTCGCCGGTGAAGGGAAAATCGTCGGGGCGTCGCCCAGAGCCTGGAGTATCGGCTGAATCAGCCGGCCGCCAAAGCCTTGATCGCGGCCTGCAGCGCCTCTTTCCGGCCGCGCAGCTCCTCCAGCTTGCGCTGCTTTTCACCCGGATCGGCGCGGGAGAAGGACTGCGCCTGCTCCTCCAGGCGAAGCTGGTCGAGATCGGCCTTCAGCTTGTCGTACTGGGCGCGCGAGACCTTGTTGGTGTTGCGCGCCCGCTCCAGATCGGCGTTCGATTGCTTCAGCTCGGCGTTCAGCGCGGCGAGCTGCTGGTCGTAGCGCTGCGTATCCCGCTCGATGCTGGCGCGCTCGTCGGCCAGGCGCTGCTGGTCGCGCTCAAGCTGGGTCTTGCGGTCCTGCTCATTCTCGTAATTGCGCTGCGCGGTGGTCAGCCGGGTATCGTAATAGCCGCCCCGCGCCAGCTTCGCCGAGGTTTCGGTATAGGCGCAACCGGCCAGCAGCAGGGCGGCGGCGGCAATTGCGGCGGGCGTGACGAACGCCTGGGACATCCGCGCCATCAGCCCAGCCCCGCCACGCGCAGCGAGGTGTTGACCGAGGTGAATTGCGTCTCCAGCACGGCGATCTCCTGGTTCAGGCGGGTGATCTCCCCATCCAGCGCGGCGGTGTTGGCGCCGCTCATGCCGTTGCGGGCCTGCACATAGGTGTCGCGCTTCTCGCGCGCGCCTTCCAGGATGGTTTCGATCTGCTTGGTATTGTCGCGGATCACCCCGGCCTCGGCGCGGGCCTGCTGCACGGTGATCTGCTTCGATTTGACCCGCGCGGCCAGGTTGTCCAGCCGCTGGCGGTCCAGCTCGGCCACGCGCTTGGCGGTCTCCACCGCCTGCGACAGGCGGGCATTGTCGGACCGGGCGTCGGCGGCGATAGATTCCAGCATGGCGATTTCATTCGCCTTGTACTGCGCCTGCTTGGCCTTCATATAGCCGTCGACCCCGCCCAGCACCGCGCCGCCCACCGCGCCCGCGGCGCAGGCCGCCGCGATATCCCTGGAATCGCCGCGCGAGGCGACCACCAATATGCCGATCAGCAGGCAGCCCATGGCCGCGCCGGCCGCGGCGCCGCCGGCGACATTCTCCGCCACGAAGGTTTTCGACTGAGTGCGCAGCAGCTCCTCGTCCGCCGTCAGCGGCCCCCGGTCGCCGACGGTCTCGCAGCCGGCCAGGGCAAGCGCCGCCGCCAGACAGACGATCCGACCGCGCTTGCGTAATGTTGCCATAACCATGAGTTGCACTTCCCTGCCAGACACAGTTGCTACTTTAGCGCACGCACGATGTCGGCAGAAGGCAGTTTCCCCTTGTCGCGGAAAACGCCGACATGCCGACGGAAGGTTTCCGCCAGCGGCTGCAAGGCTTTCAGCCCGCGCGCCGAAAGCTCGGCGTCCAGCACCTTGCCCTGGCTCTGGATCACGCTGTCCGGATAGTCGCGGATCAATTCCACGATGGTGTCGCGGTAATGGACGATATTGGTTTCCACATCCTGGGCGGCGGCGGCGACATCGGCGGCCAGTTCGGTCAGCACCGGCGATCCGGCGGGATAGGCCGGCTTCAGCGCCGCCAGCGCCTTTTCCCGGCCGCCGCGGATGCCGTCGGCGTCCAGGATGCGCTGCGCCAGGATCGCCCCGAAGCGCAGCAGGTTGCGCGCCGCGCGGTCGCGCTGCTCGTTGCGGGTGACGATGTTGGCGCGCATCACCGTGCGCAGCTCCTTCAGCCTTTCCTTGAAGGCGGGGTCCTGGGCGGCGTCGATCAGCACCGCCAGCTCCTGCAACGGGTCCTCCTGCCGGGCGGTGCCGGCCAGCGCGCTTTCAGTCGCCGGCAGCTTGCGCCATTCCGCCTCGATCTCGGCCAGCCGGTCGGCCGAGGTGACC
This sequence comes from Oceanibaculum pacificum, assembly GCF_001618175.1. Lineage (GTDB taxonomy): Bacteria > Pseudomonadota > Alphaproteobacteria > Oceanibaculales > Oceanibaculaceae > Oceanibaculum > Oceanibaculum pacificum. The sequence goes on along the minus strand of NZ_LPXN01000099.1, from coordinate 43,964 downwards.
ACCGGCGCGGACACGGCAAGGCGGAAGCCCACCGTCTCCAGCCGTCGCTGGCCCTTGGCGTCGAACGGGATCATCTCCTGGCGCTGGGCGGTGCGGATGGAATCCTGCGGGGTGAAGAAATCGCCGCCGCGCACCACCGCCCCGCCGCTCTGCCCGTGCAGGCGGGAGACCTTGTTCAGCCGGTAGGGCTCCAGCGCCAGCTCGCCGGCATTGCCGAGAATATCGTGCAGGCCCAGCGGATTCGGCTTCAACAGCCCGACCGGCTGGCGCTTGAAGTCGGACGAATCCGGCGCGCCGTACCAGGCATAGGCCGATAGCGGCTCGGCCATCGGGAAGACCGGGGCGACGAAGGCGCTCTCGCTGACCGCCGCCCCGCCGCGCGCGGCATATTCCCATTCGGTCTCGGTCGGCAGGCGCAGGAAGCCGCGCGCGCCATCCTCCGTCGGCATCTTGTCGGCGGCGTTGGCGTAGAGCCATTCGGTGTAAGATGTCGCGAAATCCATCGCCTCCAGCCAGGTGACGGCGGTCTTGGGCAGCCGGCCGATATTGGAGGCGCGGCCGCATGTGCCGGACAAGGCGGCATACTGGTCGTCCGTCACCTCGTATTTGCCGAGATAATACAGCCGCCCGCCTTCCTTGCCGCCGCTGAAGGAACCCGCGATATGGTCCGACCGGCTGCTTTCGGCATAGGCGAAACGCTCATCGGTGCCGCCCAGCACCAGCTTGCGGTCGCCCAGCAGCTTTTCCGCCGGCACCGGCACCGGGCGGAAGGCCATCGCCCCGCCGCAGGGCATCGGCAGGATCAGGTCGCCAGCCAGCGGGACGGGGTTATACAGCCGCTCGTTCCAGGAAACATCGGCGGCCTGCGCCGCCGCCGGCAGCAGCAGGGCGGCCAGGGCGGCCAGGGCGGCCAGGAATGTCTTACACCTCACGCAGCGCCTCCGACGGTTCGGTCGCCGCCGCGCGGAAGCCGGTCGCCAGCGCCGAGGGCAGCGCCAGCGCCAGCGTCGCCAGCCCGGCGGCGGCGAAATGCCAGGGCTCCAGCGCTATCGCCGCCTGCCCGGTTTGCAGCAGCGGCGCGAAATAGGACTGCACGGCAATCGCGCCGGCGCCATAGACCGCCAGCGACAGGCCATAGCCGGCCAGCGCCAGCAGCCCCGCCTGCGCCATGGGGAAGGCGGCCAGCAGCCCGCGCCGGAAGCCCAGCAGCCCCATCACGGCGAGCGCGCGGCGCTTGCGCTCCACCCCCGCCACCATGCCGGCAAGCAGCGCGCCGACCAGCCCGGCCGCCGCGACCGAGCCGACGATCAGGAACAGCGCGTTCAGATTGCGGTCCAGCGCCAGGATGCCGGCGATGCGGTCGGCATCGGTGCGGGTCTCGATGCCGGCGGCGCGTACCGCCTCGGCCAAGGGGGCAACATCCGACAGGTCGCGGGCGTAGAGGCGGAAACTGGCATACTCCGCGATCGGTTCCCAGGCGCGCTCCCCCGGCCAGCCGAAGGCCGGAACTTCATAGCCGTCGCGATAGCGCTCGGCAGCCTCGATCAGATCGGGATGCACGAAGGCGGTGGATGAAAGATACAGCGCCTCCGGCACCACGCGGCTGACGGTCAGATCCACCGTAGCCGGCTCGACCCGACCGTCGCGGCTGCGCTCGACTATGCCGCGCAGCCGGTCGCCGGGGCCGGCGTCGAGCTGCCGGGCGGCGGCGGTGCTGAGCGCCACCTGCCCCCGCTCCGCGATCAGCGGGCTGCCCTGGCCCAGCGGATCGCCCGGCGCGGTGGGCAGCATCTGGATATCGGCCAGCGGGGCGCGGCCTTCCGCCTTCGAGAGATAAATCTGCGTGGCGATGGCCCGGGTGGCGGGAACAAGGAACCCGGTTTCCGGGCGGCCCGCCATGTCGCGGAAGAAATCCGGCCCCAGCCGGTAGGAGCCGACCGGGCGGATGCGCAGCGTCTCCGGATTGGCCCGCAGCTCCGCCAGCAGCGTCGTGGCGACGCCATGCTTCAGCGCGAACAGCAGAAGCAGGGGCGCGATGACCGCCGCCGCCATGACAATCTGGCACAGGCTGACCAGCCGGTCATGCCTCAGGTCGGCGATGGCGAGGCGGAGGATCAGCAGCGCGCCGCGCATCGCTCAGCCCCGCTCGATCAGGCCGACAGCCGCGCCGGCGCCGCCGCCGACGCGGCACGCCACCGCCTCGAACCCGGCGCGCGCCGCCAGGGCGGCATCATGCGTCACCAGCAGCACGCAGCATTCCTGCTCCGCCGCCATCTCGACCAGCAGGTCCATCGCCCTCCCGGCGCTGTCCGGATCCAGCGAGGCGGTCGGCTCGTCGGCCAGCACGATCTTCGGGCGATGCGCCAGGGCGCGGGCGATGGCGATGCGCTGGCGCTGGCCGATCGACAGGGCGGCCGGCTTGCGCCCGGCGACATCGGCCACGCCCAGCCGCTCCAGCAGCCGGTCGGCAGCCTCCAGCGGCCGGCCCAGCCGGCGCAGCGGCAGCCGCGCATTCTCCCGCCCCGACAGGAAGCCGAGCAGCCCGCCGGTCTGCAACACATAGCCGATATCCCGGCCGCGCAATTCCGCCAGAGCGGCATCGTTCAGCGATCCGATATCCATGCCGGAGAAACGGAAATGGCCCGGCTTTTCCGTCGCCCCCATTTTCTGCGCCGCCAGCGTCAGCGCCACGATGTCGAGGAAGGTGCTCTTGCCCGACCCGCTGGGGCCGACGATCGCCAGGCGCTCGCCCGGCCGGGCGACGAAACGCGCCACGATCAGCCGGAAGGAATCGCCGCGCCGGCATTCCAGCCCGGCAATCTCGATCAGTCTCACGGCAGCGCCGACAGCGGCACGGGATAGACCGCATCGCCCGGCGAGGCCCCTTCATCCAGCGCCACCCAATTGGCGACATCGTCATGGAAGCTCTGATACAGCCTGATCTTGGCGCTGAGATCGTCCAGAAAGGCGACCTGCTCGCCGATGCTCCAGCGGTTCCACATCTCCTCCGACAGGGCCAGCACCCGGCTGCGATAGGGCAGATCCTCCAGATATTCGCCCATCAGCCCCAGCTCGCCCAGATTGGTCTGGCCGGTTTTGCCGATCTGCGTCGGGTCGCGGCTCAGCACGGCGGCGGCACTTTTGAGCTGATCGAAGAACTTGTCGCGGCTCACCTCGGTGGCGATGCCGACATCGACGATCTGCCGCAGCGCCGCCTGCAAATCGCTGAGCTGGTTCTTGGTCATCAACAGCCGCACCTGAAGCGCGGTCTTGGACGGGTCCTTCAGATCGCGGTCGATGGTCCAGGCGCGCAGCAGGTCAGGAGCCTGGGTGCCGCTCTCGCGGCCCAGATAGACAAGCTGCATGGCATAGCCCAGCGCCGCCGTCTTGGCCTTGATGTCCGCCGCCGGGTCGCCGGCCTTGACGTCAGTCGTGGCGGCGAACTTGCCTTTCTCCGCCTGCTCCACCTGGTTCACGATAGCGTCGGCCAGCACGTCGACATTCCGCCGGAAGCTGGCGACGCTGCCGGCCTGCACCGGATAATACAGCTCCCCGACATTGGGATAGGCGCTGAGGACGCGATACTGCGCCTCCGCCGCCGCATGGTCCTTCGCCCCTTCCGGGGTTTTCAGATGCACGACATAGGTGGCGATGAATTTCTCCAGCGCCTTCTCGCGCACCTGCTCCGCCCCCAGCCCGGTGGAGGAGAAGCGATGGTTGGCGGCGCGTGAGCTGGCATCGGTGATCATCACGATGTAGCGGCCGCCATAGGATGACCAATCCACCTCATCCACCGCGTCCATCAGGCCGGCGAAACCATCCTCCTCGACGCTGCGGGTGGATACTTTCGAGGCCTCCAGCCCGGCGGCCAGCTTCAGGAACGCCTCGCGGTCGCGCACTTGGGCGGGATCGACGAAGAGGCGCGACAGATAGTCCACGCCCTTCACCGCCTTCGGGTCGTCGCGATAGCCGACCAGCCCGAAGCGCATCTTGTCGGCCAGCCCGGCGGCCTGGATGCGGTCGTAGATCTGCGCCACGGCGGCGCGCGCCTCGTCGATATAGGGGCCCATGGAGGTCGAGGCGTCGATGACGAAGACCAATGCGGCGCTGAAATCCTTCAGCCCCTCATTGGCCCGCTGCGACATCTGCGGCGGCCGCGGCCTGGCGGTCACCGAGGCAACCTCGACGCTTTTCACCCGAAAGCCGCTGGCCAGCGCCGTCTCGCGCGCCTGCAGGATCGGCAGCAGATAGAATTGCTGGCGGATATCGACGAATTCTTTCGGCTCCACCGCCACGATCTTGTCCGACGGGGATTCGCCCTTGGCCTCGATGTCGCGCCGGATGGCGGCAAGCTGCTGCGCCAGATCGTCGGCCTCCACCATGTCCAGCATGGCATTCTCCTCGGCGAAGAACAGCGCGCGGTCGCGGCCCGCCGGGTTGGCGAAGGTCAGCACCAGCGACTGCTTCCAGTCGATCGCCTGGTCCGCCTTCACCCAGCCGGCGATGCGCCCGGCGCTGTTGCTGCCCACCTCGATATGCTCGCCCTGCCGGCCATAGACATAGAAGATCGACAAGGGCGGCAGCGCCGCCACCTGCTTGCCGCCCGGCTTGTCCAGCAGCGCCGTCCCCGGGCGCGTCAGCACGCGCTGGAACAGGGTCTGCTTGCCCTCCATCAGCAGCGGCTGGCGCGCCTGCGCCACGGCCTCGGCTGTCACCAGCAGCGACAGCAGCAAGGCGCAGAGCACCAGAATGCGGGGCGCAAAAGTGCGGGGCGGCAGGATGCGGCGCATACGCGTCTCCCTCTTTATTCGATGCCCAGCTTGGCCAGGCTTTCCTTGGCCTCGGCATGGCCCTGGTCGGCGGCGCGGCGCAGCCAGACCGTGCCCTGTTCCGGCCCGCTGGCGTCGCTGGTCGCGCCCGACAGCAGCAGCCGGCCCAGCGCGAATTGCGCGTCCGCCCGCCCGGCCTCCGCCGCCTTGCGGTAATAGCTGGCGGCCTGCTCCGCATCCGGCGCGGGGAAGGCGGATGTCTCCTTCGTGTGCGTCGCCGGATCGTACATGCGGCCGATGGCGTAGGCCGCCGCCGCATCCTGCTTGCGGTCGGCATGGCGATAGATCAGCAGCGCCAGATCGGGATGGCCGGCGGCAAGAAACTCGTCGGCTTTGGCGGTTGCCGCCGGGCCGTCGGGCTCGGCGTTCAGAAACTCCCGCATCGCCAGCTCGTCATAGAACGGGCCGGTCGCCACGGCCGGCCGCTCGCGCTCCAGCATGCCGGAATCCCAGACATAATAGCCGACGGCGAGCAGAACCAACAGCGGCCCCAGCCACAGCCATTTCCGCAAATTGGGCTTGTCGGGATTTACCTCGATGGGCGGCGGGGGGTCCGCCGCCAGAATCCTCGGTTCGGGTTCCGGCTCCGGCTCTGGCTCTGGCGGCGGCGGGACCGCACCGGCGCTGTTGCCGCCGGGCAGGATGATCTTCGGCCAGGCGATGCGCGTGCCGTTGCCGGGCTGGAAGGGCTGGCCGGCGGCGCGGAACTGGAGCGCCACCGTGGCGATGCCGCCCAGCGGCACGGTCTTGTCCGGGCCGATGCGGGCGGTGAAGCCGTTTTCCGTGCGCTCGACGATCTCCAGCCGGTTCCAGGCCTCGTCCTCCTGCCAGTCGGCCCCCAGCCAGGGGCGGTTCGCCCCGCCGCGCCGGATGCTGATTTCCACCGGCCCCTCGTCCAGCGACACGCCTTCGATCGCAAGCCGGCACCAGCCCGGCGGATCGAGCGCCAGATCCTGATAGGCCCGAATGACCGTCATTACGCCTGCTCCAGCCGGGCTTCGATATGGGCGCGGTCCAGAATCCGGCCCAGGGCGGCGTTCTGCGCCTCGGAAATCTCGCGCGCCGCAGCCACGCCCATATTGTCGATGGCAGCCTGCACCAGCGCGGCCAGCCAATCCTGCGTGAAGTCGCGCGCCAGTTTCATCGGCCGTTGGGCCAGGGCCGGCATGCCGTCGAAGCCGGGCGGCGGCGCGAAGGCGCGGCGGCGGGCGGGTTCGGGCAAGGGCGGCACCGGCGGCCGGGCATCCGGCGGCAGGGCGGTGTAGCCGAAGCTGGTGACCACCTCGTTGATCGCATTGGCGGCGACGCAGGCGGCGCGGGCCGAGGCATTCTCCCAATCGGCCGAGCCGATGGAGACCTGGCGGCGCACCTCGGCGGCGATCCTGCCGGCCACGCCCCGGCGCAGCGTCGCGGCGATCAGCTCCTGCGCCAGCAGATCGGCGGTGTCGCCGTCGATCTTCCGGCGCAACGGATGGGTCTGGTCGGCGGCGAATTCGCGGACCCGGCGAATCCAGTGCTGCACCGCGCGTTCGGCGAAGGCCTGGCTGCGGTCGCCCTCGCTGACGCCCGCCGGGGCGTGTGGCGTTTCCTCGAAATCGTCGAAGATGCTGCCCCCGGCGGCAGGGGCAAGCGCCTGGGTTTCTTCTCCGGCCATGCTGGCCACGGTGAAATACAGCCCGCGCAGCTCATCCTCCTGCGCGCTCAGCGCGTCGAGCAGCCGGCCGGCGCTGCGGAACTCGTCGGCGACGATCGCCTTGCCGGCGGCCTCGGCGGCCTGCTTCGCCTTTTGCAGCTTCTCCTCGCGCGAGCCCGACGCCCCGGCATCGTAGAAGCGCTGGAACCCGTCGGTCAGATGCTGCGCCTGGGCCAGCAGCCGGCCGCGCACCTGGCCATCCTTCACGCGCGGATCGGAAACCTGGGCGATCTTCTCGACGATGTAGGACACGCCGCCATCATTCAGCGCCAGCAGCGCGTCATAGGCGGCCGGCGCATCCTCGAAATAGCGGGTCACGCGCTCATCGGCCAGCAGATGCTGGCGTATCTCCGGCAGCCGGGCGGCGATGTCCGGCGCATAGCCGGTTTCGGTCAGCGGCTCGACGCGCACCCGCGCCCCGCCCCGCTCCTCGGTGGCATAGCTGACCAGATGGGTCTGCTCGATGCCCGGATTGCGCAGCCACAGCGTGTTGCGGAAAGGCTTGCCGTCCCAATCGTCCAGCCAGCCATCGCGCTGATACAGCTCGATCATCGAGGCATAGACACGGCGGTACCATTTGCCGCGCCGGGATTCCTCGTCCTCGCCTTCCTTGGTGACGAAATCGGCGTCCGACTTGGTCAGCACGAAGAACAGCGCGTTGCGCTGCCGCTGGCGTTCCGCCGGCGTCTCGCCATGGGTCGACCAGATCCAGTCGCGCACCAGCGGGCCCAGATCCTTCACCTCGGCATTGCTGCCGGCCATGCAGAGCAGCATGGCGGTGATCTCCCGCTCCTCCGAATAGCGCTGGAACAGCACCGCGACCTTGCCGCGAATGAACAGCTCGCGCGGCCGGCGGGCGAGATCGTCGTCATCCTCCGCGCGCTCGGCGATGCTGCGGTATTTCTCGCGCGAGCGCGCGCCGGGGAAATCCAGCAGGTCGACCTGGTCGAACAGCGGCCAGGTCTCGTTGCGCATGGCGATGCGCAGTTCGGCGACCAGCGCACACAGCACGGCGCGCGGCAGCTCGGCGGTCTTCGTCCCCTTGACCGGCACGCAGTCCGCCTCGTCGGCCTCGGTGCCCAGCTCCAGCTTGATGCGGTCGACATCGATGATGCTGCGCTCGCGCGGGGTCAGCGCCGCGATGGCGGCATGCGCCTCGGCCGGGTAGCCGATGGCCTCCAGCGCCTGGACCAGCCGGACGAAGAGCGCGGTGAACTCCTCGATGCCGCCCCACAGCACGCTGAACAGCCGGGCGCGGTCGGCGATCGACAGCTCGGCCGCGTGCGCCAGGGCGAAATCCCAGTAACCGGCCGGCTCCAGGAACGTCAGCCGCTTGGAGAAATTGCGCGCCAGATATTCCTTCAGATCGAAGATCGACAGCTCGCCCAGATGCGGCAGCGGCGGGGCCTTGGCGGTCTTGCGCAGCTCGGCCAGCAGCGCATGCGTCTCCGGCTCGCCCGGCGGGTCGAAGGACAAATTGTTGGCGTCGAAATCCAGCAGGAAGCTGTTGGCGAAGATGCGCACCAGATCGGTCTCGCCCAGCAGCCGCAGCGAGACGGGATAACCGTCCGGCGTCGGCACCGCGATCTTGGTGAAGCGGGTGACTAGCCCGGTCGATTCCTTGTCGCCCGGCGGGTTGATCTCGCGCAGGAAATCCATCGCCCGGCCGCCGATATCGGCCACCAGCCGCTCATCCGCCCCGCCGGCGGAAGCGGGCTTCTTGCACAGCCGGGAGACCAGATAGGACTTGCCCGCCTGGCTGGGGCCGAAGATGCCGACGCACATCCGCCGGGCCGCCGCGTTGCCCAGCTTGCGCGCGGCATTCTCCACCCGGCGCGACAGATCGATCAGCGCCGGGAATTCCGACTTGATGCGCGCGGACTCCGCCGCCGTCTCGCGCACCCAGCCGCGCGCGGAACCGGCCGCGCCCGCCAAGTCGCCGGCGGCGTCAGCTACGGCGGAGGATGCCAGTGTCGAGCCAGTAGCCATCGCCATCACTCAATGTCTGCAGTTTCAGGGTCAGCGACTGGCGCACATTGCCGCCGGCCGCATCGCGCGCTTCGTCGATCTCCATCGCCTCGGTCAGCCCGTCGCCGCGCTGCACCCGGCCGCGTTTCAGCCGCACCTCGATGGGCGTCCTGGCGTGCAGCCGGCGGCGATCCTCCTCGCTGCGGTAATCCAGCGTGTAGAGGCGGGTCGCCGGCCACCATTCGTTCGGGAATTGCCGGAAGCCCAGCGCCATGACGCCGCGAAACTCGAACCCGCCCTCCGGCAGGTCGGTGTCGGGGTCTTCCAGATCGATATCGGCGTAATAGGTATCGACCGCCGGAATACGCCCCGCACCGTCCAATTTGCCGATATAGCGCGCGGTCGATTTCGGATTCCGGATACGATCTGACCGGAAATTGAAACCCTCTATGCCGCCTTCGGCCAAAGCGCAGATCATCGCCCCCACCGCCGCCGTCGTTTTGGGGTCGTCGATGCGCGCCTCATGATCGCGGAACGGATACCAGTGGCCGACGCGGAACCGGTGCAGCGGCACGATCCGGCCGACCAGCATCGGCAGCGCCTCCTCCAGGCAGGCCTTCACCATCGGCAGGCGCGACGGCCGGCCGGAGACCAGCAGCAGATCGCAGCGATAGCGCCAGACAATCTCCGCCATCGCCTCCAGAATCGGCTGAAACACGCCGCGCGCGGTCTGCTCGATGGCGTCCAGATCGACCGGGAAGGCCAGCGCGCGCAGATCGAAGCCGACGCCGCCGCGCCGCTCCACCTCGGAATTCAGCCGGGCGATGACGCCCTCGGCCGGCGTTTCGCCGGGGCCGAAAATATCCGCGAACCCAAGCTGCGTGGTCGCCTCGCTGCCGGCCTCGCGCCCCGCCTCGTAGCGCGACAGCAGGGCCAGCGCGATGGGGGCGGCCACCTGCAGCGCGAATTGCTGGCGGCGCACCTGGTCGGAGACATCCATGTCGCCCCGGTCGCCGCCGAACAGATCGATGGTCAGCGCCCGGCCATTCGGCACGCCGGCTGCCTCCACCGCCGTCTCGATGCGGTCCAGCACATGCGCCTGGATGATGCGGTAGACCAGATCGTCGCCGGCCACGTTGAAGCCCTCGCGGAACAGCTGCTCCGGAAAGATCGTCACCGTATTGCCGGCGCCCTCATGGGTGAATTCGGTGACCACCAGGTCGGTCGTGCCGCCGCCGATATCCAGCGTGGCGATGCGCAGCCCCTTGGCTTCCGCATTTTCCGGCCGGCGCATGGCGGCGAAGAAGGCCGGGGCGTGGCCGGCGAAATTCTTCACGATCTGGGTATAGAGATAGACCACCTGGGTGGCGCTGGCCTCATCCCAGACCAGGAGGATTTCCGGCTCGACAACGCCGTCCGCCTCCCAGATCAGCGCCCCATTCTCGCCGACCTTGGCCAGCTTCAGCGCCAGGTAGACCAGGTCGCGCGCGGCCCGCGCCCGCTCCGCCAGAATGCGCCGTTCGGCCAGTGGCAGGGCCGAGGGCATGGTCATGATGATGCGCTTCAGCCGGCGGGGATTGTCGCCATTCGGCCGGCGCGAGCGATGCGCGGCGGCATTGATCATGGTCAGCGCCTGCAGGAAGATTTCCGTCAGCGCGAAGCTGAACAGGTTGCTGCGCGAATAGCGCGCCTCCATCGCCGGCAGGCTGTCGCCCTCCGCACCGACCCGATGCAGCGGCGTGCCGGCATCGTTCACCAGCACCGCCATCGGCCCCTGGGCGGCCAGCGGCTCGATATCGCCGCGCAGCGTGCGGTGGTTGAAGCGCCAGGGCTGGGCCGGCGATTCGGTCGACCAGAGATAGCGCTTCGGGCTCGACATGCCGGTCGAGCCTTCATTGCCGACGCGCTGGCCGGCCAGGCGGGCGGCTTCCTCGCCGACCCGCGTCAGCGTCGGCCATTCGAAGGCGTCGCTGCGGCCGGAGCGGTGCGAGAGATGGTTGCGCCCGAAGCTGGCGACCGCGAATTCCACCCGGCTTTCGAACGGATCGGAATAGACATATTGCGGGTTGCCGAGATCGCGCAGCTCCAGCTTCACCGCCTGGGCGACATCGGCCCCATGGTCGGGGTCGCGTTCGACGATCAGCCCGCAGGTGCGCGAATTGCCGACATCCAGCACCAGGTCGCAATCGATGAAGGGCTGGCGGCGGCTGGTCAGCGTATCGACCAGCTTCACATTCTCCGGCAGCACCTCGGCCCGGTCCAGCAGGTCGAGCAGGGCGGCATAGCGCAGCAGCGGTTCGGCATAGCCGGTCTCGGCCAGTTCCTCTGCCACTTCCTCGGGCGCCACCGGGTCGGCGCGGCGGCGGCCCTGGCGCTGCTGGCGGCGGGCCTGCAGCATCTCGCGATACAGCTCGTTGACCCACAGCACGACCCATTCCTCGGCCAGGAACCAGCCGACCGAGGCGGCATCGTTCGCCAGGCCGAAGGGCAGCCCCGCCTCCGCATCGGCCAGCGACGGGGCCAGGTAGGGACGGCCCTCGACATGGGTCATCAGGTCGGTGTCGAGCGCCAGCACCAGGTGATAATCATTGCCGTCCTCATCCGGCTCCGGCAGCGGGATGATGCGGATGCGCGCCCAGTTGGACGGCCCGCGATAGAAACCGTCGCCAACCCGGCGCAGCAGCGGCAGCGGCGTCCAGCGGTCGCCGAACAGCTCGAACACCTCGCGCCGGCCGATCGTGTATTTCGCCGCCATGCTGCGGGTCTGCAGGCTGACCGGCTCGTCGTCGCGGCTGACCAGCGCGAATTCGCCGGGCTGCGGCGTCGCCCCGGCGCGCACGGCATCATGGCAGCCCCAGTCGCGCGGCAGCTTGTCCCCAGTCGAGCGCAATCTGAAATCGAGAAACTGGATCCCGCTGCGCGGAATGATCGACACCGTCTTCGAGTGACGTAAACGCTCCTTCAGCACCATGGACTGACCCGGCTCCCTTTCCTGCGCCCCATTAAAGGATGACCGGCGCGGCGCATGCAAGCCACACCGGGGCCAGCCTTGGGCCTGTCGACAGGCGCGATCAACGGCTGATCCCCACATTGTAGGTCGATCCATCGGGATTCACGCCGACACAGCTTGTCCGCCCATCCGCGCCGGGACGGCATTCGGTGACCGAGGGCGCGTAGCTGCTGCCGTCCGGGCAGGAGAGCGGGCCCTGTTCGGCAATGCGCAACCCGCCATCGGCGGTGCGGCTGGCGGTGGCGGGGGCCTGGCACTCGCTGCCATCGGCGCGCCGGATCACCGCCTGGCCCTGGCCCTGATCGTCGAACCGGTAGCGCTGGTCCAGCGGCCGGCCGCTGCTCTGGTCGACCAGCCCGCCATCGGATTTCCACTCGCCCTGCAGGAAGCCGACGCTGCCCTGTCCCGCCGCCGGCGAATCGGGCGGCGGCAGATCCAGCGGCTGGTCCTGCGGGGGCGGCTCCGAAGGCGGCGGTTCCGACGGGGGCAGCTCGGATGCAGGCGGTTCCGGCGGCGTCTGTTCCGGCCCGGGCGGCTCCGATGCGGGAGGCTCGGACGCCGGGGGTTCAGCAGCCGGCGGCTCCGGCGGCGGCGTCTCCGCGCCAGGAGGCGCACCTGGGGGGACCGCGCCAGCGTCGGGCACAGTCCCTTCCGGCACCGCGATGACGCCCTCGACCGTGCCGTCGCCGCGCGGCAGCAAGATCGCGTCAGGGCCGGTGGAACCCGGCGGCAGGGTCGGATCGGGCGCCGTATCGACCGGTCTTTCCTCCGCCGGCCGGCCATCGCCGACCATCTCGCAGCCGCGCAGCAGCCAGAACAGCAGGCCCAACAGCAGCAAGGCGAGCAGCGCCAGCAACAGCCAATGCCACCAGGGGCGGCCGGCGGCTGCGACGGCCGCGACCGGCGCGGCAGCCGTTGCGGCAGCCTGGGCCATGGCCGGCGCGCGCACGCCGACCGGGTTGAAGCTCAGCGTATCGAACGGCGCGCTGCCGCCCTCGAAGCCCCACAGCGTCAGCACCGGCGTGTCGCCGACCAGATACAGCGTCTCCCCCCCTGGCGAGCGCACCGCCTGGCGCACCAGATGCGCGAAGCCGCTTTCGGCCCGCGTCACCCCCTCGCGCGCCTCCAGCTCGGCGACGAAGCGCAGCAGCCCGTCGCGGATCTCCACCACCTTGGGCGCAAAGCGGGCCTGCTCCGCCTCGGGCAGATCGGCCCAGCGGCGCACCGGGCCGTCAATCTCGGCATGCCAATGCACCTGCCGGTTGGCCTCGTCGATTTCCGGGCGGGCGAGATAATGCGCGGCGGCCGGCCCCAGGCGCGGGGTCAGGGCCGCGACCAGCTTGCGGTGGCTGAGATAGGCCGGCTGACCGAGCGCGCCCAGCGGCCGGTACTCGTCCATGCCCGAACTGCGCAGGAGGGGGCCGGCGAATCCTATCGGCATGCGCGTATATCCGGCTGTTCGCTGGCCTGCTGCACCATGACCTGCATGTCGGCCGCGCTATTCGGCTGGAAGACGCGGCCGCCGGTCGCCTGCGCCATGCATTGCGCCGTGGGATTGCCGGCGGAGCCGCTGATATCGATGACGTTGATCTTCACTTTCGGCTTGCTGCGCGCCACCGCGCGGGCGGCGGCGCAGGGATCGCCGCCGCAGGAATCCGCCCCGTCGGTCACCACCACCACCACGCCGTCGACCTGGCTGGAAATCACCGAGCCGGCGCGCTCCACCGAGCGGGCCAGCGGCGTGCCGCGCTGCGGCGACAGGCCGTTCACCCGGCTCATCAGCTGCCCGCGCTCATTCGCGCCATAAAAACGGTCGCGGTCGATCCGGGTGCAGTCGGTGAATTCCACCAGCCCGACATCGACATCCTGCGGCAGTCCGCCGACGAGCTGGCCGATGGAGCGCTGCGCCGCCTGCATCCGGTTTGCCGCACCGGGGATGCTGTCGCGCATGCTGCCCGAGGCGTCGACCACGAGCACCACCTCCGGCGCTTCATAGGGTTGGCGGTTCGGCACGCAGGCATTCTGCGCCGGTTGCTGGCGCGTCGGCGGCGGGGTCGCCGGCACCTGCGCGATCTCCGGCAGGGCCGGCAAATCGGGCAATGCCGGGGTTTGCTGCGGGGGCGTGGCGGGGGGCGGCATGGCGGGAGGCGGTTCGGTAATCGCCGGCGGCTCGGTCGGGATCGCCGGTATCTCACCACGCGGGATCGGCGGGACGATGCAGGCCTTCAACTGCTCCTCGCGCTGAGCGCGCAGTTCGGCCAGGCGCTCCTCCATGCCCGCAAGATCGGCCGGTTCCGCCTCCACTGGGCGTTCCCCTGGGCGCTCCACGACCACCGGCGGCACCGGCTCGCAGGCCCGCAGCGCCAGCAGGAGCAGCACTCCCAGCAGCAACAGCAGAAGCAGCCAGCGCCACCAGCCGCCCCATCCGGCGGCCGGCGCGGCCAGCGCCGGGGCGACCGGCTCGGGCGGCAGGACCGGCTTCGCCACCGCGCCAATGGGGGTGAAGCTGGCGGGCGCATGGGCCGGGTCTTCCGGCGCGAAGCCCCAGAAGGTCAGGACCGGCCGGCCCTCGACCAGATAGGCGTCCGACGTGTCGGCAAGCTGGGTCGCGCGCTCCAGCATCTCGGCCAGCGTCGCGCCGGAGCCGCCGCGCGCCGCCTGCTCGGCGGCCAGCACGCGGATATCGGCCAGCTTGCGCGCAATATCCGCCTCATGCGGGGCGCGCTCCTCCGGCGGCAGATCGGAAAGAGGCCGCACCGCGCCGGGCCAGGCGGCGTACCAGTCGAAGCCGCCATCGCCCTTGCGTTCCGGCCGGGCGAACAGGTCGGCATGGTCCGCGCCGAGACGGGCGCGCAGCACCGCGTCGATCTGGCGATGCGAATCGATCACCTGCTGGCCCTGCACGCCAAGCGGGCGTCGCCCGGCCGGCGAAGCGGTTCTGATCAGGGTCGCGGTTGCCACGTCTGCTGTCGCCATCCATCCGATGCGTCGGCGGGCAGCCTAGCGCAACCGCCGGGTGGCAACCAGACGGCAATCCATCGGCGATTGTTCCCGCCGGGCCGGTCTGCCTATGATGCCCGACCCGCAACCGACCGGTGCGCCCCTGACGATGACAGCCGATTCGGCCCCCGACGACCGCAAGCCCGTGCTGACCGCGCCCTGGATCGCCGCCTATGCGTTGCTGGCGCTGGCGATCCTGGGCCTGGCGCTGTGGCTGTGGCTGCGGCCGCCGCCGGTGGAATATCGCGATGTGCCGGCCCCGGCGAATCAGAGAAATCCGGCGAATCAGGGGGATGCGGACCGCCTCGCCGCCTTGCAGGCCGAAGCCGACAAGCTTGAGGCCGAGATCGCCGCCGATGAGTGCCCGCCAGGTACGGTAAAGCAGGGCGGGGCGCAGCAGGGCAACGCCGCCCTCGCCGCCGCGCCATCGACACCGCTGTCCACCAGCGCGCTGCGCGAGCGGCTGCGCGCGGCCACCGCCATGGTGCTGGCCGGCGACAGCGCCGGCACCGGCTTCTTCATCGCGCCCGACCTGTTGATGACCAACCGCCATGTCGCGGAGGAGGCGACCAATGGCGAGGTCGCCGTCACCTCGCGCGCCATTGGCCGGGTGGTGAAGGGCCAGGTGGTGGCGATGTCGCAAAAGCAGGACGACCGGGCCATCGATTATGCGCTGATCCGGGTGCCGGACGCCAAGCCGACCCAGGTGCTGGGCCTGACCGGCCAGTACGATGCATTGCAGCCGGTGGTGGCGGCGGGCTATCCCGGCTTCCTCACCATGGCCGACGACAGCATGTGGCGGCTGCTGGGCGGCGACCTGACCGCCGCCCCGGCGCTGGTTCTGAACCAGGGCTCGATCCAGGCGGTGCAGACCCTGCCGACAGGCGACGAGGTGCTGGTGCATTCAACCGATATCGCGCAGGGCAATAGCGGCGGCCCGCTGGTCGATGCCTGCGGCCGGGTGGTCGGCATCAACAGCTTCATCCGCATCGACGCCGAGAATGCCGGCCGCGCCAGCTACGCCCTGTCGGCGCGCGGCATCGCCGCCTTCATCGGCGCGCTGGGCCAGGCGCCCGCCCTCGACATGGCGGAATGCGGCTGATCAGTCCAGCCGCTGGAACGCAATGCGGATTTCGTCGGCTAGGAAGCTGGCGGCGACCGAGAGGCTGCGGCCGGTGACGGTGACCAGGCAGATGCGCCGGCGCACCACCGGCTCCAGGATCGGCACCGAGGCCAGCCCCTCGCGCGGGAACATGCGCAAGGTCAGCTCCGGCAGCGCCGTCACGCCCAGCCCGGCGGCGACCAGGGCGACGGCGGAGGGAATCTGCTCCACCTCGTAGCGCGCACGGATGGTGCGGTCGGCCTGCACCAGCCCGCCCTCGGCGAAGCGCCGGACCGAGGTGGAAGCCGCCATGGCGATGAAGGGATAGGCGGTGATCTGCTGCCAGGTGGTCTCGCTCTGCGCCGCCAGCGGATGATCGGCCCGGCAGACCAGATGGAAGGCGTCGGTGCCCAGCTCCTCGCTGGTCAGCTCCGGATAGACCGCCGGCTGCGTGGTCACCGCGAAATCCGCCAGCCCGTCGCGCACCGCACTGATCGCCCGGTCCTGCAGATAATCGCGCACCGTCACCTCGACCTCCGGATAGGCGGCGGCGAAGGCGTGCAGCGCCCCCGGCAGCACCGCCGCGGCGATCGACGGCAGCACCGCGACCGATACCCGGCCGCGCTGGCCGGACGAGCGGCTGATCAGCGATTCCAGCGTCTTCTCGAAATCGCGCACCAGATGCTCCGCCACCGCCGCCAGGTCGCGCCCGTCGGTGGTCAGCGCCAGCGTGCGGGTGGTGCGGTCGAACAGCCGCAGGCCAAGCTGTTCCTCGATCTTGCGGATGGTGCTGCTGAGCGAGGGCTGGGTGATGCCGAGCTGCTCGGCCGCCTCGCTGAAGCTGCTCCCCCGGCTGGCGGCGACGAACACCTTCAGCTGCCGCAGCGTCAGATTGATAGACATGATTTATATATACCGAACATAAATGCTTGACGCCTATGAATTGCTTTCCTAATCCTAAAGTGAAGTGGCCGGTAGACGCCGCGCAAGGAGGAAAGCGAATGCCAGTCCAATCGATCCGCGTTGGATCGGGTGCGGGATTTTCCGGCGACCGTATCGATGCCGCCCAGCCGGTGATACGCGAGCTGATGACCGGCGGCGGCCCCACGGCCCTGATGTTCGAGACGTTGGGCGAGCGCACCCTGGCGCTGGCGCAGCTGCGCCGCCGGGAGAATCCGGAGCTTGGCTACGAGCCGAAGCTGGCGGCGATATTGCAGCCGATTCTGCCGGACTGCCTGAAGGCGGGCATCACCATCCTGGGTAATTTCGGCGCGGGCAACCCGCCCGCCGCCGGCCGGCTGATCGACGGGCTGATGGCGAAGGCCGGCCTGAACGGTCGCATCGCGGTCATCACCGGCGACGATCTCTTGCAGGCCGACGGGCTGGAGGTGCTGCGCGCCCATTGCCCCGACCTGCCGGACGAGAAGCTGCTGATTTCCGCCAACGCCTATCTGGGCGCGGAGCCGCTGGCCCAGGCGATGGCCGAGGGTGCCGACATCGTGGTCACCGGCCGGGTCGCCGACCCGTCGCTGGCGCTGGCCCCGATGATCCACCATCTGGGCTGGGCGACCGATGATTGGGACCGGCTGGCGCAGGGCACCATGGCCGGCCATCTGCTGGAATGCGGCGCCCAGGTCACCGGCGGCTATTTCGCCGATCCCGGCCTGAAGGACGTGCCGAATATCGAGGAGGCGACCTTTCCCATCGCCACCATGAACGCCGATGGCAGCTTCGTCATCGGCAAGCCGCCCGGCGGCGGGCTGGTCGACCGGCGCACCGTCACCGAGCAGCTGCTGTACGAGGTGCACGACCCCGCCGGCTATCTGACGCCCGACGTAGCCGCCGACATCACCGGCGCGGAGATCGTCGAGCTGGGCGGCGACCGGGTGCGCGTCGACGGCATTCGCGGCCATGCCCGGCCGGAGACGCTGAAGGTCACCGTCTGCTTCGATGGCGGCTGGATCGGCGAGGGCGAGATTTCCTACATGGGGCCGAACGCCGCCGCCCGCGCCCGGCTGGCCGGCGAGATGGTGCGCCGCCGCGCGCCACAGAGCCTGAAGCTGCGCTTCGACTTGATCGGCGTGATGAGCGTGCTGGCCGACGATGGCGGGGCCGCCTGGCGGGATTTCGCGCCCGACGAGGCCGCCGCCCGCGATGTGCGCCTGCGCGTCGCCATGAGCGGCCCGGACAAGGAATCGGTGGAGCGCGGATTGCAGGAGATCGAGGCGCTGTATTGCACTGGCCCGGCCGCCGGCGGCGGCATCCGCCTCAGCAGCCGGCGGCGGATTTCCACAATCTCCTGCTATGTGCCGCGCGCGGCGGCACGGCCGCGCATCGAGATGCTGGAGGCGCGTCATGGCTGAAACCCTGTTGCACCGCATCGCCCATGCCCGCGCCGGCGACAAGGGCAACCGGCTGAACATCAGCCTGATCGCCTATGACCCGGCGCTGTACGAGACTCTGCGCGAGCAGGTGACTGTCGAGGCGGTGACGGCGCATTTCCGCCACCGCACCCCCAGCGCCGTGGCGCGCCACGAGCTGCCGAAGCTGCACGCGATGAACTTCGTGCTCGACGGCGTGCTGGATGGCGGCGTGACCCAGGCGCTGAATCTGGACGCGCACGGCAAGTGCCTCAGCTTCCACCTGCTCGACCTGAAAGTGACCGTGCCGGAGGCGCTTACCCATCTGATCCGCTGAACTAACCAATAAACCGAGGGAGGACCAACCATGCGTAAACTCTTCATGGCCTGTGCGCTTACCGCGCTGATCGCCACGCCCGCCGCCGCCCAGCAGAAGCTGCTGATCGGCTCCACCAGCAGCTCGTCGTCGCATTACGGCTATTTCGTCGCGCTGTCGCAGCTCATCAACGCCAAGGTGAAGGGCGTCGAGACCTCGGTGGTCGAGACCGGCGCCACGGTCGACAATCTGCGCCGGCTGGCCCGCAAGCAGATCGATATGGGGCTGGTGACCACCAATACCGGCTACCAGGCCTATGCCGGCCTGGCCGCCTTCGAGGGCAAGCCGGTCGATACCCGCCTGCTGTGGGTCTATGTGCCGGCACCGCAGAACATCGTGGTGCGCAAGGATAGCGGCGTCGACAGCGTCGCCGGGCTGAAAGGCAAGAAGTTCAATCCGGGCCTGCGCGGTTCCGCCACCGAGGCGACCACCGACGCGGTGTTCAAGCTACTCGGCCTGGAGGTCGATGCCGTACGCGGCTCCACCACCGACATTGTCGATGCCGTGAAGGACAACCGCGCCATCGGCTATGTGAAAAGCGGCGCCGGCAACAAGCTCGACGGCTCGACGCTGGACATCAACACCTTCTCGCCGATCAAGGTGCTGTCGCTGACCAAGGAGGAGGCCGACAAGATCGCCAAGGGCATGCCCGAGGTGAGCGTCGTCACCGTGCCGGCGGGCGCTGCCGAGGGCGTGCCGGCCTACACCACCTGGAGCATCGGCATCGCCGTGCATGCGCATCCCGACATGTCGGATGAGGTTGCCTACCAGATCACCAAGGCGGCAATGGAAGACAAGGAGATGCAGGCCGGCGCGATGGCCGAGCTGAAGGGCGTCGACCTGATGCAGGTGACGGTCGATTACGGCTCGATCCCGCTGCATGCGGGTGCTGCCAAGTACTTCAAGGAGAAGGGCGTAACCCTGCCTGAGCGGATCGCGCCGAAATGAGTTCCGAAGAGGTCCAGCTGAACGATGAGGGCCGGCCGCTGGGCCGGTCCTCCCGCGTGATTGCCGGGCTGACCCGCCTGCTGGCGGTATCGCTGGGCCTCTTCGTTCTCTATACGGCGGCGTTCGGGCAGTTCGAAAGCCTGATCCAGCGCGCCGTCTTCACCGGCTTCGTGGTGGCGGTGACGCTGCTGCTCTATCCGCTGGGGGCGGGCCGCCCCTGGCGGCCTCTGGGGGCTGTCGTCGACCTGGCGCTGGTGCTGGTGTCGCTGGCCGCCTGCTTCTACATCACCGTGAACCACGCCGTCATCATGACCTCGCTGCCGATGGCGGAGAGTCACGACATATGGCTGACGGTCGGGCTGGTAATCGCCGTGCTGGAGGCCGCGCGCCGCGCCGTCGGCGTGATCTTTCCCGGCATCGTGCTGGCCGGGCTGGCCTATGCCTTTTTCGGGCAGTATCTCAGCGGCCCGCTGGCGCATCGCGGCTTCGATATTTATTTCGTCACCGAGACGCTGCTGCTGGGCGATCTGGGCATCTGGGGCATGCTGACCAGCGTCGCCTCCACCACCATCGCCGCCTTCGTATTGTTCGGCAGCATGCTGCTCTATACCGGCACCGGCCAGACCTTCATGGATCTGGCCGCGCGCATCGGCGGGCGCAGCCCCGGCGGCGCGGCGAAGATCGCCACCATCGCCTCCGGCCTGTTCGGCACGATCAGCGGCAGCGCGGTGGCCAATGTGGCGACCACGGGCAATTTCACCATTCCGCTGATGAAGCGCACCGGCTACCGCCCGGCTTTCGCCGGCGCGGTGGAGGCGGTGGCGTCGACCGGCGGGCAGATCGCGCCGCCGATCATGGGCGCGGCCGCCTTCGTGATGGCCGAGATTCTCGGCATCGGCTACGCCGACGTGATGATCGCGGCGATCATGCCGGCCTTCCTGTTCTATCTCGGCGTCTTCCTGACCGTGCATGTCGCCGCCCTGCGCGGCCGGCTGCCGCTGGTGCCGGAGGATCAGATCCCAAGCTGGGCCTCGGTGCTGCGCCTGGCCCGACTGCTGCCCATCGTGGCGGCCTTTGGCGGGCTGCTGATCGGCGTGTTCACCGGCCGGTCGGTGCAGACCTCGGCCTTCTGGGGCATCGCCGCCCTGGTCGTGGCGCATGTGCTGGTGCGCGTGCGTTCGCTGCAGGACGCCAAGGACATGGCGCGCCTGCTGGTGAACGCGCTGGACGATGCCGGGCGCGGGCTGGTGCTGATCGGCGTGCTGCTGGTCGGCGCGCAGATATTGGTGGCGATGATCAACATGACCGGCGTGGGCATCTCGCTCTCCAGCCTGATCGCCAGCCTGGCCGGCAATTCGATCTTCCTGCTGGCGCTGCTGGTCGCCGCCATCTGCATGGTGCTGGGCATGGGCATCCCGACCACGGCGGCCTATGTGCTGGTCGCCGCCGTGCTGGCCCCGGCGCTGACCCGCTCCGGCGTGGAGCCGATCGTGGCGCATATGTTCGTGTTCTACTTCGCCACCATCTCGGTCATCACGCCGCCGGTCTGCGTCGCCGTGTTCATCGCCGCCGGGCTGGCCCGCACGCCCTGGCTGCCGGTCGGCATCGAGGCGGTGAAGCTGGCCGCCGTCACCTATGTGGTGCCGTTCCTGTTCCTCATGTATCCGGGCATGCTGGCCGCCGGCGGCTGGCTGGCCATCGGCGAGGCCTTGCTGTCCGGCGTGCTGTTCGTGATCGCCTTCGCCATCCTGTTCGGCGGGGCGCGGATAACGCGCTGGCGCGTGGTGGACATCGCGGCGCCGCTGGTCATGGCCGGGCTCGCCATAGCACCCTATGCCGGCGGGCTGATCGCCTCCGCCATCATCGGCGCCGGGCTGATCTTCCTCTGGGCGCGGCGCTGAGCCAAGCCGACAACGCACTATCCCTTCGGTCGCTTGCCATAATAGGATGACACGAAGACGGCCGGGGCGCGGATCGCGGGAAACGCCGCTTTCCGAATGGCTTCGCCGACCGGCCAAGCCTTTTCGAAAGGCAGGAAGGGTCGGGGCGGCGCGGCCGACTCCCGGTGGCGATAAGGGCGAGCGAGGGGGAACGACCCATTGTCCAGTAACGTTTTCCGCAAGGCGGCGCTGGAGCGGCTGTCCTCGCCGGAACAACTGGATCGTCTGGTGACGGTCACCACCCCGAAGGCCTGGCTGGCCCTGATCATGCTGATCGTGATGGCGCTGGCGGCCCTTGTGTGGGGCGTGTTCGGCCGCATTCCCACCCGGGTCGACGGGCAGGGCATCCTGATCAGCAGCGGCGGCCGCGTCGTCAGCGTGCAATCCACCGGGGCCGGCAGCCTGAGCGAGATACTGGTCGCGGTCGGCGACCCCGTGGCCGCCGGCCAGACCGTCGCCCGGCTGACCCAGACCGATGCCGAACAGCGGCTGCAAAATGCCCACGCCGTATTGCTGGAGCGCCAGGATGCGCTGGCCCGCGCGGAGACGCTGGCGGCGCAGGAACGCGAGATCAAGCAGGAGAATTTCGAGCGCCGCCGCCGCGCCCTGCGCGACCGGCTGCAAGCCAGCCAGCAGCGCCTGACCTTCCTGGAGCAGCGGCTGCGCGACGAGGAGCAATTGCTGCGCGAGCGCATCCTGACCCGCGAGATCGTCGCCCGCACGCGCGACGAATATAACCGCGCCGCCCAGGAAGTCGCGGAGGTGCGCAACACCATCGCCCAGCAGGAAGCCGAAGAGCTGGATTTGCTGAGCAGCCTGGAAAACCGGGTGCGCGCCGCCAAGGATTCGGTAGCCGAGGCCGAGCGCGACATCGCGCAGATCCGCGTTTCCCTGGATCGCGCCCGCACCGTGCTGGCCCCGGAAAGCGGCGTGGTGACGGAAATCAAGGCGACCGCCGGCCAGTTCGTGCAGGAAGGCCAGTCGCTCTTCACCTTCCAGTCGGGCGGTGCGGCGCTCGATCTGGTGCTCTATATCCCGCCGCAGCAAGGCAAGCGCATCGAGGCCGGCATGGCCGCGCAAATCTCCCCCGCCACGGCGAAGCGCGAGGAGTTCGGCACGATCTACGGCACCGTCGCCTCGGTGTCGGACTTCCCGGCCACCTTGGACGGCATGCGCGCCCTGCTGCAGAATGACGAGCTGGCGCGCAGCTTCTCCCAGGGCGGGCCGCCCTATGTGGCGCGCATCACGCTGGCCCCCGATCCCGATACCACCAGCGGCTATCGCTGGTCTTCCGCCAAGGGGGCGGCGCTGGCGCTGTCGGCGGGCACGCTGGCCAGCGCCGAGATCACCGTGACGGAGCAGGCGCCGATCACCATGGTGGTGCCGCTGCTGCGCGAATTCACCGGTCTTTTCTAGGCGATGAGCGGTACAAACCCTTTCCAGCCGCCGAGCCCGGGCGACGCCGAGACGCTGCGGGCCAACGCGCCGAAGGGCGGCAAGCGGTTCCGCACGCCCACCATCCTGCAGATGGAGGCGACGGAATGCGGCGCCGCCAGCCTAGCGATGGTCCTGGCCCATCACGGGCGCTGGGTGCCACTGGAGGTGCTGCGCCTGGAATGCGATGTCTCGCGCGACGGCTCCAAGGCGGCCAATATTCTGCGCGCCGCCCGCCGCCTGGGGCTGGCCGCGAAGGGCTACCGGCGCGAGCCCGGCAGCGTGGCCAACCTGCCATTCCCGATGATCCTGTTCTGGAACTTCAATCATTTCCTGGTTCTGGAGGGCATCGACTACAAGGCGAAAAAGGTCTGGCTGAACGATCCCGCCAGCGGCCCGCGCGTGATCTCGCTGGAGGAATTCGACCAGGCCTTCACCGGCGTCTGCCTGGCGTTCCAGAAGACCGCGGCGTTCGAGACCGGCGGCCAGCGGCCTGGGATCTGGGGGATGCTGGCGCGCCGCCTCGGCGGCTCCGGCGTCGGCCTCAGCTTCGTGCTGCTGGCGACGCTGCTGCTGGTGGTGCCGGGACTCGTCATCCCGGTCTTCTCCAAGATATTCGTCGATGATGTTCTGATCGGCGGCACTGAAAGATGGCTGGCTCCCCTGCTGATCGGCATGGGGGTCACGGCGGTCCTGCGCGCGCTGCTGACCTGGATGCAGCAGATTTTCCTCGCCCGGCTGGAAATGAAGCTGGCGCTGAACGCCTCGGCGCAATTCTTCTGGCATGTGCTGCGCCTGCCGGTCGAATTCTTCGCCCAGCGTTTCGCCGGCGATATCAGCAGCCGGGTGGCCGCCAACGAGCGGGTGGCGAAAATCCTCTCCGGGCAATTGGCCACCAATGTCATCGGCCTGGTCACGCTGGTGTTCTACGCCGCCGTGATGATGTTCTACGATGTGGTGCTCACCCTTATCGGCGTCGGCTTCGCCCTGCTGAACTTCGTCGCCCTGAGGGCCGTCGCGCGCAATCGCGAGGATAGCAGCCGCCGCCTGGTGACCGAGCAGGGCAAGCTGGGCGCCGCCTCGATCAGCGGCATCCAACTGATCGAAACGCTGAAATCCAGCGGTTCGGAAGGCGATTTCTTCGCCAAATGGTCCGGCCTGCAGGCGAAGTATCTGAACGCCCAGCAGGCGCTGGCCTCGACCACCACGCTGATCTCGGTGGCGCCGGTGCTGCTGGCCGCCTTGTCGACCGCGCTGGTGCTGGCGGTGGGCGGCTTCCGGGTGATCGAGGGGGCGCTGACCATTGGCGCGCTGGTCGCCTTCCAGAGCCTGCTGGCCAGCTTCGCCGCGCCGATCGAGGCGCTGGTCGGGCTGGGCGGCGAAATCCAGGCGGTGAAGGGCGATCTGGCGCGCATCGACGACGTGCTGAAATATCGCAGCGAGGAGCGGCTGGACCAGACCGAGAAGATGTTCGCCACCACCACGCCGGCCCGGCCGCTGCCGGCCAAACTGTCGGGGCGGGTGGAGCTGCGCGATCTGGTGTTCGGCTATAACCGCACGGCCAAGCCGTTGATCGACGGGCTGAACCTGGTGATCGAGCCGGGCCAGCGGGTGGCGTTGATCGGTGGATCGGGCAGCGGCAAATCGACCGTGGCGCGGATTGCCTGCGGCCTGTACCGACCCTGGTCCGGCGCGGTGCTGTATGACGGCATCGCGCTGTCTGAAATGCCGCACGCCTACTTCGCCAATTCGGTATCGACGGTGGACCAGGAAATCTTCCTGTTCGCCGGCACGGTGCGCGAGAATATCGCCATGTGGGATCCGACCGTCTCGGAGGAGATGGTGACCCAGGCGCTGCGCGACGCCAACCTTCTGGACATCATCGAAAGCCGCCATGGGCGCTATGAATCGCCGGTGGCGGAGAACGGCGCCAATTTCAGCGGCGGCCAGCGCCAGCGGTTGGAGATCGCCCGCGCGCTCGCCAACAACCCGTCGGTGCTGATCCTGGACGAGGCGACCTCCG
This sequence comes from Oceanibaculum pacificum, assembly GCF_001618175.1. Classification (GTDB taxonomy): domain Bacteria; phylum Pseudomonadota; class Alphaproteobacteria; order Oceanibaculales; family Oceanibaculaceae; genus Oceanibaculum; species Oceanibaculum pacificum. The sequence goes on along the minus strand of NZ_LPXN01000099.1, from coordinate 19,281 downwards.
CGCTCGACCCCATCGTGGAGAAGAAGATCGACGAGAATCTGCGCCGGCGTGGCTGCACCTGCCTCATCGTCGCGCATCGCCTCAGCACGATCCGCGATTGCGACGAGATCATCGTGCTGGAGCGCGGCGTGGTCGCGCAACGCGGCCGGCACGAGGATATGGTCGAGATCGACGGCCCCTATCGCCGGCTGATCAGCTCGGGGGAGGCATGAGATGACCGCCGACCCCACGGCGCTGAACTACGACAGTTTCGATGCCGAACTGCTGGCCAAGATCGACGGCGTGAAGCTGTCGGTCGGCTATCACAACCCGTTCCTGGCGACCGATCCCGGCCTGGTCTGGCTGGTGCTGAAGGGCAGCGTGGATATCTATGCCGTGCCGCTGTCGGATGGCGCCGTGGCCGGCACCGGCCGGCATCTGATGCGGATCGAGGCGGGGGAGCTGATCTTCGGCATGCCGCCGATCGAGGACGATCTGGCGGCGCCCGACGGCACCGACCGGCGGATCGGCCTGCGGGCCGTGGCGATCATGGGCACCGAGCTGTTCCGCGCGCCGCGCCGCGACCTGGAGCAGGATGATTTCGACCTCATCGTGGTCGACTGGATCGACCGCTGGCTGACCCAGCTGTCGGAGATCGTAGCACCCGGCAGCGGTGCGCGCCCCACCGCGCTGCTGGAGGCGGAGCCGGACATCGCCCATGCCGATGGCGCGGTGCTGGCGCCGCAGCGCGGCGACGTGATCTGGACCCGCATCGAGCAGGGCGAGGCGCTGATCCTGGGCGATGAAGGGCTGGTGCTGCGGCCGGACGGCCCCTTGCTGCCGATGGCGAAGAATATGGGTCTGACCTGCCGGGGCCAATGCGTGCTGTCCTCCGTCTATACGCCGACCGCGCTGTTCCGGGGCGAGTTGTGGGACAATCTGGACCGCTTCCATCATCTGGTCGTGCATATCGTGCGCGATATCCGCCGCCGCGACCTGGCGGTGGAAAGCGAACGGCTGGAGGCCAAGGCCAGCGCCAATCGCGGGATTTTCCAGCACGCGCTGAGCGAAATCGGCGGCGTGCTGATGGGCGGCGAATCGGCGGTCCGCGCCCCCGGCCTTTCCGGCAATGCGCTGCTGGAGGCGATGATGCTGGTCGGCCACGCCGTCGGCATCAGGATCGTCGCCCCGAGGCAACGCGACGAGCGCCGGCTGGAAACGCCGCTGGCCGACATCGCCCGACACTCGCACATCCGCGTGCGGCGGGTCGTGCTGCTGGAGAATTGGTACCGGCGCGACAATGGCCCCCTGCTGGCCTTCCTGGGGCCGGAAAAGCACCCGGTCGCCCTGCTGCCGGACGGCATAGCCGCCTACCGGATGACCGACCCGGCGACCGGCCGCACCGTACCGGTGACCGCCGGCATCGCCGAGGAACTGTCCGGCGAAGCCTATGTGCTGTACCGCCCGTTTCCGGCCAAGGCGCTGACTCTCGGCGAATTGCTGCGCTTCGGCGCGCGCGGGCTGAAGCGCGAATTCCAGATGACGGCGGCGATGGGCATGCTGGCCGGGCTGGTCGCGCTGGCGACGCCGATCGCCACCGGTTATCTGTTTTCCAGCATCGTGCCGCGCGCCGATATTGACATGCATCTGATGGTCATCGCCGGCCTGATCCTGGCGGCCTTCGGCACCGCGGCCTTCACCGTCACCCGCAGCTTCGCCATGTTGCGGATCCAGGCGCGGATGGATTCCAGCATCCAGACCGCCGTCTGGGATCGGCTGCTGGCGCTGCCCATCCCGTTCTTCCGCGCCTATTCCTCCGGCGATCTGGCCGACCGCGCGAACGGCATCAACGCGATCCGCGAGATCATGACCGGCACGGTGATGCAGGCGACGCTGAACGCCATCTTCTCGCTGTTCAGCCTGGCGCTGCTGTTCTGGTACAGCTGGAAGCTGGCGGCGGTGGCGATGGGCGTGGTGCTGCTGATGCTGGGAATCTCCACGGCGCTGCTTATCGTGCAGATTCCCTATCAGCGCAAGATGATCGGCCTCAGCGGTCGCCTCGACGGGCTGGTCTTCCAGCTGTTGACCGGCATATCGAAGCTGCGCATATCGGGCAGCGAGCCGCGCGCCTTCGCCCGCTGGAGCGAGGAATTCACCCATGTGAACCGGCTCGGCTACAAGCTGCGCTATCTCAACGCCCTGCAACAAATGATGGTGGAGATATTCCCGGTCATCGCCGCGATGATCCTGTTCGCCGCGATTATCTGGATGCTGGACCAGCCCGCTGTGGCCGGCCAGTCCCGCGGCTTCGGCATCGGCGATTTCCTGTCCTTCAACGCTGCCTTCGGCCAGTTCAGCCTGGCGATGATGGGGCTGCTGGGCATCGCCAATACGATGCTGGCCGTCGTGCCGCTCTATGAGCGCGTGAAGCCGATCCTGGAGACGCTGCCGGAAATCTCCGCCGACAAGGCCGATCCCGGCGCCATCGACGGCGATATCGAATTCAGCCGCATCATCTTCCATTACGACGATTCCGCCCCGCCGGTGATCAACGACGTGTCGCTGACGATCGAGAGCGGCAGCTATGTCGCCTTCGTCGGCGCGTCGGGCTCCGGCAAATCGACGCTGGTGCGCCTGCTGCTGGGCTTCGAGCAGCCGCAATCCGGCGGTGTCTATATCGACGGCAAGGACCTTAGCGGCCTCGACATGATGGCGGTGCGCCGGCAGATCGGCGTGGTGTTGCAGAATGGCCGGATCATGGCCGGGTCGATCTTCGACAATATCGTCGGCAGCCTGCCGCTGACGCTCGACGATGCGTGGGAAGCCGCGCGCATGGCCGGCTTCGCCCAGGATATCGAGCAGATGCCGATGGGCATGCACACAGTTCTCTCGGACGGAGCGGGCACCCTGTCGGGCGGGCAACGCCAGCGCCTGATGATCGCCCGCGCCCTGGTGCACAAGCCGCGCATCCTGATCCTCGACGAGGCGACCTCCGCGCTGGACAATCAGACCCAGGCCATCGTCAATAACAGCCTGGCGAAGATGAACATGACCCGGCTGGTCGTCGCCCACCGGCTTTCCACCATCGAGCATGTCGACCGCATCTTCGTCATGCGCCACGGCCGGATCATCGAAAGCGGCGATTTCAACAGCCTGATGGCGCTGGACGGCGAATTCGCCGATCTGGCCCGCCGGCAGATCCTCTAGGAGGCGGCACAGCCATGACCGCGCCCTGGAGGCTGACCCGCCCGCTCCGCGGCCTGCTGGCCGTTCCCCTGGCCGCCGCGCTCCTCTGCCTGCCGCCGCTGCTGCCGGCGGCGGCGGAAAGCCTGGTCGAGGCGCTGGTCGCCACCTACCAGAACAATGCCGACCTGCTGGCCGCGCGCGAGGAGCTGCGCGTGGTGAACGAGCAGCGCCCGCAGGCCATCGCCGGCTGGCTGCCCACGGTGACCGTGCAAGGCACCCTCGACGATACCAGCCGGGAGGGCGACCGGCTGGGCGCCAGCGACCAGCGCACCGTCAGCGAGGCGCTGCAATATCGCCAGGGCCTGTATCGCGGGGGCGCCTTGTCGGCCAATCTGGCACAGGCGGAAAATACCATCCGGCGCCAACGCGCCCTGCTGCTGAACACCGAGCAACAGGTGCTGCTGAATGCCGCCAGCATCTATATGGACGTCATCCAGAACGCCGCCATCGTCGAGCTGAACCGCAGCAATATCCGCGTGCTGGAGGAAAGGCTGCGGGCGACCGAGGCGATGTTCCGCGTCGGCGACATGACGCAGGCCGACCTGTCGCAGGCGCAGACCCGGCTGGCGCAGGCCCGCGCCGCGCTGATCGCCGCCCAGGGCACGCTGGACAGCACGCGCGCCACCTACCGGCAGATCGTCGGCAATGCCCCGGCCGCGCTGCAGGCGCCCGGACCGCTGGGCGGCCTGCCCGGGCAGATCGAGGATGCGGTGGTGATCGCGCTGCGCGAGAACCCCACCCTGGTCGCCGCCGATCTGGCGGAGCGCGTGGCCCGCAACCAGGTGCGCGCCCGGCTTGGCGCGCTGCTGCCCTCGGTCGATCTGGTGGGCGAGTTGCGGCGCGACGATTACCGCGTCGCCACGCCCGACACGCGCGGCGAATCCGCCAGCGCCCAACTGCAGGTGACCGTGCCTCTATACCAGTCCGGGGCGGAATATTCCCGCGTGCGCGAGGCCAAGAAGCTGGCCAACCAACGACAGATCGAAACCATCTCGCTGACCCGCAAGGTGGAGGAACAGGTGGTGCGCGCCTGGCAGGATCTGGACACTGCACGGGCCAGCGTCGAGGCCTATCGCCAGCAGGTCGCCGCCGCCGAACAGGCGCTGGCCAGCGTCCAGCGCGAGGTCGATATCGGCCGCCGCCCGCTGCTCGACCTGCTCGACGCCCAGCAGGAACTGCTGGATGCCCAGGTCAATCTGGTCATCCAGCAGCGCAACGCCACGGTGAATGAATTCGCCCTGCTGAACGCCCTGGGCGGCCTGACCGCGCGCGGCCTGCAACTGCCGACCGATTATTTCGACCCGGAAGCCGATTACGAGACGACCAGATGGCGGCTGTTCGGCACCGGCATCGACTGAAAAAAAGGAGGATGCGAGCCTGCCACGCGCTTATAAGAGACTGCACAGCGCGGGAAAGGACCCGCGGGCAGTCTATTCGGAATTAGCGCACGCCGGGCCGGGGCTTGTCCTCCTGATCGCTATCCCGCTTCACGATGTAAAGCATGATGACGGCCATCAACAGGCCGGCGGCAGGCATGAGCAACAGCGCCAATGTTTCCAGCGTCATGGTTTCAGCCTCCGTAAAACGGCACGCGCTATAAGATGTATGCCGAAAGCGGCCAGGAAACAACTGACGCTGATTCCCAACAATGATTTGTCGAGCGTCCTGCCGTCATAGAGCCTGGTTAGCAAGGGCGCGAAACCGCCCACAGCGAATATGGCGATGGATAAGCCATTCAGCCATGTTGCGGACAGTTTGATCCTCTCATTATGGACTAGGCTCATCCTGCCCCCGTAGGCCGTCACGTTTCCCTACCCTGCCATAATTGGCGGGGTTTTCCATGCCGGTCTCTCCGCGCGCGCCCAATCCTGCGCTTGGCCGGAAGCGTCCTTTGTTACCTATTTCGATCCTGAATCGAAAAGGGGTCAGACCGATCCGGCCTAACCCCTTGTTCTGAATGGTGGGCGCAGTAGGACTCGAACCTACGACCCGCTGATTAAGAGTCAGCTGCTCTACCAACTGAGCTATGCGCCCCCCGGGGCGGGATCGGGAGCCTTGAGGCCCGCATCCCGTAAGGAGGCGTGCGATATAGCAAAGCGGTTGGGGCTTGTCGAGCTAAAACCCGCCCCCGGCCGCCTCTCCATCCTCGTCCCGTCAATCCTCGTCGAGGCCGCCCCGGCCGATGCGCAGGTCGCGGTGGATATAGACGCCCATCAGCAGGCCAAAGCTCATCATCAGCGTCAGCATCGCCGTGCCGCCGTAGGAGATCAACGGCAGCGGGATGCCGACCACCGGCATCAGCCCGGTGACCATGGCGATGTTGATGCAGAAATACAGGAAGAAATTCACCGTCAGCCCCAGGCCCAGCAGCCGGGCGAACTGGCTGCGGGCGCGCAGCGCGATGGCGAAGCCATAGATCACGATCAGCACATACAGGCCGATAAGGCCCGAGGCGCCGACCATGCCGAATTCCTCCGCCAGCATGGTGAAAATGAAGTCGGTCTGCTTTTCCGGCAGGAATTGCAGATGGCTCTGGGTGCCTTGCAGGAACCCCTTGCCGAACAGACCGCCGGAGCCGAGCGCGATCTGCGACTGCATGATGTGATAGCCGGCGCCCAGCGGATCGTTCTCCGGGTTGAGGAAGGTCAGCACCCTCTGGCGCTGATATTCGCGCAGCATGCCCCAGGCAATGGGAAAGCAGGCCAGCCCGATGCCGCCGACCAGCAGGAATTTCCAGAGCCGCACCCCGGCCAGGAACAGCAGCGCCGTGCCGGCCATGATCAGCATGCCCGCCGTGCCGAGGTCGGGCTGCTTGAGCACCAGCAACGCCGGCGCGGCGATCATCAGCACCGGCATCAGCACCATCATCGGCCGGCCGGTCTCCTCATGGCCGACGCCATGGAAATAACGCGCCAGCGCCAGGATCAGCGCCACCTTCATGATTTCCGAGGGCTGGATTTGAATGATGCCGAAATCGATCCAGCGCTGCGCGCCCATGCCGATATCGCCGGCCACCTCCACCACCACCAGCAGCGCCAGCGCCACCAGGTAGATCGCATAGGACCAGCGCATCCAGAAGCGTACATCCACCATCGCGATGACCAGCATCAACACCAGCGCGCCGCTGAAACGGACCATCTGGCGCACGGCCCAGGGCTCCCAATTGCCATTCGCCGCCGAATAGAGCATGGCAAAGCCGATCGAGCAGACCACCGCCAGCAGGATGATCAGCATCCAGTTCAGCTGCAGCAGCTTCTGCCCCAGGGTCATTTCGCGGTTGGAGAAGGCGCCGAAGCTCATGGCCTCATCCTTCCTGACGCGGCAAGCCGGCGATGGGGCGGCCGCGCATCGGGTCGCGCTTTTGCGTCTCGATCAGCAAATCGCGGGCGATCGGCGCCGCCACGGCCGAACCGCCGCCGCCATGCTCGACGATAATGGCGCAGCAATAGCGCGGCTGATCGACCGGCGCATAGCCGACGAACAGCGCGTGGTCGCGATATTTCCAGGGCAGATCCTCGTTCTTCTTCACGCCCGCCAAGCGCTCGGCCATCGAAATCCGGCGCACCTGGGCGGTGCCGGTCTTGCCGCCCATCTCCATGCCGGCCTCGGCTATGCGGGCGCGATAGGCCGTGCCGCCCGGCTCGTTCATCACCGCCGACATGCCCTCACGCACGATGCGCAGATGCTCGGCCGAGATCCCCATCGAGGGGAAGCCCAGCTCCGGCACCAGATTGGCGCCCGGCACGCCCAGCCCGTCGCCCGGCTGCCGGCGGATCAGATGCGGATTGACGGCGATGCCGCCATTCACCAGCCGCGCGGTCATCACCGCCAACTGCAAGGGCGTGGTCAGCACATAGCCCTGGCCGATGCCGGCGATCAGCGTCTCGCCCTGGTGCCAGGACTTGCCCATCCGCCCCTGTTTCCAGGCCCGGCTGGGGATGATGCCGCCGCGTTCGCCCGGCAGGTCGAACCCCAGCACCTTGCCCAGCCCCAGGCGCTCGGCCATGGCCGCCACCCGGTCGATGCCGAGACGCTTGGCGATCTCGTAGAAATACACGTCGCAGGAATGCTTCAGCCCGTCATGCATGTCCATATGGCCGTGACCGCCCTTCTTCCAGCAATGGAAGCGGGTGTCCCCCAACTCCATATGGCCGGGGCAGAAGACGCGCTGCTTGGGCGTAATGACGCCGGCCTCCAGCGCCGCCAAGGCGACCACCATCTTGAAGGTGGAGCCCGGCGCGTATTGGCCGGAGATGGCCTTGTTGTTCAGCGGGCCGCGCTCGTTGGAGATCAGCTCCTCCCACTCCTTCGGCGTCAGGCCTCGATTGAAGGCGTTCGGGTCGAAGCCTGGGGTGGAGGCCAGCGCCAGAACGTCGCCATTATGGACGTCCAGGATGACCGCCGCCGCACTCTCCGCGCCCAGCCGCTCCATGGCGAAGCGCTGCAATTCCGTATCGATGGTGATTTCGATGCGCCGGCCCGGCGTGCCCTCGTCGCGCGATAATTCGCGGATCACCCGGCCCAGCGCGTTCACCTCGACCTGGCTGGTGCCCGCCTTGCCGCGCAGATACTCATCATAGACCCGCTCGACGCCGTTCTTGCCGATGCGGAAATCCGGCAGCTCCAGCAGCGGATCGCCGGTCAGCTCGGATTCCGAGACGGCGGCGACATAGCCCAGCACATGCGCCAGCGTCTCGCCATAGGGGTAGAAGCGGCTGAGGCCGACTTCGATGGCGACGCCCGGCAGGTCGGGGGCGTTGACCTCGACGCGGCTCACATCCTCCCAGGTCAGATTCTCGCGCACGGTGATCGGCACGAAGGCGCGCTTGCGCTTCATCTCGCGCAGCACGCGGCGCATCTCGCGTTCCGGCAGGTCGATCAGCCGGCCCAGACGCTCTAGCGTCGCCGGCACGTCGCGCGCCTGCTCGCGCACCACGACGACCCGGTAATTCTTCTCGTTGATCGCCAAGGGCACGCCGAACCGGTCGACGATCTCGCCGCGCGGCGGCGGCAGCAGGCGGATATTGATGCGGTTATCCTCGGCCAGCACCGTATAGCGGTCGGCCTCGACCACCTGCAGATAATACAGCCGCCCCAGCAGCGCCCCGACCATGCCGAGTTGCGCCCCGCCCAGCAGCAGCGCGCGCCGGGTGAACACCCTCTGTCGTTCCTGATCGCGATCCTTCAACATCGGCAGCTCAGCGGATCAAATGGCGGTGGATGGCGACGAACAGCATCGCCAGGCAGGGGAACAGCGCAACCGTCAGCAGATACTGGAACAGCGCCGCCCGCGCCTCCACGAAGCTACTGCTCAACACCGAAATCATCAACCAGGCCAGCAGGGTGGCCAGCGCCGCCAGCACGGCGAAGCCGATCCAAGCGATGAAGAAGGGCCGTTTCAGAAAGGCCCGGCGCTGGCCCAGCGCCAGGCCATAGACGAACAGCAGGCACACCGTGCCCACCCCCAGCGGGGTGCCGGTGATCGCATCCTCCAGCACGCCGATCAGGAACACCGCGCCGGCGGGAAACAGGTCGGGCCGGTAGACCGCCCAGTAGAACACCGCCATCGTCGTATAGGCCGGCACGATGCTGCCGAGATAAGGCAGGCCGGTCGGCACCGCGCCGATAAAGGCCAGCATCACCGTCAGTACGACCGGGAGGGAACGTCGCGCCCAAACGTCGAGCCGTTGGGCGACGGTCATTTTCATGGAGCCGGTATCCGCAATCCCGGATCCGACTCGGCAGCGTCGCGTATGCCGAAATTCACCAGCCGGAGATATTCCAGCTTGTGCCATTCGACGAAAGGCTTCACCCGGATATCATGGTCGCTGACCGAGATCACCACGCCCACCGGCAGGCCCGGCGGGAAAGCGCCAGCATGGCCGGACGTCACCACCCGGTCGCCCGGCGAAATCTTGGCGTTGCCGTCGAGATAGAGCAGCCGCGGCCGGTCGGAATTATCGCCGGCCAGGATCGCCCGGTCGCGCGAGCTTTCGATCACCACCGGAATGCGGGAGTTCAGGTCGGTCAGCAGCAGCACGCGGGCATGCTGGTAGCCCACCTCCGCGACGCGGCCGGCCAGCCCCTGGCCGGTCATCGCCGCCTGGCCCTTGGCGACCGCCTGGCGCGTCCCGGCATTGATCAGCACGCTGCGCACAAAGGGGCCGCCGCTATCGCCGATAACCCGGCCGGTCACGAAGGTGGCCGCCGGTTCGGGCGTGAAATCGGTGAGGGAGCGCAGCGTGCGGTTCTCGGCCTCCAGCCGGCGGGCGACCACCTGCCATTGCATCAGCCGTTCGTTCTGCTCGCGCAGCCGGGCATTCTCCGCCCGCAGATCGCGCAGCTCGCGGCCCTGCTGCAGCAAGTCCGACACGGTGGCGGCGGGATGCGACAGGAAGGTCAGGATCGGCGTGGTGGCGTCGGCGATGGCGATGCGGGCGCGCTCGACCAGCACCACATCCGCCTTGCCCAGCACCATCAGCGCGAAAGCGCCCAGGATGAGCAGGCCATAGGCGAATCGGTGCCAGAAACTTCTGAACGGTTCAGTAATACTGCTAAACGAACCGGATCGGCGTGCCACTTCGACCCCCGCGAGTCCTCGGCTATCGAGACCGCTATACTGTATAACGCAAATGAAAACTGATTAATAGGACCCGATCAGCACGCTCTTCAACGTCTTCATCTCTTCAAGGCAGCGGCCGGTGCCGAGCGCCACGCAGGTCAGCGGGTCGTCGGCGATGGAGACCGGCAGCCCCGTCGAGTGGCGCAGCACCAGGTCGAGATTGTTCAGCAGGCCGCCGCCGCCGGTGAGCACGATGCCCTTGTCGACGATATCGGCCGCCAGTTCGGGCGCGGTATGCTCCAGCGCCACCTTCACCGCCTCGATGATGGCGGAGACCGGCTCGGCCAGGCTCTCGGCGATCTGGCGCTGACTGATCACCAGTTCCTTTGGCACGCCATTCATCAAGTCGCGGCCCTTGATCTCCATCGTCTTGCCCTCGCCGTCTTCCGGCGGGCAGGCGGAGCCGATTTCTTTCTTGATCCGCTCGGCCGAGCCTTCGCCGACCAGCAGATTATGATGGCGGCGGATATAGGCGATGATCGCCTCGTCCATCTTGTCGCCGCCGACGCGCACGGAGCGGGAATAGACGATGCCGCCCAGCGACAGCACGGCCACCTCGGTGGTGCCGCCGCCAATATCGACGACCATGGAGCCGGTCGGCTCGGTCACCGGCAGGCCGGCGCCGATGGCGGCCGCCATCGGCTCCTCGATCAGGAACACCCGGCGCGCGCCGGCGCTCTCGGCCGATTCCTGGATGGCGCGGCGCTCGACGGCGGTGGAGCCCGACGGCACGCAGACGATGACCTGCGGGCTGGCGAAGCTGCGCCGGTTATGCACCTTGCGGATGAAATGCTTGATCATTTCCTCGGCGATCTCGAAATCCGCGATCACGCCATCGCGCAGCGGCCGGATCGCCTGGATGTTGCCGGGCGTTCGTCCCAGCATCTGCTTCGCCTCCTCGCCGACGGCCAGAACCTGCTTCTTGCCGCGGACATTGGCGATGGCGACCACCGACGGCTCGTTCAGGACGATGCCGCGACCCTTGACATATACCAGCGTATTCGCGGTGCCGAGGTCGATCGCCATATCGGCGGACAGCATGCCGAGGAGGTTAGCGAACATGGGTACTATCTTTTCTCACATCGAGGATTGATACGGAACCGGCGGGCCCGCGCCCGCCGGTCTCTTCTAAATGCCGCGATGCGTGCCTGTCGATCAAGCCGAAAGCGCCTCCGGCGCCTTCTTCTCGCGCTTCGTCAGCAATTTATTCAGCGCATGTATATACGCCTTAACGGAGGCAACGATGGTATCGCTGTCCGCGCCCTGTCCGTTGACTGTTTTTCCCTTCTCTTCCAGCCGCACCGTCACCTTGGCCTGGGCGTCGGTGCCCTCGGTCACGGCATGCACCTGGTAGAGCTGCAGCTTGGCTTCGTGCGGGCACAGCGCCTGGATGGCGTTGAAGGCGGCATCGACCGGCCCGTTGCCCTGCTGGGTGGCGGCCAGCGGCGCGCCATCCACCGTCAGCTCCAGCGCCGCCGTCTGCGGCCCCTTGGAGCCACAGGCGACCTGCAGCGAGACGAAGCGGATATGGTCGTTATGCTTGCCGACCGCATCGTCAACCAGCGCAACGATATCCTCGTCGAACAGGGTCTTCTTCTTGTCCGCCAGATCCTTGAAGCGGGTGAAGGCGTCGTTCAGGGCGTTGTCGCCCAGCTCGAAGCCCAGCTCCGCAAGCTTGGTGCGGAAGGCGTTGCGGCCGGAATGCTTGCCCATGACGATGTTGGACTTGTTCAGCCCGACCGATTCCGGCGTCATGATCTCGTAGGTCTGCGCGTTCTTCAGCATGCCGTCCTGATGGATGCCGCTTTCATGCGCGAAGGCGTTGGCGCCGACGATGGCCTTGTTCGGCTGCACCGCGAAACCGGTGATGGTGGAGACCAGCTTGGAGGCGCGGGTGATCATCGTGGTGTCGATGCCGGTCTGGAACGGCATGGAATCGTTGCGCGTGCGCAGCGCCATGACGATCTCTTCCAGCGCCGCGTTGCCGGCCCGCTCGCCCAGCCCGTTGATCGTGCATTCCACCTGGCGCGCGCCGGCCTTCACGGCAGCCAGCGAATTGGCCACAGCCAGGCCCAGATCGTTGTGGCAATGCACCGACAGGATCGCCTTGTCGATGTTCGGCACCCGGTTCAGCAGCATCTCGATCAGCGCGGCATATTCGTCCGGCACGGTGTAGCCGACCGTATCGGGCACATTGATGGTGCGCGCACCGGCCTTGATGGCGCTTTCCACGCAGCGGCACAGGAAATCATGCTCGGTGCGGCTGCCATCCTCGCAGCTCCACTCCACATCGTCGGTGAAGCGGCGCGCATAGGCAACGCTGTCGACCACCGCCTGGTGCACCTGGTCCGGTTCCTGCCGAAGCTTGTATTTCATGTGCAGCGGGCTGGTGGAGATGAAGGTGTGGATGCGCGGCCGCGCGGCCGGCTTCAACGCCTCGGCGGCGCGGTCGATATCCTTCTGCCCGGCGCGCGCCAGGCCGGCGATGATCGCGGTCTTGGCCCGCTTGGCGACCTCGTTCACGGCCTCGAAATCGCCGTTGGAGGCAATCGGGAAGCCGGCCTCGATGACGTCGACGCCCATCTCTTCCAGCAAGGCGGCGATCTGCAGCTTCTCTTCCAGATTCATCGACGCGCCGGGCGATTGCTCGCCGTCGCGCAAGGTGGTGTCGAAGATGACGATGCGGTTGGTGTCGGTGGCGGCATTCATGGTTCAATTCCTCTTATCGACCGGATGGCGTGCTTCGATTGATCCCCTGAACACCTGTCGCACCGATGCAGCAGTAATGCTCAGGGGCCGATAATTCGAAGCAGCCCGGCGAGGCCGAGGATCAGACCCAGCAGCAGGGAAAGGCCAAAAAACGGGCGCATATCGGTCTGGCGAGCGGGCATGGCCACAGCGCCCTTTCGGGGCCGGCGGACAATCCGTTCATTGCCAGGACGAGACACGGGCTTGGCGGTCCTTTCCTCGGTCGCGCCGACAAGGGGCGCGTCGCTCTTCATTCTCTACGATGGAGACCGGCCCCGCGCAACGGTTTTATGGGCGGCGGCAGGCACGGCCAGGGCGTAGGGCTTCATCAGACTGCCCGCCGAAAGCCCCCAATTACGATGCAGCATCCAGGCCTGGCGCAAGGTGAGCGCCCGCCGTCGATTGAGGATCTCCGAGGCCCGCGATTTGGAGCCGACCAGCTGCGCCAGATCGCTCTGCTGCAAGCCCTTTGCCTCCATGTGATAGCGGATGGCCTCGACCGCATCCGGCGCATCGACGCGATGATGCCTGGCCTCATAAGCTTCCACCAGCGTGGTCAGAACATCGAGCCGATCGCCCTCCTCGGTGCCGTAGGCGGCATCCATCAACCCCTCAATCTCTGCAAGGGTCGCCTCGTAGTCAGTTTCGTTTCGAATGGGCGTGATGGGCTTGAACATGCGCGCCTCACTAAATCTTCTCTGCATCGATGGCATCATATTCCGCATGGGTGCCGACGAAACGTACATAGCCGATGCGATAGGCGTAGTTGAACTTCACGATCAGCCGATACTTGTTTCCGGCAATGTTGAAAACGATCCGATTGTCGCCGATCACGCTGGCATTGCCGATGACCGTCTTTACATCCGCCGGCGTCGCCCAGTCAGCCTCGGCCGCCATTCCATACCAGGCCCGAAGCGGCTGTTCGCTGTCGCCGCGCCCATGCCGTTGCCAATGCAGGCGTAAGGTTTTGAGCGCGATGATCCGCATCTCACAACTCTATCAGGTTCCCAATATGGGAACAACGCCCGACCGGTAAAAGAGAAAGGCCCGGGATCGCTCCCGGGCCTTTGCCGTCTCGCCTGGAAGGCGGGATCAGTTCTTGGTCTTGTCGACCAGGCGGTTCTGGCCGATCCACGGCATCATCGCGCGCAGCTTCTCGCCCACTTCCTCGATCGGATGGGCGGCGGCCTTGGCGCGGGTCGCCTTGAAGGAGGTCTGGTTGACCTTGTTCTCCAGCATCCAGTTGCGGGTGAAGATGCCCGACTGGATGTCGTTCAGCACGCGCTTCATCTCGGCCTTGGTCTCGGCGGTGATGATGCGCGGGCCAGTGACGTATTCGCCATATTCGGCCGTGTTGGAGATCGAGTAATTCATGTTCGCGATGCCGCCCTCATAGATCAGGTCGACGATCAGCTTCACCTCGTGCAGACACTCGAAATAGGCCATCTCCGGCGCATAGCCGGCTTCCACCAGCGTCTCAAAGCCGGCGCGGATCAGCTCGACCAGGCCGCCGCAGAGCACGACCTGCTCGCCGAACAGATCGGTCTCGCACTCTTCCTTGAAGGTGGTCTCGATGATGCCGGCGCGGCCGCCGCCGATGGCGCAGGCGTAGGACAGCGCGATCTCCAGCGCGTTACCGGAATTGTTCTTGTCGATGGCGACCAGGCAGGGCACGCCGCCGCCGCGCTGATATTCCGAACGCACGGTGTGGCCCGGGCCCTTCGGCGCGATCATGAACACGTCGAGGTCGGAACGCGCCTCGATCAGATTGAAATGGATGTTCAGGCCGTGCGCGAAGCAGATCGCCGCGCCCTTCTTCATGTTCGGCGCCAGCTCGGCATTGTAGATGTCGGCCTGCAGCTCGTCCGGGGTCAGCATCATGACCACGTCGGCATCCTTCACCGCCTCGGTCGGGGTCTGCACCTTGAAGCCGGCGGCCTCCGCCTTCTTCGCCGTGGCGGAGCCGGCACGCAGGGCGACGACGACGTTCTTCACGCCGCTGTCCTTCAGATTGTTGGCGTGGGCATGGCCCTGGCTGCCGTAACCGACGATGACGATCTTCTTGTCCTTGATCAGGTTCACATCGGCGTCGCGATCGTAATAGACCCGCATGGCTTGAACTTCCTTCTACCTATTCGATTTTGGTTGGGTTGGATCGGCGTCGCCGCCGGATATGTTAAAGACCGTCCGCCTTGTCCCGCAGCATCGGCATTGAGACGTCGCTGCCGCGGGCGATGGCGACCACGCCGGTGCGCGACACCTCCACCTCGCCCAAAGCCGCCATCAGCTTGATGAAGGCGTCCAGCTTGCCGGCGGTGCCGGTCAGCTCGAAGGTGAAGCTGGAGAGCGTGCTGTCGAGCACACGGGCGCGAAAAGTATCGGCGATGCGCAGCGCCTCGATACGCTCCTCGCCGGTGTTGCAGACCTTGATCAGCGCCAGCTCGCGCTCGACATGCGCGCCCTCGGCGGTCAGATCCGCGACCTTGTGCACCGGCACCAGCCGGTCGAGCTGCGCCTTGATCTGCTGGATGATCATCGGCGTGCCGCTGGTGACCACGGTGATGCGCGACAGGCCATGCACCGAATCGACCTCGGAGACGGTGAGGCTTTCGATATTGTAGCCGCGCCCGGAGAACAGGCCGATCACGCGGGCGAGCACGCCCGGCTCGTTATCGACCAGCACGGCGATGGTATGGCGTTCGATGGCTTCCAAGACAAGGCTCCAGGATGGGGCGCCCGGCGCGGATTCGCGGGGCGGCAAGACGGGATGAGGCGGCGCGACCGAGGCGCGCCTTAGACGAGGACCATCCCCTCTTCCGAGGTGGGCTGCGCGGCGTGATCCTCCGGCCCCAGCAGCATCTCGTAATGCGCAGCGCCCGACGGGATCATCGGGAAGCAATTCTCCTTCTGGTCGACGCAGATATCGGCGATGACCGGGCGGTCGACCGCCAGCATCTCCTTGATCACGTCGTCCAGCTGGTCGGGGCGCTCGGCGCGCAGGCCGACCGCCTGGAAGGCTTCCGCCAGCTTCACGAAATCGGGCAGCGCCTCGGAATAGCTCTCCGAATAGCGGCCGCCATGCAGCAGCTCCTGCCACTGGCGCACCATGCCCATCCATTGATTGTTCAGGATGAACACCTTCACCGGCAGATTATACTGCGCCAGCGTGGACATCTCCTGGATGTTCATCATGATCGACGCCTCGCCGGCAATGTCGATCACCAGCGCGCCCGGATGCGCGATCTGCACGCCCATGGCGGCCGGCAGGCCATAACCCATGGTGCCGAGCCCGCCGGAGGTCATCCACCGGTTCGGCTGCTCGAAATGGAAATGCTGGGCGGCCCACATCTGATGCTGGCCGACCTCGGTGGTGATGTAGGTGTCGCGCTCGCGCGTCAGCTCATACAGCCGCTTGATGGCGTGCTGCGGCTTGATGGTCTGGATCGACGGACCGAATTTCAGCGAATCGCGGCTCTTCCAATTATCGATCTGCTTCCACCAGGCGGCCAGCGCCTTGCCGTCGGGCGAGATTTTCTCGCGCTCCCAGCGGCCGACGATCTCCTCCAGCACCGCCGTCACGTCACCGACCAGCGGCACGTCGACGCGGACATTCTTGTTGATCGAGGAGGGGTCGATGTCGATGTGGATCTTCTTCGAATTCGGCGAGAATTCGGTCAGCTTGCCGGTCACCCGGTCGTCGAAGCGCGCGCCGACGCACAACATGACATCGGCATTATACATGGCGAGATTCGCCTCGTAGGTGCCGTGCATACCCAGCATGCCCAGGAAATGCGGGTCGGAAGCCGGCACCGCGCCCAGGCCCATCAGGGTCAGCGTGCAGGGATAGCCCGACATCCGCACGAACTTGGTCAGCAGCTCCGACGCTTTCGGGCCGGAATTGATGATGCCGCCGCCGCCATAGATGATCGGCTTCTTTGCGCCGGCCAGCAGGCGCAGCGCCTCCTCGATCTTCACCGTGTCGCCCTGCACCTGCGGGCGATAGCTCTTGTGCAGCTTGCCGTCCGGCTTGCCGTAAGTGCCCTTGGCGAACAGGATGTCCTTCGGCAGATCGACCACCACCGGGCCGGGACGCCCGTTGGCCGCGACATAGAACGCCTCGTGCAGGGTGCGCGACATGTCGTTGACGTTCTTCACCAGGTAATTGTGCTTGGTGCACGGCCGGGTGATGCCGGTGGTGTCGGCCTCCTGGAAGGCGTCGTTGCCGATCAGATGCGTCGGCACCTGGCCGGTCAGGCAGACCACCGGGATGGAATCCATCAGCGCGTCGGTCAGACCGGTCACCGCATTGGTGGCGCCGGGACCGGAGGTGACCAGCACCACGCCGACCTTGCCGGTGGAGCGGGCATAGCCTTCCGCCGCGTGCACGGCGGCCTGCTCGTGGCGCACCAGGATGTGGCGGATGCGGTTGTTCTTGAAGATCTCGTCATAGATCGGCAGCACCGCGCCGCCCGGATAGCCGAAGATAACCTCGACGCCCTGATCCTCAAGGGCGCGCAGCACCATCGCGGCGCCGCTCATATCCTCCTGGGTTTCTAGGGTCGTGTTGTCCGTCGACATCGAAATGATCCTCGGGTCCTTGGCGAAAGGCAAAAAGCAACCTGCCAGCCATGCTAACAGGGCTTGGGAGGGCGGAAGCTAGACCGTCAAATCGCATCGGTCAACCCAGATTGACGAATTTTCGAAAAGATTTCATCGGGTGGGCTTGTCGAATATTGCGCCCCGACTCCGGTCTCGAAAATCTCCGACTCCGGCATCTGGTGACGGAACCAGGTTACCTGCCGCTTGGCGTAGCGCCGCGTCTCGCGCTGCGCGGCGTCGATCGCCGCGTCAAGATCGACCGCGCCGGCCAGATAGGCAGCCAGCTCCCGCACACCCAGCGCCTTCATCACCGGCAGGGCGGGGGCCAGCCCGCGCGCCATCAGCGCCGCCACCTCATCCAGCGCGCCCGCCTCCACCATGCGCCGGAGCCGCCCGTCGCAGGCGGCGTACAGCGCGTCCCGCGGCGGCAGCAGGGTGAAGGACTGGAAATCCAGATGCGCCGCCCCGCCGACGGGTGCGGCCCGCTGCCAGTCGGCCAGCGAGCGGCCGGTGGCCGCCAGCACCTCCCAGGCGCGGATCAGCCGCTGCGTGTTGCCGGGATGCAGGCGGCCCGCCATCACCGGGTCGCGCGCCGCCAGCGCGGCATGGAAGGCTGCGTTGCCCAGCCGCCGCAGCAGCGCCGTCGCCTCCTCCCGCGCCGATTCCGGCACGGCGGGCACCGGGGCGATGCCGCGCATCAGCGTGGCGAGATACAGCCCGGTGCCGCCGCACAGCACCGGCAGCAGGCCGGCTGCGTGGGCGGCGTCGATCTCGGCCAGCGCCAAATCCCGCCAACGCCCGGCCGAACAGGCCTCCGCCCCGTCCAGCACGCCATAGAGACGGTGCGGCGCCTGCGCCTCCTCGGCTTCCGAGGGCCGCGCGGTGAGCAGGCACAGATCGCGGTAGATTTGCATCGAATCGGCGTTGATCACGACGCCCCGGAAGGCGCGCGCGATGGCAACGGCCAGGCCGGATTTGCCGCTGGCGGTGGGGCCGGCGATCACGATCACCGGCCTTGCCGGGCGCGCGACGGTAGCCCCGGTACCTTTCGTCATCGCTTCTTCCCTTTTCCTGCGTCGTCCCGGGGGCTAGATAACGGAAGGCTGGATACCGGCGTGCCCATTTCGAGGAAACCCATGTCTTTCGTACTGACCCTGATCGCGAACCCGTCCCGTCCGGCGCTGGACGATAGCATGATGGAGGCCGCCGCTTCAGCCCTCCGCGCCGCCGGGGCCAAGCCGGCCCCGGCCGACTGGCTGGCCCCCGGCGAGGCGGCCGATATCGGCTTCGACGGCGTCCAGCCGGCCGAGGCGGAGGCCGCGATCCGCGCGCAGCTGAACGGCGCGCCGGTCGATCTCGGCGTGCAGCCCGCCCAGGGCCGGCGCAAGAAGCTGCTGCTCGCCGACATGGATTCCACCATCGTCACCAGCGAGACGCTGGACGAGCTGGCCGCCTATGCCGGCCTGAAGGAGAAGATCGCCGCCATCACCGCGCGCTCGATGAATGGCGAGATCGATTTCGCCACCGCGCTGCGCGAGCGCGTCGCCATGCTGAAGGGCCTATCCGCCGACGCGCTGGACAAGACCTATGAAGGCGTGGAGCTGACGCCGGGTGCGCGCACCCTGGTGCAGACCATGCGCGCGAACGGCGCGCACACCGCGCTGGTCTCCGGTGGCTTCACCTGGTTCACCGGCCGGGTGCGCGAGCGCTGCGGCTTCCACCTCGACCGCGCCAATGTGCTGAATATCGAAAACGGCGCGCTGACCGGCACGGTGGGCGAGCCGATCCTGGACCGCGACGCCAAGCTGCAGGCCTTGACCGAACTCTCCGCCGACCTCGGCATCACCCCCGACGCGGCGGTGACGGTGGGCGACGGCGCCAACGACCTCGCCATGCTGAAAGCCGCCGGCCTCGGCGTCGCCTTCCGCGCCAAACCCATCGTCGCCGCAGAAGCGCGCTTCCGGCTGGATTACGCGGACCTTACGGCCCTGCTGTATTTGCAAGGGTATCGAAAGGGGGAGTTGGTGGGGTAGGAGAGGCGTTTCACCCACACCTGTCATTGCCGGGCTTGACCCGGCAATCCAGGG
>NZ_LPXN01000098.1 GCF_001618175.1 Oceanibaculum pacificum | reverse complement strand
ATCGGGCTGCGGCAAGTCGACCACCGGCCGACTGATCCTGCGGCTGATCGAGCCGACCTCGGGCGGCATCGAGTTCGACGGCGTCGACATCACGACCCTGAAGGGCAATGAGATGCGCGCGATGCGCCGGGAGATGCAGATCATCTTCCAGGATCCCTACGCCTCGCTGAATCCGCGCATGACGGTGGGCGACATCATCGCCGAACCGCTGGAGGTGCACAGGATCGTCAGCGGCAAGGCCAAGCGCGAGCGGGTGGAGGAGCTGCTGAAGGTGGTGGGGCTGTCGCCCTGGCATCTGGTTCGCTACCCGCACGAATTCTCCGGCGGCCAGCGCCAGCGTATCGGCGTCGCCCGCGCATTGGCCGTGAATCCGAAGTTGATCGTCTGCGACGAGCCGGTCTCGGCGCTGGACGTATCGATCCAGGCGCAGGTGGTGAATTTGCTGCAGGATTTGCAGACCCAGTTCGGCCTCGCTTATCTGTTCATCGCGCATGATCTGGCGGTGGTGAAGCATATCGCCGACCGCGTGGCCGTCATGTATCTCGGCAAGATCGTCGAGCTGGCGGACAAGAAGACGCTCTACGACAATCCGCGCCATCCCTACACCCAGGCGCTGCTCTCGGCCATCCCGGTGCCGGACCCGGCGGTGAAGCGCGAGCGCATTATCCTGCAGGGCGACGTGCCCAGCCCGATCAACCCGCCCTCGGGTTGCCGTTTCCATACGCGCTGCCCCTATGCGCGCGAACGGTGCAAGATGGAGGATCCGATGTTCGAGGATACCGGCGACGGGCATCATGTGGCCTGCCATTTCTGGAAGGAAATCGAGGTGCCCGAGGCGGTCTCCGCGATTAAGTCCGGCAAAGCGTCGGAACATTACCTGCCGCGCCTGGAAGCCTACCGCCGGGCGACCGCGCAGAAGGCAGCCTCAGATAAGGCCGCCAACAACGCATAAATCCCCTCCCCCCTTGCGGGGGAGGGACAGGGAGGGGGGAATGGCGCCGGCGGTGCTGTGTGGCTTCACCCCCACCCCAACCCTCCCCCGTCAAGGGGGAGGGGGTACAGGGAAAGGATGGGACAATGGCTGAATTCGATCTGGTGATCCGCGGCGGCACGGTGGTCACCGCCGGCGATACCAGCCGCTGCGATGTCGGCGTGAAGGATGGCGTGATCGTGGCGCTGGGCCGCAATCTGGCCAAGGGCGCCAAGGAGATCGACGCCAGCGGCAAGCTGGTGCTGCCCGGCGGCATCGACAGCCATGTCCATGTCGATCAGCTCTCCTCCAGCGGGGCCTACACCGCCGACACGTTCCTCTCCGGCACCCGCTCGGCGATGTGCGGCGGGACCACCGGCATCATCCCCTTCGCCGCTCAGTTCAAGGGCCAGAGCCTGCGCCAGACGGTCGAGGAGTACCACGCCAAGGCCGAGGGCCAGGCGATGACCGACTATGCCTTCCACCTGATCATCTCCGATCCCACGGAAAGCGTGATCGGGCAGGAGCTGCCGGCCCTCATCAAGGACGGCTATACCTCCTTCAAAATCTACCTGACCTATGACGCGCTGAAGCTGAACGACCGGCAGTTCCTGGAAGTGCTGGCCGCCGCCCGGCGCGAGGGCGCGATGGTCATGGTGCATGCCGAAAATCACGACATGATCGCCTGGCTGTCGGAAAAGCTGATCCAGTACGGCCATACCGCGCCGAAATTCCACCGCGTGGCGCATGCCAACATCGCCGAGGGCGAGGCGACCAACCGCGCCATCGCCCTGTCGGAGCTGGTGGACCAGCCGATCCTGATGGTCCATGTCTCGGCCAAGGAAGCCATCGAGCGCATCCGCGAGGCCAAGGCGCGTGGCGTGAAGATCTTTGCCGAAACCTGCCCGCAATATCTGTTCCTGACCGAGGACGACCTCGACAAGGACGGGTTCGAGGGCGCGAAATGCATGTGCTCCCCGCCGCCACGCGACAAGGAGAATCAGGAATATGTCTGGCAGGGGCTGGCCGACGGCACCTTCGACGTATTCTCCTCCGATCATGCGCCCTATCGCTATGACAGCCCGACCGGCAAGCGGGTCGGCGGTGCCGATACCAGCTTCAAGAAAGTGGCGAACGGCGTGCCCGGCCTGGAAATCCGCATGCCGATGCTGTTCAGCGCCGGCGTGCTGACCGGCCGCATCGATATCAACAAGTTCGTAGCACTCTGCTGCACCAACCCGGCCAAGATGTATGGCCTCTATCCGCGCAAGGGCACCATCGCGGTGGGCGCCGATGCCGACATCGCGATCTGGGACGCGGAGAAGAAGGTCACCATCTCCATCGACATGCTGCATGACGACATGGACTACACGCCTTATGAGGGGCATGAGGTGACCGGCTGGCCCGTCGTCAGCCTGGTGCGCGGCGAGGTGGTGTGGAACGATGGTGAAATCCTCGCCAAGCCGGGCCAGGGCAAGTTCCTGCGCTGCGACGTGCCGGTGACCGCGCGGCCGCGCGGCACCAACGTGCACGGTTTCAACCCGACATCGGGCGATTACATCAAGTTCTGAGCCGGAGGCCGATCATGAAGATTCTGGTCATCAACCCGAACACCACCCAGTCGATGACCGACACGATCGGCCATGCCGCCGCCCGTGCGGCCGCCCCCGGCACCACGACGGTGACCGTGCAGCCGGACAAGGGGCCGGTCTCCATCGAAAGCCAGTATGACAGCGCCTTTTGCGTGCCGGGCATGCTGGAGATCATCAAGGCGGCGGAGGAGGAGGGCGGCTATGCCGGCTATGTCGTCGCTTGCTTTCGCGATCCGGGGCTGGAGGCGGCGCGCGAGATCGCGACCGGCCCGGTGATCGGCATCTGCGAGGCGGCGATGCATGCCGCCAGCATGCTGGGCAAGGGCTTCTCCGTCGTCAGCACGCTGAAGCGCTCGGCCAAGGTGCAGTACGATCTTGCCCGCAAATACGGCTTCATCGATCAGCTGATGAGCGTGCGCGCCGCCGGCGTGCCGGTGCTGGAGCTGGAGGACGCGCATTCCGGCGCTGCCGACAAGGTGAAGGCGGAAACGCTGAAGGCCATTGAGGAAGATGGCGCGGAATGCGTGCTGCTCGGCTGCGCCGGCATGGTCGACCTCGCCCAGCGGCTGACGCAGGAAACCGGCATTCCGGTGATGGATGGCGTCACCGTCGCGGTCAAGATGGTCGAGGCGCTGGCCGGTCTTGGCCTCGGCACCTCGAAGATCGTCTCCTACGCCCCGCCGCGCGAGAAGCCCTATACCGGCGCCTTCGCCGCGAATGCCCCCGGCCCGGTGCACAAGCGGGCGGCGGAGTAGGCCCGACTGGCTCTTCTCCAGCGTCATTGCCGGGCTTGACCCGGCAATCCAGGGCGGCGCTTCGCCACCGATGTCTCGGTTGCTGGATGCCCGGGTCAAGCCCGGGCATGACAAGGATAGGGCTCTCCCTTACTTTGGCCGGTCGAGAGAGAACACCTCGTTCACCACGGCGTATTCCATGTAGCCGAGGCGGGAGATCGGGCGGAAGCGGGTGACGTCGACGAAGCCATCCTCGGTGATGACCGTGTCGTCGATATGGATGCCGATCACCCGGCCGAAGATCACGTAATTGCCGCGACCGGCCTCCCAGCTCGGCATTTCCACGGTCTGCAGATATTTGCATTCCAGATGCACCGGCGATCCCTTCACGCGCGGCGGCTTCACGAAGCTGGAGGGCAGCGTCTCCAGGCCGGAGGTCTCGAACTCGTTCACGCCGGCCTCGACCGGTGCGGAGGACTGGTTCATCTGCAGCCGCAGATCGTAGGTCGCCAGATTCACCACGAATTCGCCGGTCTTCTCGGCATTGCGGTGGCTGTCCTTCAACTCGGGCGATTTCGGGCGCAGACCGGCGGCGAACATCACGCAAGGCGGGTCGGAGGCGACGGCGTTGAAGAAGCTGTAGGGCGCCAGGTTCGGGCGGCCCTGCTCGTCGAGCGTGGAAATCCAGCCGATCGGTCGGGGCACCACCAGCGACTTGAACGGGTCGCGCGGCAGGCCGTGATTTTTCTTGTCGGGTTCGTAGAACATCGATGCTCCTGAGCGGGCTTGGTACGGGTATGGCGGGCAGATTAGCCCGCGGCTGGCCGATTTGTCATGGAGATAGACAGCCAGGGATGGCCCGCCTAAACTCCGCCACAGTGATGGTTCCCGGTAACGGGATGAAAAGGGAACGCGGTGCGGCCCGCGCCAGAAATGGCAAGGGTCCATGCCGCGACTGCCCCCGCAACTGTAGGCGGCGAGCGCCGGTCCTTACATGCCACTGGGAAACCGGGAAGGCAGGGCCGGGGCAACGACCCGCAAGTCAGGAGACCTGCCGTCACGAGTACGTCCCGCGACCGTCGATCGGGTGGATCGAAGGTAAGGCTGTCCGATGCGGTGACGCCAATCCAGAAACGGGTTGTCGCCGGCTGAGGGGGGATGTCATGCGTAAGCGGGGATATCAGGTCCAGGACTCTGTCATGGATGCCGTCGGTCAAAACCAATCCGACGCGTCCCACATCGATGGAGTCCTCAATGAAAATCAAAAAGCTGCTGGTCGCCGGCGGGATCGCCTGCGCGGCCGGCTATAGCGTCGAGGCTGCGGCCCAGAGCGGCGCGCAAGCCGGCCAGACCGCGCAACTGCCCGGCGTGGTCGTTACCGCCACCCGCGTCGAAACCCAGATAGAGCGCGTCCCTGCCCAGGTCACCGTGATCGACCGGGCGGAGATGGAGCTGCGTGGCCACCAGACCGTCGGCGATGCGCTGCGCAGCGTGCCGGGCATCAGCGTCGTGCCGTCCGGCGGCGTCGGCCAGCAAACCTCGGTCTTCGTGCGTGGCTCGAACAGCGACCATGTGCTGGTGCTGGTCGACGGCATCCCGGTGAATGATCCCTCGGGGCCGGGGGCGGCCTATAATTTCGGCGACGATCTGCTGGGCGACCTGGAGCGCATCGAGGTGCTGCGCGGCCCGGCCTCCAGCCTGTATGGCAGCAACGCCATCGGCGGCGTCATCAATCTGATCACCCGCAACAGCGGCAGCAAGCCGGCCGAGTTCTTCGGCCAGGCGGTCGCCGGCACGCAGAGCACCTTCCAGGGGCAGGTCGGCATGCGCGGCAGGATCGATGGCTTCGATTACATGTTCAGCGCCGAGGGCTTCACCACGGATGGGGAGAACAACACCCCGTCGCGCCTGGCCACCAGCATCGGCGAGGATGACGGCGCCACCATGACCACGCTGACCGGCAAGGTGGGCTACGACATCGGCAATATCGGCCGTGTCGACGGGTTGGTGCGCTATCGCAAGAATGAGTTCGACCTCGACAGCGTGCCGATGGACGACCCGAACTATACCGGCGAGAACGAGCATTTCCTCTACAAGGTCGGTGGGGAAATCTACGGTCTGGACGGCGCGCTGACCTCGCGCATCGATATCGGCCAGAGCCGGCACGAGCGCCGTTTCACCAACCGGCCGGATGCCAACAGCGTCGATTTCACCGACGATAGCTACGAATCGGTGCGCAGCTTCGTCGATTTTCAGAATACCTATCGCGCCGGGGCCATTGGCGGCCTCAGCGACACGGTGTTCGTGTTCGGCACGTCTGGCGCGCATGACACGGTGGAGACCAGCACCAGCACGGTGTCCGCCTTCGGTCCCTTCACCCAGTCGCTGGACGATTCCACCACCGATTACGCGCTTTACACCAACATGCAGACGCGCGTGGGCGAGCGCCTCGACCTGACAGCCGGCCTGCGCTACGAGATACCCGGCGATTATGACGAGACGCTGACCTATCGGCTGGGCGCATCCTACGCCGTTCCGGAAATCCTGACCCGCTTCACCGGTTCGTTCGGCGCCGCCTTCAAGGCCCCGACGCTGTTCGACCGGTTCGGCATCGATAATTACGGCTATCGCGGCAATCCCGATTTGCGGCCGGAGGAATCCTTCGGCTGGGAGCTGGGCTTCGAGACCAGCGTGCCGGTCGCCGGCCGCGCCAAGGCGGTCACCTTCGGCATGACCTATTTCGACAATGACATTGAGGATCTGATCACGAACGACTTCGTGAACCAGACCATGATGAATGTCGGCGAGGCCTCGATCCAGGGTGTGGAGAGCTTCATTGCCGTGCGTCCGGCCGATTGGATCGGCGGCCGCCTCAGCCACACCTGGATGCAGGCCCGCAACGAGGCGACCGGCCAGATGCTGGCCCGACGCCCGCGTCACCAGGGCGCGCTGTCGGTCGATTTCTATCCGACCTCGGCGCTGTCCTTCGGGCCGGAGGTAGTCTATGTCGGCCCGCGCAATGACGTGACCTACGACGATTCCGGCAATTTCCTCGGCACCAACGAGGTCGGCTCCTACACGCTGGTGAATTTGTCGGCGAACTACGATATCCGCGAGGATGTCACCCTGTTCGGCAAGGTGCATAATCTGTTCGACCGCACCTACGAACCGGTCAACGGCTTCGCCGCCCGCGGCCTCACCGCCCTGGTCGGCGTGCGTACGCGGTTCTAGGCGTCGGGCGCAATCTCCCTGTTCCGTCGATTCCGATTTCCGTTTGCCCCGGCGGGGCAAAACCGCTAGGTAAGCGGGCGGATTTCGGAATCTTCGGAGGATCTTACGGTGACGGCGCATCCCGCCGGCGAGGCCGGTCAGCGCGCCCTGCTGCCCAATGGCCTGCGCGACGTGCTTCCCCCGGAAGCAGCGCAGGAATCGCTGGCCATCAAGACCCTGCTGGGCTGCTTCGGCGGTTATGGCTACCAGCCGGTGAAACCGCCGCTGGTGGAATTCGAGGCAAGCCTCCTGGAGGGGGCCAGCCCGAAGATGAGCACCCGCATCTTCCGCATCATGGACCCGGTGTCGCAGCGGATGATGGGCGTGCGCGCCGACATGACCATGCAGGTCGCCCGCGTCGCCACCACGCGCCTGGCCAAGGCGCCGCGCCCCTTGCGCCTCAGCTATGCCGGCGAGGTGCTGCGCGTGCTGGGCTCCCAGCTTTCGCCGGAACGGCAATTCGCCCAGGTCGGCGCGGAGCTGATCGGCAGCGCGTCCGCCGCCGCCGATGCCGAAGTGGCCGTGCTGGCGGCCGAGGCGCTGGGCGCGGTCGGCGTAAAGAATCTGTCCCTCGATCTGATGGTGCCGCCGCTGGTGCCGGCCGTGCTGGCTGCCGCGACGCTCGACCCGGCCCTTTTCGGCCCGCTGCGCGCGGCCCTGGATCGCAAGGACGCGGCCGAGGTGACCGCCCTGGATGGTCGTGTGGGCGAGACGCTGGCAAGGCTGCTGGAGGCCAGTGGCCCGGTTGCGCGGGCGTTCGAGCGGCTGTCCGCCATCGATCTGCCGCCGGCCGCGTTGCAGGTGCTGGACCGGCTGCGCCAGGTGGTCGAACTGATCAAGGCGGCGGTGCCGGGGCTGACCATCACCGTCGATCCGGTCGAGAATCGCGGTTTCGAATACCATACCGGCATCAGCTTCAGCCTGTTCGCCCGCGGCATCCGGGGCGAGCTGGGGCGTGGCGGCCGGTACCTGGCCGGTGCGGCGCAGGAGCCGGCGACCGGCTTTACCCTCTATATGGATACGGTGCTGCGCGCCCTGCCCGAGGCGGAGGCGGCCCGCACCCTGTTCCTGCCCTACGGCACCGCCCGCGACGCCGCCGACAGGCTGCGCGCCGAGGGGTGGACCACGCTTGCCGGGCTGGAGCCCGTGGCCGACAGCGCGGCCGAGGCGAAGCGCCTGCACTGCACCCATCGCCTGTCCGGCGACCAGATCGTCGCTCTCTAGAATCCTGTCCTGAAACAGCACGAAGCCAGGAAGAACCATGTCCAATGTAGCGGTCATCGGCGCCCAGTGGGGCGATGAAGGCAAAGGCAAGATCGTCGATTGGCTGTCGGAGCGCGCGGATGTCGTCGTGCGCTTCCAGGGCGGCCATAATGCCGGCCACACCATCGTCTGCGGCGCCCAGACCTATAAGCTGAGCCTGCTGCCCTCTGGCCTGGTGCGCGGCAAGCTGTCGATCATCGGCAATGGCGTGGTGGTCGACCCCTGGGCGCTGCTGCGCGAGATCGAGACGGTGCGCGAGCAGGGGCTGAATATCACGCCGGATAAGCTGATGGTCGCCGACAATGCGGCGCTGATCTTGCCGCTGCATCAGCGCATCGACCAGGCCCGCGAAGAAGCCAAGGGGGCCCGCAAGATCGGCACCACCGGTCGCGGCATCGGCCCGGCCTATGAGGACAAGGTCGGCCGGCGCGCGATCCGAGTATGCGACCTGCTGGAGCCGGAGGTGCTGGCCGAGAAGGTCCAGGATCTGGTCGAGTATCACAACGCCTTCCTGCGCGGCCTGGGCATGGAGGAGCTTGATGCGGCCGAGCTGCTGGCCGCCCTGCGGGAGATAGCACCCAAGCTGCTGCCCTATGCCGGCAATGTCTGGAAGCATTTGGAAGAGGCCCGCAAGCAGGGCAAGCGCGTGCTGTTCGAGGGCGCGCAGGGCACCATGCTCGATATCGACCACGGCACTTACCCCTACGTCACCTCGTCCAATACGGTGGCGGGGCAGGCGGCCAGCGGGTCCGGTGTCGGTCCAGGGTCGGTCGGCTATGTGCTGGGCATCACCAAGGCCTATACCACGCGCGTCGGTTCCGGCCCGTTCCCGACCGAACAGCTGAACGATATCGGCGAGCGGCTGGGCCAGCGCGGTCGCGAGTTCGGTGTGGTCACCGGACGCAAGCGCCGCTGCGGCTGGTTCGACGCCGTCATGGTGCGTCAGGCCGTGAAGGTCGGCGGCATCACCGGCATCGCGCTGACCAAGCTGGACGTGCTGGACGGGTTCGACGAGATCAAGGTCTGCGTCGGTTACCGCCATGACGGCAAGGAGTACGACCACTTTCCCGCCGGCAAGGCGGCGCAGGCGGCGGTGGAGCCGATCTATGAGAGTTTCGTGGGCTGGCAGGACAGCACCCAGGGCGCGCGCAGCTACAAGGATCTGCCGGCCACGGCGATCAAATATATCCGCCGGATCGAGGAGCTGATCGAGGCCCCGGTAGCGCTGCTGTCGACCAGCCCGGATCGCGACGATACGATCTTGATGCGCGATCCCTTCGCGGATTGAAAGCGGTAAGTCGGTAACGGTTTCGGAACATAAGCCAAGCCGAAGTTTGACCACCTGCCGCCGTTGCGTGGTGCTATGATGCCCCGACTCAACCAAAGGCGCTAAAAGGGCGGCCAGATGGCGGAAGCAGGTTCGACGCAGAAGCTGACGCTGAAGGGGCGGTACGAGGTTTTGCTCGACCAGCCGCTGCCGGCGTTCGACTCGCCGCGCGCAAAAGCGTTCCTGGCGGTCGATCCGCGCGGCGAAAAGGTCGTGCCGATCATGGGCTATGTGCTGGATCGCACGCTGCCGCCCCGCTGCGACACGATGGATGCCTTGCGCGGGGTGAATGTCGTCGGCCTCTTGCGCATGATCGATTGGGCCGTCAGCGGCGGGCGGGACGACCGCTACCGCCAGATGTGCGTGATCTATGAGCAGCCGCCGGCGGGGCGCGTGGTCGCCAGCGAGAAGATGCAATTTCCGGCGCTGAGCGAGGAGATGATCGAGCGCGGAGTGCTGCCGCGCATGGTGCCGATCCTGAAGGAGCTGCATTCACGCAACCTGACGCACCGGGCGATCCGACCGTCCAATTTCTTCCATGCCGGCGACGGCAAGACCCTGGTGCTGGGCGAAAGCATCACCGCCCCACCGGGCAGCGACCAGCCGGATTATATCGAACCGCTGGAAAGCGCGATGGCCGATCCCATTGCGCGCGGCGATGGCGGCACCGGCGACGATCTGTTCGCGCTGGGCGCAACGCTACTGACCTTCCTGCTCGGCCGCCGGCCGGAGGCCGACAAATCGCCGGACGAGTTGATGCATCTGCGTCTGGAGCAGGGCTCATTCCTCACCCTGGCCGGGCGGCATACTCTGTCGCTGCCGATGGTGGAATTGCTGCGCGGCCTGATGGTCGACGACCCGCGGGAGCGCTGGACCGTCGGCGATGTCGAGCAATGGGTGAATGGCCGGCGCATGACGCCGAACCGCGCCAAGCTGCCGATGAAGGCGGCGCGCGCCATCACGGTCGGCGGGATGGAGCGGCTGACGGTGCGCTCGCTGGCTTATGCGATTTCCCAGGATTGGGAGAACAGCGCCCAGCTCGTCCGCAGCCAGACGCTGGATAACTGGCTGCGCCGCAGCCTGGCGGACGAGGATGTAGCCAAGGCGCTAACCTCCAATCTCGGCCCCATCGGGCAAGAGCCGGCGGACGCCAAGACCGTGGCCCGCACCAGCATCATCCTGGACCCGCGCGCGCCGATCAGCTATCGCGGCTATGCGGTGAATATCGACGGTATCGGCTATGCCGTCGCGGCCGCTGCCAACCGTCAGGACACGCGCCAGAAGCTGAGCGAGATGATCGCCAACAAGCTGCCCAGTTCCTGGTTCAACACGGCCGGCGCGGTGCGGGGCGATCTCTCCCGGCAGCAGGGCGCCATCGAGCGCATGTCGACCTATATGGCGCAGGCCGCGCCGGGCTTCGGATATGAACGGGTGCTGTATGAGTTGAACCCGTTCATGCATTGCCTCAGCCCGCTGATCGAGACTCGCATGATCATCGAGCCCGACGAGTTGCTGCCGGCCATCGAAGCGGCGGTGCAGGACAAGATACCGGCCAGCGAGCCGATGGACCGGCAGATCGCCGCCTTTATCGCCGCGCGATTCCGGCAGATCACCGATAAATGGCTGCGGCCTTTGGGTAACGATAGCGACAATTTCGCCCGCATCGTCGGCCAGGTGCGCCTGCTGGCCTTCCTGCAGGGCATCGCCAATAACGGCCCGCTGCCCAATCTGTGCCGCTGGCTGGAAATTCACCTGCGGCCCACCTTCAGCCAGTTCCACAATCTGAAGAAGCGCAAGAAGATGCTGGAGGAGCTGGGCAAGGCGGCCCAGAGCGGCATCATCGCCCGCATGATGTCGCTGGTGGAGGACACCCAGGCGCTGGCCAAGGACGAGCAGGGCTATCGCGCCGCCATCGCCGGGCACAACCGGGCGGAGCTGCAGGTGCAGCATCTGCGCAACGAAGTCACCCATATGGATTACATCGCCGCGCAGTTGGGCGAGCAGGTTTCCGCCATCGCGTCGGGCGTGATCGGCGGGCTGACCGCTTTCGGGGTGATCTTCTTCCATGTTTTCTGAGACAATGCCCCCGCGAAGGGGATTGAAACGATGAGCAATAAGGGGCAATCGGCGACGAAAGGGGCTGCGTCTCGCAAGGGCGGACAGCAGGAGCGCCGTCGCAGCGGCTGGAAATTGCTGCTGATCCTCGTGGTGCTGGGCCTCGGCCTTGCCGTGCTGCCGACCATGCTGGTCGTCGCGGTCGGCATGCTGCCCACGCTGGTCGCCTATATCGTCGATGGTCGGCGCGAGAAATACGCTGCTTTCTCCGTCGGCTGCATGAATTTCTGCGGCGTGCTGCCCTTCATGCTGCAGCTCTGGCTGCGCGACCATACTTTCGCCCATGCCTGGAAGATCGTCGGCGACCCTATCGTCTGGATGATCATGTACGGGGCTGCCGCCTGCGGCTGGCTGATCTACTACGCCGCCCCCCATGTCGTCGCGGTCTATCTGCGGTTCCAGCTTGAGCGCCGCATCCAGAAGCTGCGCGGCTACCAGAAGGAGCTGGTGGACGAATGGGGCGACAGCATCACCCGGGGCGTCACGCCGGTCGTCGATACCGGCGGGGACGGCACCGTTGCCCCAACGCCCGAGGAAGAGAAGGCGGCGGGGGGCTGATACGCCGGCCGCCGGGATAAGAAAAACCCTCCCCGGCGGGACCGGGGAGGGCAAGTCGAACAGGGACGCTAAGGAGAGGGTAAAGCTCAGGTGGCCAGGCGCTGCTCGATGGCGGCGTTCTTCATCGCCTTCTGCAGCTTCTCGAAGGCGCGCACCTCAATTTGGCGCACGCGCTCGCGGCTGATGCCGTATTCCTGGCTCAGATCCTCCAGGGTCATCGGGTCCTCGCGCAGGCGGCGCTGCATCAGGATGTGACGCTCGCGATCGTTCAGCGCCTTCATCGACTGGTTCAGCAGCTTGCGGCGGCCCGTCAGCTCCTCGCGCTCGGCGAGCAGCGTTTCCTGGGTTTCGCTGTCATCGACCAGCCAATCCTGCCACTCGCCCTCGCCATCCACGCGCAGCGGCGCGTTCAGCGAATGGTCGGGCGCCGACAGGCGGCGGTTCATGTTGATGACGTCCTGCTCCGGCACTTCAAGGTCGGTCGCGATCTTGGTGACGTTCTCCGGGCTCAGATCGCCTTCGTCGATGGCGTTCAGTTTGCCCTTCAGCTTGCGCAGGTTGAAAAACAGCTTCTTCTGCGCGGCTGTCGTCCCCATCTTCACGAGAGACCAGGAATGCAGGATATATTCCTGTATCGCGGCGCGAATCCACCACATGGCGTACGTCGCCAGGCGGAAGCCGCGCTCCGGGTCGAAGCGCTTGACGGCGTGCATCAGGCCGAGATTGCCTTCCGAGATCAGCTCGCTGACCGGCAGGCCATAGCCGCGATAGCCCATGGCGATCTTGGCGACGAGGCGCAGATGGCTGGTCACCAGCTTGTGGGCCGATTGAACGTCCTGATGCTCCTGCCACGAACGGGCGAGCATGTACTCGTCCTCGACGGTCAGCATCGGGAACTTGCGGATCTCCTGCAGGTACCGGGACAGATTGCCCTCTGGGCTGATAACCGGTATCGGAGGACTCGCAGCGGTCATTTGAAACTCCCTGTAAGCCTTATGGCCTGCCTTAGATAAGGATGGCCGTTTCGCTATTACAGATACTGCACCCTGGCCATGGCATAAATATGACCGACGGAAACAGTTAATTTCCCTTTGGTTCGTTAACCCCCATTACCCTCAAAAGTTCCGCCATGTCGCCAGGCAAATCGCTGTAAAATATCAGTCTTTTCCCTGTATTCGGGTGCTCGAACCCCAGTTCCCTGGCATGGAGAGCTTGCCGGGGAAAGGCGCCCAGGGTCCGTTTCACGATGTCGTTACTTTGCCGTGATGCCCCGCGGCTGCGGCCATAGACAGAATCTCCCACCAGCGGATGGCCTTTCGCCGTCAGATGCACGCGAATCTGGTGCGTGCGGCCGGTCTGGAGCCGGCACTCGATCAGGCTGGCGGTATCGCCGCAGCGCTCTAGCACGCGGTAGCGGGTCAGCGCCGTTTTCCCGCCCGAGGCGACGACGGCCATCTTCTTCCGGTCGCGGTTGGAACGGCCGATATTGCCCTCTATCGCGCCCGCCGGCGGCAGCGGCACGCCCCAGACCACGGCCAGATAGGCGCGGTCGATGGAATGATCGGCGAATTGCGCGGTCAGCCCGGCATGCGCCCGGTCGTTCTTGGCCACCACCAGCAGCCCGCTGGTATCCTTGTCGATGCGATGAACGATGCCGGGGCGTCTTACCCCGCCAATGCCGCTGAGACTGTCGCCGCAATGCGCCAGCAGCGCGTTCACTAGCGTGCTGTCCGGGTTGCCGGGGGCGGGATGGACGACCATGCCGGCCGGCTTGTCCAGCACGATCAGGTCGGCATCCTCATAAACGACCGTCAGCGGAATATTCTGCGCATCCGGCTGGGCTTCCTCCGGCGGCGGCAGGGTGACACGGAAAATCTGGCCGGCGCGCACCTTGGCCGCCGGATCGTCGACCGGCCCGTCGGCATCGCCGACCATGCCCTGCTCGATCAGCGCCTTTATCCGGCTGCGCGACATCCGGCCCAGCCGGCCGGCCAGGAACCGGTCCAGCCGGTGGCCGATCTCGGCCTCGGTCTCGACCGCGACCTCTATGCTGTCGTCATGCGATTTCGATTGCGTCATCTGGGCTGAATGCCTATCCCGGTCGGCGGTGCAAGGCAATGGGCTAGCAGCAGGGGGGAGAAACGCCGATGCGCGCGGTCAAGATCAGCATCGTCATCATGAGCGTCCTGATCGTCGTCGGGCTGGCGGTCATCGCGGTGGAGATGGCCGGCCGCATGTCGGGCAGGAAAGCCGATCCGGCCGTGGCCGCGACGGCCATTGCCGCCGTGCCGCTGTCCAGCTTCGAGGACACCAAGGTGGCCCTGCCGCCGCGCACCACGCTGCGCCAGATCATCCCGGCCGGCGACCGGGCGATCCTGCATCTCGACGGGCCGCTGGGCCAGGATGTGCTGATGGTGCTCGACATGGCGACCGGCCGTGTGCTTGGCTCCTTCACTCTTGAACCCACCCGTTAAGCGATTGATCCGATGAATTTCAGCAGCGACAACGTCACCGGCGCCTCGCCGCAGATCCTGGACGCCCTGATGCGCGCCGCCGAGGGCTCGGTCAGCTCCTACGGCGCCGACCCGATCACCGCGCGGGTGCAGGAAAAGCTGGGCGAAATCTTCGAACGCCCGGTCACCGCCTTCCCGGTCGCCACCGGCACGGCGGCCAACGCCCTGGCGCTGTCGACCCTGACGCCGGCCTGGGGCGCGGTCTATTGCCATCCCAACGCGCATATCGAGGAAGATGAGTGCGGCGCGCCGGAATTCTTCACCGGCGGGGCCAAGCTGGTGCATGTCGACGGGCCGCACGGCAAATTCACCGCCGAGGCGCTGGACGCCAGGCTGGCCGCCGCCGGAATCGGCAATGTGCATCATGTGCAGGCCGCCGCTGTCAGCCTCACCAACGTCACCGAGGCCGGCACCATCTACACCCCGGCCGAAATCGCCGCCATCGCCGAGGTGTGCCGGAAATACAAGCTGAAGCTGCATATGGACGGTGCGCGCTTCGCCAATGCGCTGGTGGCGTTGAACTGCTCGGCCGCCGATCTGACCTGGAAGGCCGGCGTCGACGTGCTGAGCTTCGGCGCCACCAAGAATGGCGCAATGGCCGCCGAGGCCGTTGTGTTCTTCGATGAGGCGGCGGCCGACAGCTTCGCCTTCCGCCGCAAGCGGGCCGGCCATCTATTCTCCAAGATGCGCTTCCTGTCGGCCCAGCTCGACGCCTATCTCACCGACGATCTGTGGCGCAAGAATGCCCGCCACGCCAATGCGATGGCCAGGATCATGGCCGATGGCCTCGCCCGGCTGCCGGGCATTACGCTGGATCATCCGGTGCAGGCCAACGAAATCTTCGCCACCCTGCCAGCGGCGACGATCGATGGGCTGCTGGCCGACGGCTTCGCCTTCTATCGCTGGGGATCGGCGGAGACGCCCAGCATCCGCCTGGTAACCTCCTTCGCCACAAGCGAGGCGGATGCCCGCCGCTTCGTCGAACGCGCCCGCGATCTGGGCGCGAAAACGGCCGCCGAATAAATCGCGGCTCCACTCCCTGCCGAAATCGCTTGAACCCCCGCCCGGCTTTCGCTATCAAGTGCGCCTTGCCTCGCGGTCCCCATCGTCTAGAGGCCTAGGACACCGCCCTCTCACGGCGGCAACCGGGGTTCGAATCCCCGTGGGGACGCCATTTTCCGACCATCCCATTGCCGTCTGCCATGTTTTCCGGCAGTGCTGTCGCGTGCCCGACTGAGGCGGGAGGCGGCCGGTCCAGGGGACCGGCCGCGGCGTCTTTACCAGCGATAGGTCAGGTTGGCGCTGACCCAGCGGCCCGGTCCGTAATAGCAGGAGCCGAAGGCGCAAGTGGTGGTGTATTCCTCGTCCAGCAGGTTGGTGGCGCGCAGCTCCACCGTCATATTGTCGTTGACGGCGTAGCCGACCAACGCATCCACCAGCAGATAGTCGGGATTCTCCGAGGTGTTCAGCGTGTCGTTGTAGACGCTGCCGACATAGCGCACGCCGCCGCCGAAGCGCAGGCCGCGCAATTCCGGCTGCTGCACGCTGTAGACCGCCCAGAGCGAGGCGGTATGCTCCGGCACCAGCACCGGGCTCAAGCCGACATTGCCGTCGTTGCTCTGCGTCACCTCGGCGTCCATGAAGGCGTAGGCGGCGGTCAGGTCCAGCCCCTTGAACAGGCCGGCCTTTGCCTCCAGCTCCAGGCCGCGCACCTCGATCTCGCCAGTTTGCAGCGTATTGTTGATGTCGGACGGATCGCGGGTCTGCACGTTGGTTTTGGTCAGATGAAAGACCGAGGCGGTGAACAGCGCATTGTAGTTCAGCGGCTGGTATTTCACGCCAACCTCGTATTGCGTCGAATCCTCCGGCTCGAAGGGCTTGCCATACAGATCGGTGCCCTGGCGCGGCACGAAGCCCTGGATGAAGCTGGCATAGGGCGCCACGCCATTGTCGAACAGATAGGTCAGGCCGATGCGACCGGTGAAGGCGCTGTCCTGAAAGGACTGGGTGGTGTTGTTCAGCAGATCGTCGGTGTCGAGATCGACCCAGCTATAGCGGCCGCCCAGCGTCAGCAGCCATTTGTCCAGCTTGATCTGGTCCTGCATGTAGACGCCGGTCTGGGTCAGCGTCTGCTCGTTCGACAGATAGGGCGTGGCGGGCAGGGCGGCGCCGGTATAGACCGGATTAATCAGGTCCAGCGGCGCGGCGAGGCCGGAATAATAGCTGAACTCATCCACGCTGCGGCTGTAGTCGAAGCCGAACAGCATGGTGTGCTTCATGCCCTTGAAGTCGAAGCGCGCCTCCAGCTGATTGTCGATGGCGGCCTGGGCCAGCTCGTCCGGTGCGCCGAACGTGGTGCGGTTGAGCGTGCGGTTGTCGGGGGCGAGGACGCCGGGCGACACTGTCTGATAATCCACCTCCACCTCAAAATAGCGGGCGGTCTGGCGGAAGGTGAAGGTGTCGTCGAACCGGTGCGCCAGGGCATAGCCGACCGAGAATTGTTCCTGATGGAACTGGTCGAAACCGGGTTCGCCCGCCACCACGCCGGTTCGGCCGACGGTCTCGTTGGCGAAGGTGTTGAACAGCGGCGAGCGCGAATCCTTCATGTAGTCGGCCAGGAAGGTGATCTCGGTCTTGTCGCCCTTCCAGGTCAGCGCCGGGGCGATGAACAGGCGGTTATTATCCTGCGAGGTGCCGTCGTTATAGTCGAACTCGGTGTTCGACTCGCGGGCCACGCCGGTCAGCCGGAACAGCAGGCTGCCATCCTCATTCGCCTTGCCGCCCAAGTCGAAGGCGCCCTGGAAATGGTCCCAGCTGCCTGCCTCGACCCTGATCTCCTGGCGCATGTCGGCGTTCGGGCGCTTGGTGGTGCGGTCCACGACGCCGCCGGCCTCGGCCTGGCCGTACAGCGCGCCGCTGGGGCCGCGCATGACGTCGATGCGCTCGATGGCGTAGGGCTCCGTCGTATAGGCGGCAAAGGCGTTGCCGTCCATGCGCAGCCCGTCGCGGAAGGAGCCGGTGGTCGAGGAATAGAAACCGCGGATGGTGATGGAATCGTAGCCGCGCGGGTCGACGCCGTAATTATCCACGGTCACGCCGGGGCTGTAGCGAACGGCTTCCGCCATCGTCTTGGCGCCGCGATCCTCTATCTCCTGGCGGCCGATGGTGGAAATCGACTGCGGCGTCTCGATGGCCGGCGTATCGGTCTTGGTCGCCGCGACGGAATAATAGGAGACGTAGCCTTCCGTCGCCTCGTAGGAGGTAATGCTGCGCAGCGCCTCGACCTGTACCGGCGTCAGTTCCAGCGTCTCGCCGTCCTTCTTTTCCTCGGTCGGCTTGGCGTCCTGCGCCAGGCCGAGCCCCGGCGATCCCATGCACACGATGATGGCGGTGCCCCCCAGCAGCGCCGCTCGCAGCGCTCCCCTCAGGCCGGATCGTGCGGTCCGCATCGTCATTTTACCCCTCCTTTTGTTGAAACGCCTGATCGAAAGCCGCCCCTCAGCTTTCGCCAATTAGATGATAGTAAGAATCAATCGCATTTAATAATGATATTAGCCGTTTGATGCAATAAGGGATTGGACGACAAGCCTTTAGAATCGCCCCGCTTCCTGCGCTACAATCGAACCCGTTGGAAGCGGGCTGACCAAGGCGTTGGCGATGGCGCATACGAATAAGGTGGTAAGGTCGATCAATCAGCCGGGCGAGACTATCTGCGTCGATATCTTCGCGCGGCCGGACGGCACCTACGGGTTTGAGGAATTTCGTCGCGACCCTGAGGATAATCGGGGCTGGTTCAGCATCGGGGCGCATGGCGGCGGGAGTTACCGGACGGCCGACGCGGCGCTGGCAGCGGCGCGGGCACGCATCGCCTGGCTTGATGCGGCATTGCCGCGCGATTGAGCTTATGTGTAGGAAATCTTAATCGTTTTTGCGCTAGTATCAGATGCCCTGAGCATGAAAGGCGATGGATTCGACGGATGCGCCAGAGCGTATTGACGCAAACGATCCGACGGCTGGTGGCGCTGCGGCGGCGCGATGCCATGGTCATCGATGCCTTGAAGGCGGAGTTGGCGGCGCAGCGGGCGCTGATCCGGGAGCAGGAGGCCAGCCTCGCCCATAGCCGGAAAATCTTTGACCGGTCGTCGGCGGCCGCGCGCATCGGCGTCTGGGAATGCAATCTCGACGGCGAGCGGCTGACCTGGACCGACATGGTCTACGATATTTTCGACCTGCCGCGCGGCTCGGCGCTGGACCGTGGTGAGACGGTGGCGCTCTACACGCCTGAATCCGCCGCCGAGTTGGAGCGCCGTCGCACCAAGGCGATCGAGGATGGAACCGGTTTTTCGCTGGATGCCGAGATCGTCACGCGCAAGGGCAATCGCCGCTGGATTCGGATCACCGCGACGGTAGAGCGCGAGAATGGCGTGGCGGTGCGCATCTTCGGCATGAAGCAGGATATCACCGAGGAGAAAATCCTGTCCGACCGGACGCGCTATCTGGCGGAATACGACGTGCTGACCGGCCTGGCCAACCGCAGCAGCTTCCAGCCGGCGCTGACGGGCATGATCGGCGGCGAGGGGGCGTTGCTGCTGGTCGATCTGGACGGCTTCAAGAGCATCAACGATACCTACGGCCACGCGGCTGGCGATTACTGCCTGCAGCAGGCGGCCCTGCGCCTGAAGGGAATCGGGGAGGTAGCCGAAATGGTGGCGCGCATCGGCGGCGACGAGTTCGCCATCCTTGTCGGCCCCGGCAGCGGCCATGCGGCGCTGGCGGCGCTGGCGCAGCAGATCATCGAGCGCATCGGCCGGCCGATCGACTATGCCGGCGATCTGCTGGAGATTGGCGCTTCCATCGGCATAGCGCCGTTCGACGGGGCGCTGGAATCCGAATTGCTGATGAAGGCCGACAGCGCGCTCTATGCTGCCAAGGCGGCGGGGCGCAACACTTTCCGGCTGTTCAATGTCGGCATGGATATCTGGGCCAAGGGCCGCCGCCGCGCCGTCGCTTGAGGCTCTTAGCCGAATAGATCCAGCGGATTGTTGCGCCGCAGCTTGCGGGCGGCGAACAGGACCGCGACGGACCCCATGATTATCATCGCCAGGAATACCAAGCCGACAATGTCGAGCGAAAGCGTAAAGCGAAGCTTCGTCGCGTCGCCGACCAGGCTGTAGATCAGCGAGGTGATGCCGAGGGACGGGATGAAGGCGCCGACGCCGATCAGCAGGGCGATTTGCAGCACCAGCGCGATAAAGAACAGGTCGCGATAGCCCATGGCCCGCAGCACGGCATATTCGGAGATGTTCATATCGATGATGCTATAGAGCGCCTGCATCACGAAAACGATGCCGATGAACACCCCGACCGCCAGCCCAAAGCCCAGAATGATGCCGATCGGCGTCTGGAAGATGAAATAATCTCGTTCCCCGGCAACGAACTCCGCATGGGTAAACACCTTGGCCCGGTCCCCCAGCGCCGCCGCGACGGCATCGCGCACGCTCTTCAGGTCCGCCCCCGGCTCAATGGTCAGCAGGCCGAGCGACAGCCGGTCGAGCGGCACCTGGAACAGCCGGTAGTAATTCAGGTCGCTGAAGATGAAGCTGCCATCGATGGTGAAGTCCGGGCCGAGCCCGTACAGGCCGATCACCCGCATCTCCGGCGCCAGCGTGGCGGCGGGGCTTTGCAGGTAGAGGCGCTGTTCCTCTCCGTTTTCCAGGCTTTCGATGATCGGTATGAATTTGCGCCGCGACCGGCTGTCGAGCAAGGCGGTGTCAGGGAGCTTCAGCAGCGGCAGCGCCTGTGTCATTTCCGGCAGGTCCAGCACCGGCCGGTTCGGCTCGAAAGCGATAAACCGAGCCGACATGGCGGTGCCGTCGTCGGGATTGCGGGCCTGGGAAATAATCGCATAGAAGGGCCTGGCATCGGCGACGCCCGGCACGGCGTGCGCTTTGTCCAGCAGGGTGCGCGCGAACCAGGGCGGCGAATAGGCCATGGTCTCGAATTGCGGGCCGGTGATGAACAAATCCGCCTGCAGCGCACGGGGCAGGTTGAGGGCGCTGCCGACCAGGGCGTTCATGAAACCAGCCTGCGCGAACACCAGCACGATAGCGACGCAGATGCCGGAAAAGGTGCCGAACAACCGCAGCCCGATATGCCGCAATTGGCGGATGGCCAACCGGGTGGAGAACGCCGTGGCGATCCGCATCAGGAATCGTTGAGCTCTATGCGCACCGTCATTTCCGCCCCGACCAGCGGGGGTAGCGCCTTTGGCGGCTCCACCCGTATCTCGGCTTCGACGATGCGGGCGTCGCGGCCGGCCAATACGTCGGTGGTCGGCCTTTCACTGCGATAGACCCGGTTGGCGATGCGCACGATCTTCCCCGCCACCGGTTCCGGCAGGACATCGGACGTGATGGTGACCGGATGGCCGACCTGGATTAGGGGCGCGTCCGTCGCATCGATCTCGGCCACGACCATCAACTGATCGATATCGGCCATGCTGAGCACGCCGTCCGCGTCGATAGCCGCGCCAAGCCGTGTCGTTAGGGTCAATATCGTCCCGTCGATGGGCGCGCGGATGATGTCCTGGTCGCGTTCCGCCTTGGCGCGCGCCAGCTCCGCTAGGGCCACCTCGACGGCGGCAACCGCAATCTGCGCGTCGATGGCGCGTACCTCGGTCAAGGATCGCAGGCTGGCTTCAGCCTGGCGCAGATTTTCACGCGCGCGCTGCATCTCCAGGGACCGCAACTCGTTGGTGTCGTCCGAAATGATGTCCCGGGCGACAAGGGAGCGGCCGCGCTCCATCTGGCGTTCCGCGCGCTTCAGCTCTGCCGCGCGCATTGCGACCAGCGCCTTCTGCGCCTCGATATCGGCTTCCTTCGCACCCCAGCGCACCTGCTGTAGTTCCAGCTCGGCCAAAGCAAGGCTCTTTTCCGCGACGATCACGGATGCTGCGCGCGTGTGATAGGTATCGATGATGGCAAGGATATCGCCATTCTGGACCCGCTGGCCTTCCTTGACCCGCAGTTCTGCGATGGTGCCGCCATGGGATGGCCCGCTAATCACATGAAGCCTCTCCAGCGGCTCGATCCGCCCGCGGGCGACAACAACGGTGGGCGCGGCTGGTTGAGCCGCCTTCGCGGCGGGCAGGGGAGAGCCGTCATTCCGACCTGTGAGGAAGAAGATCGAAAGGCCGACCAGAAGGATGACGGCGCCGACCGCGCAGAGGTGCTTGCGTCGTCTGATCATCTCAATGAACCACCTGCAACACGCCGTCTTCGATATGCAGCCGCCGGTCGGCAACGTGGAAAATCCGTTCGTCATGGGTCGAGATCAGCACCGTGCAGCCGAGCTGGCTGGCGACGTTGCGTACTACCTCCATCACCCTGCGACCGGATTCGGCATCCAGCGCGGCGGTCGGCTCGTCGGCGACGATCATGTCCGGCATGCGGACAAGGGCGCGCGCCACGGCGACGCGCTGCTGCTGTCCTCCGGACAGGTTCTCCGGGTAATCCGCGCCGCGGCCGCCCAGGCCGACGGCTTCCAGCATCGCCTCGGCCCGCATGCGGTTCATCTCGGTATCGGTTTCCGGCAGCAGATGCAGGCCAGATTCGACATTCTCGATGACCGGCAAAGACTTCAGCAGATTATGA
The DNA here is from genome assembly GCF_001618175.1 of Oceanibaculum pacificum. GTDB lineage: Bacteria > Pseudomonadota > Alphaproteobacteria > Oceanibaculales > Oceanibaculaceae > Oceanibaculum > Oceanibaculum pacificum. Next base: position 25,161 of record NZ_LPXN01000098.1, on the reverse strand, counting down.
CGCTGGAACACAAAACCGATGCGCTGGCGAATATCCAGCAGCCCCGCTTCGGACATGCCGCCCAGGTCCTGGCCTTGAAAACGCACGCTGCCTTCGCGGAAAGGGCGTAGCGCGCCTATGATCGTCAACAAGGTGGTTTTGCCCGATCCGGAAGGGCCGGTGATAATGATCACCTCACCCTCGGAAACCGAGAACGACACTCCCTTTAAAACCGCCCGCGTTAGCATGCCTGCGCCATACGAATAGAAGAGGCGGTCCACCCGTAACGATTCTGTTGCGTTACTCACGCGCTTGACTACCCAAGTACCGAACTATCTGAGATTCAAATCATTTTCCATATACTATGCGTGTCAATCAATGTGAAATGGCGTTGCGTTGATCGTATCTGCTATGCGTTTCGCAACAGACGGTAGAAAGCCTGGATTTCCGCAGCCAATGCCGCCGGCTGCTCCAGGGCCGCGAAATGGCCGCCCTTCGGCAGAACATTCCACTGCCTTATGTCCGTATAGGTTTTACGGGCGAGGGATTGGGGCGGCCGCAGGATTTCGCGGGGGAACTGGCAATAGCCGGTAGGCACATCCACGGTCTTGCCTTCCGGTACCGGCCAGGGGCCGTGCATCCGGGCGTAATAGGGCCAGAAGGAAGAGCCGATGGCCCTGGTGAACCAATAAAGCGCGATATCGGCCAGCATGCGGTCGCGCGACACGGCATTCTCGATGACGCCGTCGCAATCGGTCCAGGCGTGGAATTTCTCGGCGATCCAGGCGGCGAGGCCAGCCGGCGAATCGGTCAGCGCGAAGGCCAGGGTCTGCGGCCGCGTGCCCTGGATCCATTGATAGCCGGTTTCCTCCTTCAGCCACTTGGTCAGCTCGGCGAAATAGCGGGCTTCTTCCGGCGTCGGGTCGGCTATGGCGTTGGGGTCGCGGCGCAGCGGCATCAGGTTCAAATGGATGCCGATCAGCCGCTGCGGATAGGCATAGGCCAGCCGCGAGGCGACGAAGGAGCCCCAATCGCCGCCCTGCGCGGCAAAGCGCCGATAGCCCAGCACGTCGGTCATCAGGCTGGCCAGGATATCGGCCATCGCCTCGGCCCCCAGCCGACGCTGGCCGGGCGCGAAGGACAGGCCGAAGCCGGGCAGGGACGGCGCGATGACGGTAAGGGCGTCCGCCGGATCGCCACCGAAGCGGGCAGGATCGGTCAGCCGCGGCAGGATATCGAGAAACTCGAAAACCGACCCTGGCCAGCCATGCAGCAATAGCAGCGGCATCGGGGCCGGCCCGCCCGCCGCGCCCTTGCCCTCGACCCGCAGATAATGCACCGGGATGCCGTCGATCTCGACCCGGTATTGCGGGAAGGCATTCAGCGCCGCCTCTTCCGCCCGCCAGTCGAAGCTGTCGCGCCAATAGGCGATCAAATCGCGCATATAGGCCAGATCCGCGCCATGGGCCCAGGAAGCGCCGGCCAGATGCGCCGGCTGATCGGGAAGGCGCGTCAAGGCCAGACGCTGCCGCAGATCGTCGATCGCCGCCTGGTCCACATGCAAGGTGAAGGGGCTGGGCGTGCCGGTCATGCTGCTTCCTCCGCCGTTCTTTTGACCCGCAGTGTAGCGTCGTGGCGGACGGAGGGGTAGGGAGCGGCCGGTTACGGCGCCAGCGTCAGGGCTGGGGCGTCAGGACGGGTTTGCAGCAGCGCCAGCATGGCCTGATCGGACAGCGGTTCGGTAATCTGGTCGCACCAGACGCGGAACAGCTTCATGTCATAACGGCCGAAGGAGGTGATCATCGCCCCGTCGGCGGCGTCGCGGCCGCGCACCATCAGCACCCGGCCGATGCGCGGCGTGTTGTAGCGCGCATCGAAGGTATACCAGCGCCCCTCCAGGAAGGCCTCGAACCAGGCACAGAAATCGCCCGGCCCGGAGGGCGGCACGCCGATATCGCCGAGATAGCCGCTGGCATAGCGCGCCGGGATGTTCATCGCCCGGCACAGCGCGACCGAAAGCTGGGCGAAATCCCGGCACACGCCGGTGCGTTCGCGCATCGCATCGACGGCTGTCTTGGTCGGCCGACCGTAATGGTAGCCGAAGGTCAGGTGATTATGCACCCAGTTGCAGATCGCCTGCACCCGCGCCCAGCCCGGAGGAGTGTCGCCGAACAGCGCCCAGGCTTGGGCCACCAATTCGTCGGTCTCGCAATAGCGGCTGGCGGTCAGGAAGGCGAGGGTTTCGGTCGGCAATTCGGCAATGGGATGCTGGCCGGCATCCCAGTTGAAGACATCCGGCTGGCCGTCATTCTCCACAATGCAGTCCGACCAAAGCTTGAGCCGCCCGACCGGCGCCACGGCCCGCGTGAGGCGGTTGCCGAAACCGTCGGTGAACATTTCCAGCGCGATGGCCGGATCGGCGTGCAGCCGGGCCTCGCCGATCACACGGCCGGGATAGCTGGAATGCGGTAGCAACGCCAGCACCAGCGGCACTTCGACCGGGCATTCGACAATGATCTCAAATCCGACGCGGATAAACATGGCCGCCTTTCTTGCCATGGCATAGAGTGTGCCTGGCACACAGAATCACAATAAACGGTATCGTTCCCGGCGCGGGCATTTCGGCGCTGCGACCGGGGATAGCGCGCGGGCCGACCGACCTCTCCTTGTCGCCCCTGCCGGACCGTTCTGGAGAGCCGTTTGTCCATAGTCATTGTTCGATGAGAACACTGCGTATCAGCCACCGGACCCGATACAGCTACGATCGCTGCGTCAGCTTCGGCCTTCATCGCCTGATGATCCGGCCCCGCGACGCCCACGACATGCGCATACTGGATTCAAGCCTTACCATCACGCCGTCCGCCGATGTTCGCTGGGCGTTCGACACATTCGGAAACTCTGTCGCCCTGCTTTCGTTCCACGAGGCGGCGGATGAGCTGGTGATCGCTAGCGAACTTGTGCTGCGCCGCTACGGCTTCGACGAACCGATGACCAGGATCGAGCGCCATGCCGGCGCCTATCCCTTTCAATACGAAGCAGAGGATAGCATCGACTTGGCGCCGCTCCTACCGCTGCAATGCCCGCAGGACCGGGCGACGGTAGAGCAGTGGGTTTCCCAGGCCCTACCGGACTTGCCGGACGGCAGCCTGCGCCTGCTGGATATGTTGAGCAGTGTTATTCATCGCAGCTTCGTCTATCGCCGGCGCGAGGAGATCGGCGTGCAGTCCCCGGCTCAGACGATCCTGACGGCCAGCGGCACCTGCCGGGACTTCGCCTTGCTGTTCATGGAGGCGGCGCGCGTTCTGGGTTTTGCCGCCCGCTTCGTCACCGGCTATCTCTACGATCCGCTGCACGACCTGAAGGATGACGGCACGCCGGACCCAAGCGCGCAGGAACATTTAAGCGGCACCGGCGCAACCCATGCCTGGGCCGATATCTTCCTGCCGGGGCTGGGCTGGATCGAATTCGACCCGACCAACCGCATCGTCGCCGGCCGCAACCTGGTGCGCGTGGCGGCCACCCGCACCCCCGCGCAGGCCCTGCCGGTCAGTGGCAGCTACAGCCATGACGGAGCCCAGTGCCTGGGGATGGACGTGCAGGTTTCCGTCACCCGCTCGACCTATCACCAGGACTGAGCCTGCTTAGTCCGAAGGCCGATCTTGCTTTAATAATCAGTTGCATCTATCCGATGGTGTCCGATGGTGGTGCCGTCAGGCTGGTCGCGCCACAGATGTCCCCTATGTTGGATTTCCATGACCGATCCCGTCGCCCCGCCCGCTGGTCGCAGACTGCGCCCCCTGATATTGCTCTGTCTGATCGCGCTGGCCGGCGGGTTGGCCTGGTATTTCCTCGTGCGCGCGCCCGCCGCGCCGCCGGCGCGCGTCGCCAGCCCCTGGACCGGGCCGGTGCCGGTGCGCGTGGTCGATGCGCGCCTGGAAAACCTGTCGGTCGAGGTGAAGGCCATCGGCACGGTGACGCCGCTGAACAATGTGGTGGTGCGCAGCCGGGTTGACGGCCAGCTTCAGAGCGTGCTGTTCCAGGAAGGCGAGCGGGTGAAGGCTGGCGAGCTTCTGGCCGAGATCGACCCCGCACCCTATCGCGTCCGCCTGGCCCAGGCGGAAGGCCAGAAGCAGCAGAATCTGGCGCAGTTGAAAAATGCGGAGAATGATCTGGCGGTCTATCGCCGGCTGTTCGAGCAGGATTCCATCGCCCGCCAGCAGCTCGACACACAGGCGGCGCTGGTCAACCAGCTGCGCGGCACGCTGATGTCGGACCAGGCGCAGGTTGACGACGCCAAGCTGCAGCTCGACTATACCCGCATCGTCGCCCCCATTGCCGGCCGGCTTGGCCTGCGCCGGGTGGATGCCGGCAATCTGGTCACCACCGGCGATGCCGAGGGCATTGTCTCGATCACCCAGACGCAGCCCATCGGCGTGCAGTTCACCGTGCCGGAAGTGCAGCTTCCCGCCATCCGCGAGGCTCACGCCGCCGGCCGTCTGCTGCCGGTTGAGGCCTGGGACCGCAACGAGCAGCAGATGCTGGCCGAGGGCGTGCTGACCACACTGGACAATCAGATCGACCTGGCCACCGGCACGCTGCGGCTGAAGGCGCAGTTCGATAATCGCGACGACGCGCTGTTCCCCAACCAGTTCGTGAATGTGCGGCTGCGGGTGCGCACGCTGGAAGATGCCGTGACCATTCCGGTCGATGCGGTGCAATACGGTTCGCAAGGCACCTATGTCTATATGATCGCCGAGGGCAAGGCGGTGCTCCGCCCGATCCGGCTGGGTCCTTCGACGGGCGAGCGCGCGGCGGTGCTGGAGGGGCTTAAGGCTGAGGATCAGGTGGTGCTGGAAGGGCTGGACCGGCTGCGCGAAGGCCGCGCGGTCACCGTCGTCACCACGCCGCCGCCTTCCAGCCCGGTGCTGCAGCCCGGCGGCGGCTGACGACCATGAACCTGTCGCGCCTCTTCATCCTGCGACCGGTCGCCACCTCGCTGCTGATGCTGGCGCTGTTGCTGTCCGGCATCCTGACCTGGCGGATGCTGCCGGTGGCGGCGCTGCCGCAGGTCGATTACCCGATCATCCAGGTATTCACCTTCCATCCCGGGGCCAGCCCGGACGTGACCGCGCGCACCATCACGGCGCCACTGGAGCGCCGGCTGGGCCAGATACCCGGCCTGAAGCAGATGTCCTCCAGCAGTTCCGGCGGGGCCTCGGTCATCACCCTGCAATTCGCGCTGACGGTCGATCTGGGCGTCGCCGAGCAGGAGGTGCAGTCGGCGCTGGCCACCGCCAACAGCCTGCTGCCGGCCGATCTGCCGGTGCCGCCGATCTATCGCAAGGTCAATCCGGCCGATGCGCCGATCCTCACGCTGGCGATCACCTCGCCAACGCTGGCTTTGCCGGCGGTGTACGATCTGGTGGATACCCGCATGGCGCAGAAGCTGGCGCAAGTCTCCGGCGTCGGGCTGGTCAGCCTGGCCGGCGGGCAGCGCCCGGCGATCCGCGTACAGGCCAATCCCGGCGCGCTGGCCGCCGCCGGCCTGACCATGGAGGATGTGCGGACCGTCATCGCCAACGCCAATGCAAACCAGGCCAAGGGCAGTTTCGACGGGCCGTACCGCACGACCATGCTGGACGCCAATGACCAGATCCGCACGGCCGAGGGCTATCGCCGCCTGATCCTGACCTGGAGCGAAGGCGGGGCGCTGCGGCTGGGCGATGTCGCCAAGGTGGTCGACGGGGCGGAGGATCGGTTCCTCGCCGCCTGGTCGGACAAGGTGCCGGCGGTCCTGCTGAACATCCAGCGCCAGCCGGGCGCCAATGTGATCGAGGTTGCCGACCGGGTGCGCGCATTGCTGCCACAGCTTTCGGCCAGCCTGCCGGCCTCGGTCGAGGTGGCGGTGCTGACCGACCGCACGCAGAGCATCCGCGCTTCCGTGCGCGACGTGCAGAAGGAGCTTATCTTCGCCGTGCTGCTGGTGGTGGCGGTGACCTACGCCTTCCTGCGCAATGCGCGGGCAACGATCATTCCCAGCGTGGTGGTGCCGCTGTCGCTGGTCGGCACCTTCGGCGTGATCTATCTGGCCGGCTTCTCGATCAACAATCTGACGCTGATGGCGCTGACCATCGCCACCGGCTTCGTGGTCGACGACGCCATCGTCATGCTGGAGAACATCGCCCGGCACCGGGAGGCCGGGCTGTCGCCGATGCAGGCGGCGCTGAAGGGGGCGGCGGAGATCAGCTTCACCCTGGTGTCGCTGACCGTCTCGCTGGTCGCGGTGCTGATCCCGCTGCTGTTCATGGGCGATGTGGTGGGAAGGCTGTTCCATGAATTCGCCGTCACCCTGGCCATCGCCATCCTGATCTCGCTGGCGGTGTCGCTGACGCTGACGCCGATGATGAGCGCCCGGATGCTGCCTGCCATGGCGCATCAGGCCGACCCGGAGAAGCCCAGCCTGATGGACCGGGTGATAACGCGCTACGGGCGGTGGCTCGATTGGGTGCTGGCGCATCGCGCGCTGGCGATGGCGGCGATGATGGCGACGCTGGCGCTGACCGCCATTCTCTACCTCGCCGTGCCCAAGGGGTTCTTTCCGGTGCAGGATAGCGGCGTGATCCAGGCGGTGACGGAAGCGCCGCAATCGATATCCTTCGCCGCGATGGCGGAACGCCAGCAGGCGCTGGCCGCGCGCATCCTGGAGGATCCGGCCGTCGCGAACCTGTCCTCCTTCATCGGCGTCGATGGCAGCAACGCCACGCTGAACAGCGGCCGCATGCTGATCAATTTGAAGCCGCATGCGGAGCGCGACGCCTCGGCAACGCAGATCATCGCGCGGCTGCGCCAGCGGATCGATGGGCTGTCGGGCATCACCGCCTGGTTCCAGCCGGTGCAGGAGCTGACCATCGAGGACCGGGTCAGCCGCACCCAGTTCCAATTCACCCTGACCCATCCCGATTCCGACGTGCTGGCCGATTGGGTGGCCCCGCTGATGGCCGGGCTGCGCGAGCGGCCGGAGCTGGCGGACGTCGCCAACGATCTGATGGAAGGCGGGCTGGAGGCCTATGTCGATATCGACCGTGACGCGGCCGCCCGGCTGGGTATCGACGTCACCCAGATCGTCAGCGTGCTGCAAAGCGCCTTCGCCCAGCGGCAGATTTCCACCATGTTCACCCAGTCCAACCAGTACCGGGTGATTCTGGAGGTCGATCCCGCCCACGCCACCGGGCTGCCGGCCCTGCAGGATGTGTATCTGCCGACGCCGGATGGCACGCCGGTCCCGCTGCTGTCGGTGGCGCGGGTGTCGCAGCGGCCGGCAAAGCTGCTGATCAATCATCAGGCGCAATTCCCGGCGGTGACCGTGTCGTTCAATTTGGCCGCGGGCGTCTCGCTGGGCGAGGCCGTGGCGGCCATCGAGGCGGTGGAGCGGGAAATCGGCCTGCCGATCGAGGTCGAGCGCCGATTCCAGGGCGCTGCCGAAGCCTTTCGTGCCTCGCTGTCGAACACGCTGTGGCTGATCCTGGCCGCCGTGGTCACGATGTATATCGTCCTGGGCGTGCTGTATGAGAGCACGATCCATCCCGTCACCATCCTGTCCACCCTACCGTCGGCGACGGTCGGCGCGTTGCTGGCGCTGTTGTTGACCGGCCAGCCGCTGGATTTGATCGCGGTGATCGGCATCGTGCTGCTGATCGGGCTGGTGAAGAAGAACGGCATCATGATGGTGGATTTCGCGCTGGAGGCGCAGCGCCATCAGGGGCTTACCCCGCGCGAGGCGATTCACCGCGCGGCCTTGCTGCGGTTCCGGCCGATCCTGATGACCACGCTGGCGGCCCTCTTCGGCGCGCTGCCGCTGATGCTGGCCAGCGGGTCGGGGGCGGAGCTGCGTCAGCCGCTGGGCCTGGTCATGGTCGGCGGGCTGCTGGTCAGCCAGGTGCTGACGCTGTTCACCACGCCGGTGGTCTATCTGTTCTTCGACCGGCTGACCCGCCGGCGGAAGGACGCAACGGTCGCGGTCTCGGGCGACCGGCCGGCATGAATATCGCCCGGCCCTTCATCCGGCGGCCGATCGGCAGCGCGCTGATGGCGCTGGCGCTGGTTCTGGTCGGCCTGACGGCCTGGCGGCTGTTGCCGGTGTCGCCCCTGCCGCAAGTCGATTTTCCCACCATCGTGGTCACCGCCACTCTGCCGGGGGCCAGCCCGGAAAGCATGGCGGCCACTGTCTCCACGCCACTGGAGCGCGCGCTGGGCAGCATCGCCGGCATCTCGGCGCTGACCTCTTCCAGCGCCCAGGGCACGGCCAGCATCATCCTGCAGTTCGAGCTGGGGCGTGATATTCACGACGCCGCGCGCGACGTGCAGGCGGCGATCAACGCGGTGCGCAACCAGTTGCCCAGCGGCATGCCCAATCTGCCGACCTATCGGAAGATCAACCCGTCACAGGCGCCGATCATGGCGCTGGCGATCAGTTCGCCCAATCTGTCGCCAGGGCAGATCTACGATCTTGCCTCCACCGTGCTGGCGCAGAAGATCGCGCAGATCACCGGCGTTGGCGAGGTCAGCCTGGGCGGCGCCTCGCTGCCGGCGGTGCGGGTACAGCTTAATCCCGGCATGCTGGCGCATTACGGTATCGCGCTGGACGAGGTGCGGACCGCCATCGCCCAGGCCAACCCGGTGCGCCCGCTGGGCCAGCTTGAGGGCGGCGAGCGGCGCTGGCAGCTGAACACCAGCGACTCCTTGCGCCGGGCGGCCGAGTACGCGCCCCTGGTGATCCGCTGGCAGGATGGGGCGGCGGTGCGGCTGGGCGACGTGGCGACGGTGACCGATTCGGTGGAGAACCGCTACCGCAGCGGCTTCCATAATAATCAGCCGGCGGTGGTGCTGATGATCAGCCGCCAGACCGGGGCCAATATCGTCGAGACCATCGACGCCATCGATGCGCAATTGCCCGCCCTGCGCGCCCTGCTGCCGGCCGATGCGACGCTGAGCGTGGTGATGGATCGTTCGCCCGGGATTCGGGCGACGCTGAAGGAAGCGCAGATCACCCTGCTGATCTCCGCCCTGCTGGTCGTGCTGGTGGTGTGGATGTTCCTGGGCAGCCTGCGTACCGCGCTGATCCCCACCCTGGCGATCCCGGTGTCGCTGATCGGCACCTATGCGGTGATGTATCTCTATGGTTTCTCACTGAACAACCTGTCGCTGATGGCGCTGATCGTGGCGGCCGGCCTGGTGGTCGACGACGCCATCGTGGTGCTGGAGAATGTGCAGCGCCATATCGAGCGCGGCATGGCCCCGTACCGCGCAGCGCTGCGCGGCGCGGCGGAAGTGAATTTCACCCTGCTGGCGATGAATTTCTCGCTGGTGGCTGTGTTCCTGTCGATCCTGTTCATGGGCGGGCTGATCGAGCGGCTATTCCGCGAATTCTCGATTACGCTCACCGCCGCCATCCTGATCTCGCTGCTGCTGTCGCTGACCCTGACGCCCAGCCTGTGCGCGCATCTGCTGCCCCCCCGTGCGGAGCGGCCGTCAGGCCGGCTGGCGCGGGGCGCCGGCGCCGTGTTCGGCGAGCTGAAAGCACTGTATGCCGATAGCCTGAGCTGGTCGCTACGGCATGGACCGGTGATCCTGCTGCTGCTGGGGGCGGTCATCGGCCTGAACGTCTATCTGTATATCAGCGCGCCGAAAGGGCTGCTGCCGCAGCAGGATACCGGGCAGATCCGCGGCTTCGTGCGCGGTGATGACGGTTTTTCCTTCCAGGTGATGCAGCCGAAGATCGAGGCCTATCGCCGGCTGCTGCTGGCCGACCCGGCGGTGCGGGACGTGGTCGGCACCAGCGGCGATGGCGGCGGCGTCAGCAATGCCCGCCTGACCGTGCGGCTGAAGCCGCTGGCCGAGCGCGGTGTCAGCGCGCAGCAGGTGATCGACCGCATCCGCGCCAAGGTGCCGCCGGTGCCGGGCGGCATCCTGATCCTGAATGTTGACCAGGACATCCAGTTCGGCCTGTCGTTCAACCAGAGTCAGTCGGAGCTGGTGCTGATGGCCGACGATCTGGCGTTGCTGCAACGCTGGTCGCGCCGTGTCTCCGAGGCGATGCAGAACATGCCGGAACTGGTCGATGTCGACGCGGTCGGCGACGAGGGCACGCAGCAGGTGATGCTGGAGATCGACCGCGACGCGGCGCGTCGACTGGGCGTCGATACCCAGACCATCGCGTCGATCCTGGGCAATTCCTTCTCGCAGCGCCAGGTCGCCACGCTGTACGACAACCAGAACCAGTACCGCGTGGTGATGGAGCTGGCGCCCGGCTATACCGCCCAGCCGGCCGTGCTGGAGCAGCTTCAGGCGATCACGGCGGATGGCGCGCGGGTGCCGCTCTCCGCCTTTACCCGCTACAGCTATGGGCTGGGGGACGACCGCATCTATCATGACTCGCAATTCGCGGCGACCGGCATCGGCTATTCCCTGGCCCCCGGCGTGGATACGCAACAGGCGTCCGAGGCGATCGACCGCATGCTGGCGGAGGTGATGCTGCCGACCGAGGTGCAGGCCCGCATGGGCGGCCGCGCGCGCGGCCTGCAACAGAGCATGGACGCGCAGCCCTGGCTGATCGCCGGTGTGCTGCTAACGGTCTATCTGCTGCTGGGGGTGCTGTATGAAAGCACCCTGCACCCGCTGACCATTCTGTCGACGCTGCCCTCGGCCGGGGTTGGCGCGTTGCTGGCGCTGCGGGCCGGCGGCATCGAATTCAGCCTGATCGCCCTGCTGGGATTGTTCCTGCTGATCGGCATCGTCATGAAGAACGCGATCCTGATGGTCGATTTCGCGCTGGAGGCGGAACGCCGCGACGGGCTGACGCCGGCCGAGGCGATCCATCGCGCCGCCCTGCTGCGGCTGCGGCCGATCCTGATGACCACCGGCGCGATGGTGCTGGGCGCGGTGCCGCTGGCCATGGGCATCGGCGAGGGCTCGGAAATGCGCCAGCCGCTCGGGGTGGCGATCATTGGCGGGCTGGCTGTCAGCCAGCTTCTCACGCTCTACACCACGCCTGTCGTCTACCTCTATTTCGAACGGCTCCGGCTTTGGAGCCTACGCCGCGCCGCCCGCTCGGGATATGCCTCATGAGCCTCGCCCGTTTCCGCCGGATCCTGCTTGCCCTGCCGCTCTTCGCCCTTGGCTGCACGATGGGGCCGGATTACAGCCGCCCGGCGGTTCCGCTGCCCGCCGCCTATAAGCATGAGGGCGGCTGGCGCAGCCTGCCTGACGCCGCCCAGCCCCAGCCCAACGCGCCCTGGTGGGCCGTCTATAGCGACCCGCAGCTGGACCGGATGATGCGGCTGGTGGCCGAGTCCAACCAGTCGGTGGCGCAGGCGCAGGCGCGCTATCGCCAGGCGCAGGCGCAGCTTCAGGTCTCGCGGGCCGACGGGCAGGTGCAGGTCGAGGGCTCGTCCGGGGTTCAGCGCAGCGGCGGCAGTGGCGGCGGGGGGGGTGGGCGCAGCGGCGGCTCCAGCATCGACGGCACGCGCTATGAGGTTGGGACGACGGTAAGCTGGATGCCCGATCTGTGGGGCCGCGTGCGCCGCCAGACCGAGGCCGACCGGGCCGCCATCGACAGCAGCGCCGCCGATCTGGCCGCCATCCGCCTCGGCATTCAGGCGACGGCGGCGCAGGCCTATATGCGGATTCGCGCCATCGACCGCTATATGGACCTGCTGAACCAGACGATGGAGGCCTATGCCCGCTCGCTGGCGCTGACGCGCAATCAATATGCCGCCGGTCTGGTCGCCCGCGCCGACGTGATCCAGTCGGAAACCCAGCTGCAATCGCTGCGCACCCAGAAATCCGATCTGCAGCGCCAGCGCCTGCTGGAGGAAAACGCCATCGCCGTGCTGCTGGGCGGCCCGCCCGCCGGCTTCGGCCTGGAACTGACCGCCGAATTGCCGCCGCCGCCGCCGGTGCCGGCGCAATTGCCGGCCTCCCTGCTGGCCCGCCGGCCGGATGTGGTGGCGGCCGAGCGGCAGGTCGCCGCCGCCAATGCCCGCATCGGCGTGGCGGAGACCGCCTGGTATCCGGACATCACGCTTAGCGCCCAGGCGGGCTTGCAGGAAGGGCGCTTCACCGACCTGCTGAACGCGCCGCAATTCTTCTGGTCGCTGGGCCCGGCGCTGGCGCTGACCCTGTTCGATGGCGGCCGGCGCAGCGCCGTTCTGGAACAGACCCGCGCGCAATATGACGAGCAGGTCGCCGCCTATCGCGAAACCTTCCTTACCGGCATGCGGGAGGTCGAGGATGCGCTGGCCTCGTTGCAGACGCTGGCCGAGAAGGCGGTGCAGCAGCAGCGCCTGGTCGAGTTGGCGGAGGAGAATGAGCGCGTGGTCACCAACCGCTATCGCGCCGGGCTGGTGACGTTTCTGGAAGTCTCGGTGGCGCAGAACCTGACCTTTACCAGCCGCCGCACCGCCCTGGAAATCCGCGCCGACCGCCTGGCTGCCTCCATCCAGCTCGTCACCGCCCTGGGCGGCGGCTGGCAGCCTGAGCAATAGCAGCGGACGGGTGGGAGGCGATCAAGGCTACGGGCAATAGCGACAATCTCGTCTCCTCCAGCCTCAGGCTGAAGCGCCGGTGGCCGGCTTTGGTATTTCTGATAGGCGTAAGCATGCTGAAGAATCCCTTCTGTGAGGGGCCGGCCGCCCAAATATCGGCAGGCCGTGTGTCATAGCGACATGTGCTAGAAACCTGTACTAGCAGTCACTCACGGAGTGCTGTAGAGCATTGAATTTAAAAAAGAAAATTAGAGTTGGCTGGGGGACCTGGATTCGAACCAGGGTTGACGGAGTCAGAGTCCGTAGTCCTACCGCTAGACGATCCCCCAACCGGGGGGCAGGAGACCGGCTGGTCCGGCGGTGCGGACAGCCGCGGCAGGTCCCTGCCCACGAGAGGGCGGTTGTCTATCACAAGAATTCGGGCTTGTTAACCCCCAAACGCGCAGTCTTCGGGGGCCGGGAGCGGGACCGGGAGAAGGAACGGCGGGCGCGGCCTCCTGGCGCGGCATTTTAGCCGGGTTCAGGCGGCGGCGGCCCTGGGGGCTGGAGCTTGGGGGCGGGTCCGTATACGATGCATATACCGCATGCTGGAAAATGCGGAGAGCGTATATAAATTATTTAAAATACGTTCTATTATCCGTTGACTATGTACGGCACGCCAAGGATTCCGTCGGACCGCATGAGTATCAGCAAGCCATATGGGGCGAAGGACGAACGGGGAGGGGCTGTGGGCCTCGCCGCGCCGTTGCCGTCGGCTGCTGCCTCTTCTGGTGCACCGGTTCTGGCGGCGCTCGATCTCGGCACCAATAACTGCCGGCTGCTGATCGCCAAGCCGGCGCGGCGCGACCATGCCTGCGAGGGCTTCCGCGTGATCGACGCGTTTTCGCGGATCGTGCGGCTGGGCGAGGGCATCTGCCATTCGGGTCTTTTGTCCCAGGCGGCGATGGACCGCACGGTCGATGCGCTGCGCATCTGCGCCGACAAGATGCGCCGGCGCAATGTCAGCCTGTCGCGCGTGGTGGCGACCGAGGCCTGCCGCCGCGCCACCAATTGCGAAGGCTTCCTGCAGCGGGTAAAGCGCGAAACCGGCCTGGATATCGAGATCATCTCGACCGAGGAGGAGGCGGCCCTGGCCGTCGCCGGCTGCGTGCCGCTGCTCGACCGGCGCACGCCTTACGGGCTGGTGTTCGATATCGGCGGCGGCTCCACCGAGGTGTCGTTCTTCCGGCTGGAGGGCGAGCGCGATTACGAGCTGCGCAAAATCGTCTCCATCCCGCTCGGCGTCGTCACGCTGGCCGAGCAGTTCGGCGGCAAGCATGTCGGCCCGGCGATCTACGAGGCGATGGTGACCGAGGTTTCGCCGCATCTGGAGAAGTTCGAGGCGATCTGCTCCATCGGCAAGCGCATTCAGGCCGGCGAGGTGCAGATGCTTGGCACCTCCGGCACGGTGACGACGCTGGCCGGCATGCATCTGGGGCTGCCACGCTATGACCGCTCCAAGGTCGATGGCACCTTCCTGGGCTTCGATCAGGTGAACGCCATGACCCGCCGGCTGGTCGATCTGGATTACGCCGGCCGGGCGGCGCAGCCCTGTATCGGCCAGGACCGGGCCGATCTGGTGCTGGCCGGCTGCGCCATCCTGGACGCGATCTGCCGGCGCTGGCCGGTGGGCCGGCTGCGCGTCGGCGACCGTGGGGTGCGCGAAGGCATCCTGTTCGGCCTCTTGGCCCGGCACGAAGCCACGCGCCGGCGCGACCACCAGGCCTATCGCCGCATCGCCCTGTAAGCAGACAATGGAGTGTTCGGCATGAGCCGCGGACGAGGATCGTCAGGGCGGGGCGGGGGCAATAGCGGCGGCGGGAGCGGCCAGCGCCAGGTCGCCGTGCGGGTGAAGACCGCGCGCAAGCGCACGCATTCCTCGACCCTGTGGCTGCAGCGCCAGCTCAACGACCCCTATGTGGCGGAGGCCAAGCGCCAGGGCTATCGCTCGCGCGCGGCCTTTAAGATCGTGCAGCTCGACGAGAAGTTCGGTTTCTTCAAGGGCGCCAAGCGCATCGTCGATCTGGGGGCGGCTCCTGGCGGCTGGAGCCAGGTGGCGGCGGAGCGGGTGCCGGGCGCGAAGATCGTGGCGCTCGATATCCTACCGATGGACGAGTTGCCGGGCGTCGAGGTGCTGTTGCAGGATTTCCTGGCCGATGAGGCGCCGGAGCGGCTGAAGGCGGCGCTGGGCGGGCCGGCCGATGTTGTGCTGTCCGACATGGCGCCGCCGACCACCGGCCATACCAAGACCGACCATCTGCGCATCATCGGCATGTGCGAGATGGCGCTGGAATTCGCCATCGAGGTGCTGGCGCCGAACGGCGTGTTCGTCTGCAAGGTGTTCCAGGGCGGCACCGAAGGCACGCTGCTCAGCCGCATGAAGCAGTGCTTCGCCAGCGTGAAGCACGCCAAACCCCCGGCCAGCCGCGCCGATTCGGCGGAGCTGTATGTCGTGGCTGCCGGGTTCAAGGGCCAGACCGCGGCGGAAGGCTGAGCCTCGGCCGCGGCCGCGGCAGGGCTGCCGCGCGCACCCCCCGCATCCGCCTGCCGCATGGCTCCGGCCATTCTGGGACTTCACAGAATGGAAGCCTGGTGTATAGTGCGGCCCCGTTTGCATGGAGGCGCAATGCAGATCCGCGACGCGCTGACTTTCGACGACGTGCTTTTGGAGCCGGCGGAATCGAAAGTCATGCCCACCGAGGTCGATACCCGCACGCGGTTGACCCGGACCATCGAACTTGGCATCCCCCTTATTTCGTCCGCGATGGACACGGTCACCGAAGGCCGTCTGGCGATTGCCATGGCGCAGTCCGGCGGCATCGGCGTCGTGCATCGCAACCTGACCCTCGAACGTCAGGTGGAAGAGGTGCGCCGGGTGAAGAAATTCGAATCCGGCATGGTCGTCAATCCGGTCACCATCGACCCCGACGCCACGCTGGGCGAGGCGCTGGATCTGATGGCCGCGCACCATATCTCCGGCATTCCGGTGGTCGAGGAGAAGACCGGTAAGCTGGCCGGCATCCTCACCAACCGCGACGTCCGCTTCGCCCGCAACAAGGCGGAGCCGGTGCGTCAGTTGATGACCAAGGAGAATCTGATCACGGTCCGCGAGGGCATCGACCGTGAACAGGCCAAGGAATTGCTGCACCGCCACCGTATCGAAAAGCTGCTGGTGGTCGACGACGCCTATCGCTGCATCGGCCTCATCACGGTAAAAGATATCGAGAAGGCGCAGCTTTATCCCACCGCCACCAAGGACGAGAAAGGCCGGCTGCGCGCCGCCGCCGCCGTCGGCACCGGCGACGAGGCCATGGCCCGCGCCGAGGCGCTGTTCGACGCCGAGGTGGATGTGCTGGTGGTTGACACCGCGCACGGCCATTCGCAGAAGGTGATCGACACGGTCGGCCGGGTGCGCAAGCTGTCCAACTATACCCAGGTCATCGCCGGTAATGTGGCCACGGCGGAAGCGGCCAAGGCGCTGATCGGCGCGGGCGCGGATGCGGTGAAGATCGGCATCGGGCCGGGTTCGATCTGCACCACCCGCATCGTCGCCGGCGTCGGTATCCCGCAGCTCACCGCGATCATGGACACCAGCGCTGCCTGCCATGAGGCCGGCGTGCCGGCGATTGCCGATGGCGGCATCAAATTCTCCGGCGATCTGGCCAAGGCCATCGCCGCCGGCGCCGATGTGGCGATGATCGGCTCGCTGTTCGCCGGGACCGATGAAAGCCCGGGCGAGGTGTTCCTGTATAATGGCCGGTCCTACAAGGCCTATCGCGGCATGGGGTCGGTCGGCGCCATGGCGCGCGGTTCGGCGGACCGTTACTTCCAGCAGGAGGTGAAGGACACGCTGAAGCTGGTGCCCGAAGGCATCGAGGGTCAGGTGCCCTATAAGGGCCCGCTGGGCGCGGTGGTGCATCAGCTGGTCGGCGGCCTGAAGGCGGCGATGGGCTATACCGGCAGCCAGACCATCCCCGAGCTGCAGGAACGCGCGCGCTTCGTGCGCATCACCAATGCGGGCCTGCGCGAAAGCCACGTCCATGACGTGACCATCACCCGTGAGGCGCCGAACTACCGACGGGACGCGTGACCGCGGCGGGCGACGACAGCGCGTTCCAGGTTCGTGTCGCGGAATTCGACGATGCGGCCGGCATCGGGCGGGTGCAGATCGCCAGCCTGCGCGGCCTGCCGGTCGATTTCGACGATCCAACGGGGGATGAAGAAGGCCCGGCGCTGGAGGATGACGAGGATGGCTTCGCCGACATCCGCGCCGCCGCCTTCTGGGCCGATGTGATCGAATCGACCGAGAATGTCGTGCTGGTCGCCATCCTGCCCGCTCCGCCGCAGGGCGATGCGGACAAGCGCGAGAAGCAGCGCGACCATGTGGCCGGCTTCATCGCCTTCGGCCCGCCGCGCGACCTGCCCGACCCCGACCCTGATGACGTGCTGGCGGAGGAGATCGGCGAGATACCGCCGATCGACGCCGAAATCTACGCTCTGCATGTGGAGCCGGCCTATCGCGGCCACGGCATGGGCCGGCGGCTGATGGCGTCCGCCTTTCGCGCCATGGCCTCGGTCGACCAGCTCGCCGTGCGCGCCTGGACGGCCAGCAGCAACAGCGAGGCCGGGAGCTTCTATCTGTATTTCGGCGGCACGCCGTCGCTTCAGGCCGTCGCCCGCATCGGCGAGGCCGAAATTCCCGAAACCGCCTATGATTGGGTCGATATCCGCCGGGTCATCCCCCGGCTGGACAAGCCCGGCAATACCCCGTCGCCCCAAAGCTAACCCAGAGCGAGTAGCGAGCAGCCCGCCATGACAGACCGCATCCTGATCCTCGATTTCGGCAGCCAGGTCACGCAGCTCATCGCCCGGCGGGTGCGCGAGGCCGGCGTCTATTGCGAGATATTCCCCTTCAATGTCGATCCCGCCCGCATCCGGGAGTTTGGGCCCAAGGCGATCATCCTGTCCGGCGGGCCGGCCAGCCCGGCGGAGGAGGGCAGCCCCCGCGCGCCGCAGCTGGTGTTCGACATGGGCGTGCCGCTGCTCGGCATCTGCTATGGCCAGATGACCATGGCGGCCCAACTGGGCGGCACGGTGGAGAGCGGCCATCACCGCGAATTCGGCCGCGCGCTGCTGGATGTGAAGGCGCCCTCCGGCCTGTTCGACGGCGTCTGGGCGCCGGGCGAGAAGCACACGGTGTGGATGAGCCATGGCGACCGCATCACCCAGCTTCCCCCCGGCTTCAAGGTGAAGGGCGTGTCGCAGAACGCGCCCTATGCGCTGATCGAGGATGAGGGGCGGCACTATTACGGCCTGATGTTCCACCCGGAGGTGGTGCACACGCCGGACGGCGCGAAGCTGATCCATAATTTCGTGCTGAACGTCGCCGGCTGCAAGGGCGACTGGACCATGGCCGCGTTCCGCCAGCAGGCGGTGGAGGCGATCCGCAAACAGGTCGGCGCTGGCCGGGTGATCTGCGGCCTGTCCGGCGGCGTGGATTCCTCGGTGGCGGCGATCCTGATCCACGAGGCCATCGGCGACCAGCTGACCTGCGTGT
The DNA here is from genome assembly GCF_001618175.1 of Oceanibaculum pacificum. Lineage (GTDB taxonomy): Bacteria > Pseudomonadota > Alphaproteobacteria > Oceanibaculales > Oceanibaculaceae > Oceanibaculum > Oceanibaculum pacificum. The sequence goes on along the minus strand of NZ_LPXN01000098.1, from coordinate 7,044 downwards.
TCGTCGATCACGGCCTGATGCGCCTGAACGAGGCGGAAGAGGTCGTGACCATGTTCCGCGACCATTACAACATCCCGCTGGTGCATGTGGATGCCAGCGACACCTTCATCGGCGCGCTGGAAGGCCAGAGCGACCCGGAGGTGAAGCGCAAGACCATCGGCAAGCTGTTCATCGACGTGTTCGAGGCCGAGGCGAAGAAGATCGGCGGCGCCGACTTCCTGGCCCAGGGCACGCTCTACCCGGATGTGATCGAGAGCGTCTCCTTCACCGGCGGCCCCAGCGTGACCATCAAGTCGCACCATAATGTCGGCGGCCTGCCCGCGCGCATGAACATGAAGCTGGTGGAACCGCTGCGCGAGCTGTTCAAGGACGAGGTGCGCGCGCTGGGCCGCGAGCTGGGCCTGCCCGACCGCTTCGTCGGCCGCCACCCCTTCCCGGGGCCGGGCCTCGCCATCCGCTGCCCCGGCGGCGTGACGCGCGAGAAGCTGGACATATTGCGCCAGGCCGATGCGGTCTATCTCGACGAGATCCGCAAGGCCGGCCTGTATGACGCGATCTGGCAGGCCTTCGCCGTGCTGCTGCCGGTGCAGACCGTCGGCGTGATGGGCGACGGTCGGACCTACGAGTTCGTCTGCGCGCTGCGCGCCGTCACCTCGGTCGATGGCATGACCGCCGACTTCTACCATTTCGACATGGAATTCCTGTCGCGCGCCGCCACCCGCATCATCAACGAGGTGAAGGGCGTCAACCGCGTGACCTACGACATCACCTCCAAGCCCCCCGGAACCATCGAGTGGGAGTGAGGGGGGCTTAGGCCGTCCAGGTCGAGGGCGGATAAGGCATACCGGACAGGCTCATCCAACGCTCCCGGTCATTCGAACCTGAAGGGTTCGGCCGGGCGGCGGTCGCGGACCTGTTCGATGCTTTGCTCCAGCGCCTCGATATCGGCGTTGGTGATGCCGATCTTGCGGCTCATCTCTGCCAGCGCTGTGCCGAGCCGTAGTCTGCCCTCGGGGGGCACGGCGGTCTCCAAAATGGTTTTCTTCAAGGGTAGTGAGGGTTTTGTCACCAACTTCTCATCTTGAAGAGTCTGCCACTTTCACCTTCATCGTGGAGCAGTAAAATAATCTCGTCAGACGTGAAAAGAGGATCAGTAGTACTTATTTTCGGCATGTCCGAGTCGATCAGAGTGATGATCGACTGGATGCCGAGTGCAGTATAGCGCCTAATCACGGCGAGGAGATTTTCTTTCTTACGGTCATCAAGCGATTCGAAAACGCCATCATGATAGGCAAAGCGAGGAAATTGGTCTTCCAGATGCGCGCGTAGCACTGCTAGGTCGAAGGCGATGCACAGAAGTTTCTTGTAGGTGTGACCACGATCGGCGCTGGTGGCATTCCCAGCTTCGTCGAGTAGTTCGGCTCCGAATTCTAGATGACCCTGCTGGTTGACGCCGACACTGAGCAGTGCCTTTCTGCCGATCACTTCCTCTACGATTTCGTTGAAGTACAGCCGGATAGACGAGAATAGGCTGTCCTTATCGGCGCTTCGTGCTTCGACATCAGCCTCGATCTCGGACTGGAGGTGAATTTTCTCTTCAGACAACGTGCGGATTTCGGTCCGCAGTTGCTGGAGACGGTGGATGAATTCGCGCTGCCGCTCTAGGGTTTCGATGTCAGCGCGTAGCGTCACTAACTCCCCCGATAGCCGCTTATATTTGGCAAATGAATCAGTTGCACTCAGGAACGACAACATCTCCGAGCGGCGCTTTCCAAGCGCGTTCAACTCGCTGTTGATAGTCTTGAGTTCGGCCTCTATCTCCGAGCGTTCTTCGACTAGATAGCCGTAACGCTCCTCAGTGATAGCCTTGTTGAAGGCGATGAGCTGCTCGAAATCCTTCTTCACCTGGCCAGAAAATAGAACGCCAGCTTCCTCAAACATTGCTCTCGCATCTTCGGGATCGAACAGGATTTGATCTTCTTCGAGTGAGGCGATGACTTTTTTGCGATTTTGCATAAGCGAGTATCGCTGCGCATTGAGTGTGGCGATCCGCTCATCAATCTGATCGACCACTTGCTTGGTGTCGGCCTTGTCCTGCGCACGGAAATCAAATGCGTCGAGCAGTTGCTGCTTCTTGTCTACTTCTTGGCGCTTCAACTGCAAGATACCGTCGATCTTGCTCGCATCCTCGAAGTCTCCTCCCATTTCCTGGCGGACTGTGGCGACCTTGCTCTGTTTATCTTCGAGCGCCTCTGCCTTCTCGTAGTGACTTGCGATGATAGCGGCGTTGAACCCAAGGATATGGGCGAGAAAGGGCTTCCAGTCAGCATGTTTGTTGGCAAATTTTCCTAGCTGAAACACATCGCCGAAATCGCTCTGCGACCGCAGGAAATAGCCAAGCCCTTTGCGGTAATGCCAAGGCTTGAGCGACCGCCAGTCGAGCAGGCTATCGAGCAACTCTTTGGCTCGGTCGAACGGCAGGTCGACATGGTCCCATTCTCTGTCTGGAAGCGACGTATAGTCCCTGTGGCGTGCAGCATGTTTCTTGAAGGCGATCTTGCTTGCCTCTTCGACTCCGCGCCGGACGGTCACATAACTGCCTTGGGCGAGCTCGATTTCTAGGAAGAATACGAAGTTGCGGAAACGATCTAAATGCTTGAAAAGGAAGAATTTAGAATCGCGGCCTGCTAGAAAACAAAAATCGAGCAACCTGCCGAGCGTTGTTTTGCCCAGATTATGCGTATCTCTGTTACGATTCTCTGGCAGGCGAATTTCGGCGAGCACAACATTGAGTTCAGGCGTAAACTCAATGGGCACGAAAATGTCGGGTTTGTTCGAATAGAGTTTAGATGGCTTCATTCTGGCCAACATATTCAAATGCATCGGTCTTGGGGTGGTATTCAACCAACCCCATAAGGTAGAGGAAATTTAGCGACGGCAAGAAAAGCACGTCGCCGCCGACAACAGCCTTGCGCGCATATGTGAAAAGTGAATTATAGTCGCAAAGTCGCTTTGTCCTCAGCTGCATAAGCAACAGTAAGGCGACGTTGATAACGGTGCGGTCAGGGTGTGCGTGTTTACTGGGCCTCAGCATCAGCCACCTTCCCGATGTCGCAGTTCCAGTACATATAGAATACCAGAGCGCGCGTTAGACGTTTATGCTTTGTCTGGCGCAGCACTGGATCACGCTCAAATAGCAGGTCGATCAGATAGTTCATCACCGCGTCAAAATTCTGATATTCTTTGCGTTTGGCAATGATCTTAAATTGGAATTCTTCGACTGCAGCTTCGTACGACTTTAGGATGCCAAGATTTTCCGGTGCGGCCAGGAAGGTACGAATCTGCGCAGTATCTTTCAAGTAGCGCCTACGCTGCTCTTTAGCATATTCCGCCGACATGCTGTTGATCTCATTCTTCTTCTCATAGCTGGTACGTTCACCCGGCGGTGCATCCAGCACCTCGGCGATCTCGGCATCATGACTGGCGAATGCCTGAACCACCAGCGCGAGCTCGTCCGGCGAGACGATCAGCGGTGAATCTACAGGATCAAGCTGGGCGAGCTTGGCCACCTCGGGAAATTCCTTTAGCCATAACTCGAGGCGCTCAACCCCGCACAGATAAATCGACGCCTCTGGAAGACCGCATTCTTTAGCAATGTGCGCCGTGATCACTTGGTCTGCATTGCCGGCGAGCCTGCGATTGGCGAACAAAAGATAATGGTCGATCTGCCCCGCATCGCGAAGCTTCCGAATGCGCGGCACTTCCTCCGCAATAACCGTATGAACCGAACCAGCGCTATAGAAATCGGATTCGCTGAAATGCTTGTTGTAGCCGTTGGTGTGCTTGGCCTGGATGATGGTCGTACCAACCCAGGGGGCGGCCTTGCTTGGGTGGATCTCGGCGGTGCCAACAAATTTTGCATCACGACCACCATCGGGGCCTTTGGCGAAACCCTTGACCGAAGTTCCGAGTAAGTGACGGCATAGAAGGATGATCAGCCTCTCGAACTGTTCATCGCTTAGATCTTCATATCGGTACATCATGGTGGCATTCGTCCGGTTCCGCCTCGCGAACGGAGGCCATCGTGACATGCGGGAGTGAAATGCATGACATTACAACCATTAGGTTAATACTAACCGCTCAGCATGCCATCGTCACCTCTTGTCTTGCTATCTGCAACTCGTTGTATTCCGTGTAAATTGCTAGCAGCAATGCACAATCACTGCCGTTCGCTGTAGGTATAAGGTGTCATCCCCCCTCTCATACCCCCACCTCCTCCACCAACCTTACGAGCTTGTCCGGGTTGCGGGTGATGTAGATGGCGGCGATGCGGCCGTCGCGTATGTCGAAGGCGGTGGTCTGCAGGATGCCGTCGCGTTCGCGGCTGAGATAGCCGGGCAGCCCGTCGATGCGCAGCGGGCGCAGCAGCACGATCTGCTCGGGGCTGTATTTCCGGCTTAAGCCCGCATAGAGGCGCAGGATGCGCGCCAGCCCGATAATCGGGTTGTGGAAGGCGATCACCTTGCCGCCGCCATCGGCGTGCAGCACCGCATCCTCGGCCAGCAGGGCGCTCAGGCTCTGCACATCCCCCTTGGAGGAGGCGTCGAAGAAGGCGCGGACCAGCCGCTCCCCTTGCTCCCGCCCGACCTGGTAGCGCGGTCGGGCTTCGCGCACATGCCTTCGGGCGCGTGACGCCAGCTGGCGCACGGCGGCCGGCTCGCGCTCCAGCGTCGCCGCGACCTCGCCCAGCGGTACGGCGAACACGTCATGCAGCAGGAAGGCGGCGCGCTCCAGCGGCGACAGCCGCTCCAGCGCCAGCATCAGGGTCAGGGTCAGCTCGTCCGCGCGGGGCTCCTCCTCCGGCGGCTCGGCGACCGGCTCCGGCAGCCAGGGGCCGATATAGGTCTCGCGCCGGGCACGGGCGGATTTCAGCGCATCCAGGCACAGCCTTGTCACGATGCGGCTGAGATAGGCCGCCGGCTCCGCGACGGCGCTGCGGTCGGCGGCCTGCCAGCGCAGCCAGGCCTCCTGCACGATATCCTCGGAGTCCGCGCGGGAGCCCAGCATGCGGTAGGCGAGACGCAGCAGCCTTGGCCGCTGCGCCTCGAACGGGCCGGTCAGGGCGGCCTGCGCGGTCAAGCGGCCGCCTTATCCACCGGATGCGCGGCGCGGAAGCCGACCTGCAGCCGGTTCCACACATTGATGGCGCCGATGGCGATGGTCAGGTCCACCTGTTCCTCCTCGCTGAACTCGGCCTTTACCAGGGCGTAATCCTCGTCCGGCGCGCCGGTTTCGGCAAGCAGGGTCAGCGCTTCGGTCCAGGCCAGGGCGGCACGCTCGCGCGGCGTGTAGAGCGAGGATTCGCGCCAGGCGTTCAGCATGTAGAGGCGCATCTCGGTCTCGCCGGAGGCGCGCAGCCAGGTCGAATGCATGTGGATGCAGAAGGCGCAGCCATTGATCTGCGAGGCCCGCAGCTTCACCAGCTCCAGCAGCCCATGGTCGAGGCTGCATTTCGACAGGGCCCCCTCCAGCGCCACCATGGCCTTGATCGGGCCGGTGCCAATTCCGTGCGGATTGTTCAGACGCGGTGTCATTTTCGCTTCCTCTCGTCGGGTTGAACAGGGTCGATGCCTGCCTGACGAGACAGAGGGGCGGAATGTGACACGCGCGACGGAATTTTTCGGCCGGGGCTACAGCCGCTCCAGATGCGCGTCGATCCGGTCCCGCAGCGCGGTCAGCGCGTCCTTCAGGGCGGTCAGCTCTTCCGGCGAGCAGCCGGCGGCGCGGCCGATTTCCGGCGGGATGCCCTGGGCGGCGGCGCGCAGGCCGCGGCCCTCCTCGGTCAGGCGGATCAGCACCTGGCGCTCGTCGGCGGGGTCGCGGGTGCGGGTGATGCGGCCGGCCGCTTCCAGCCGTTTCAGCAGCGGGGTGAGGGTGCCAGAATCGAGGAACAGCTTCTCGCCGATCTCCCGCACCGGCCGGCCATCGCGCTCCCACAGCACCAGCATCACCAGATATTGCGGATAGGTCAGGCCCAGCCGCTCCAGCAGCGGCCGGTACAGCCGGTTGAAGGCATGCGCGGTGGAATAGGCGGCAAAGCAGAGCTGGCTGCCCAGCGCCAGATAATCCGGCTGATTCAGGGGAGTGTTCTGCGTCATGTCTGCCTCTTCCAGTCGCCTGCGCCCTCTACTGATAAGGGATCGGCAGCCTGGGGGGCAAGGATTGTCGGCAAAAAGATTTTATAAAATTATATTTTGCACAATCTAAAATTCAAGCGTATGGTCGCTTACATAAACGGTCCACGCATTCCCTCTCACGCGAAAAGGAGTATCGATCATGAAGGTTCTGTATTCGACGGAAGCCACCGCCACGGGCGGCCGCGACGGCAAGTCGGGCACCAAGGACGGCACGCTCGCCGTGAAGCTCTCCACCCCGAAGGAGCTGGGCGGCGCGGGCGGCGACGGCACCAACCCGGAGCAGCTGTTCGCCACCGGCTATTCGGCCTGCTTCCTGGGGGCGCTGAAATTCGTCGCCGGCAAGGAGAAGGTGAAGGTGCCGGAAGACACCAGCGTCACCGCCACCGTCGGCATCGGCGCGCGCGACGACGGCCAGGGCTTCGGCATCGACGTGGCGTTGAAGATCGCCATTCCGGGCGTCGACAAGAAAATCGCCGAGGATCTGGTGCAGAAGGCCCACATCGTGTGTCCCTACTCGCACGCCACCAAGGGCAACATCGACGTCCGGCTGAGCGTGGCGTAAGGCAGGCTTAGTGTTGCGCCTTGAAGAGGGGCTCGCGGCCAGCGCCGCGGGCCTTTTCTTCGAGCGCTTTCAAGAGCGCGCGTTTGCCTTCGGTGCGGGCGATTCCGGTGTTCTGTCGAATCGGCAAGTCGTTTTTTGTGCCGCCATACCCTTCGAGACGCCCTTTCAGGGCTCCTCAGGGGGAGGGTGCTTTAGGACGTTCCAGTGGTGCGGCCTGGTGCACGCTTCCTCAGGTGAGGGCGCTTTAGGATGTTCCCGGTGCAGCTTGGTGACCCTCATGCTGAG
>NZ_LPXN01000097.1 GCF_001618175.1 Oceanibaculum pacificum | reverse complement strand
CCCTGCGCGCCCTGCTGCCGGGCCGGCCGGCGATGCGGCTGCTGCTGGCCGGATCGATCATGGGGCGCGTCGGCGGCCATGCCCGGGGTTATGCGGCGGTCAACGCGGCGGCGGCGGAAGCCGCGGCCGAAGCGGCGGCGGCCGGGCAGCCCGTCTCCTACCTCGCCTTTTCCTCCTGGCTCGGAATCGGCATGAGCGAGGGCCGGACGACCCAGGCCCTGCTGCGCGCGGACGGCCTGCTGCCGCTGGATACGGAAGCCGGCCTGGCCGTCATCGAGGCTGCCCTATGGCGGCCCGGCAGCCAGTGGCTGGTCGGCCTGGACGACAGGCACCCGTCCCACGCCGCCTTCGCGCTGGGCACGGCGATGCCGCTGGTCACGCCGGTCGCCTGGGTCGCCGGCGGCGGGGCGGAGAGCATCGAGCGCCATGCCGATGCGCTGGGGCGGCCCGGCTGGGTGCTCGTCCGCCCGGTTCCGGCCATACCGCGCGACGCCCAGGGCGCGCCGGATGTCGCCCGTCTTCTCGCCGGCGACAGCGGCGGCCGCATCGCGCCGCGCGACGAGGCAGAGCGGCGCGTCGCCCAGATCGTCGCCGAGGTGCTGTCGGTCGAGAACCCGGCCGCGAACGACGATTTCTTCCTGGCCGGCGGCACCTCGCTGCTGGCGACCCGGCTGGCCGCGCGCCTGTCCAAGCGCTTCTTCGTCGACCTGCCTACTGGGGCCGTGTTCCGCAACCCGACCATCATTGGTCTGACGCAGCAGCTCCGCGCGCTCGAATCCAAGCCGGGCCTGGTCGATGCGGTCGCCCGGCAACTGGCCGCCCTGGAGGGCATGTCGGCGGACGAGCGCGAGGCCTTGCGCGCCCGCGCCAGCGCCTGACGGGGGATGCATGGGCACCGGCACGAGTGAATGGGGCGATGACGAACTGCTCGCCCGGCTGTTGCAGCAGCAAGGCTTCGCGGTCGATATCGCGGTCGGTCCGGAACCGCGCCCATCCGCCGAGCCGGCGGCGGCGGGACCGAGCCAGCGCCGCTTCTGGCTGCAGGAACGCGTCGAGGACGAACCAGGGCTCAACAATCTCGGTTGCCTGATCCGCTTCCCGGCCCCGCTGGCGCAACCGGCGCTGCTGCGGGCGCTGGACCGGCTGAGCGCGCGTCACGAATCGCTCCGCACCCGGTTTCTCGAAACCGACGGCGATCTGGTCGAATGGGTGGGGCAGCCCAGCCCCCCGCCACTGCACCGCCTGCCCGCGACCGGCGACGCGGCGGCCCTGCGCGGTTTCGTCGAGCAGCCGTTCAGGCTGGACCAGGCCCCGCTCTGGCGGATCGCCCTGTTCGACGCCGCGGGTGATGCCGACGCGCTGCTGCTGGCGTGCCATCACATCATTCTCGACTGGTCCGGCGCGCATCGCTTCGCCGAGGAGCTGGCGCTGCTCTACCAGGCCGAAAGCGGCGGCCATCCGGCGACCCTGCCGCCGCGACCGCTGCAACAGGCCGATTACAGCCACTGGCTGCGCGGAGAGGCCCGCGCGCGCCAGGCTGGGCGCGAGCGCGATCATTGGCGGCAGCGCTTCGCCACGGTCCCGCCGGCGCTGGCTTTGCCGGCGGCGGCGAAGCAGGGCGGCAATCGCTGCCATGCGGTGGAGCTGACGCTCGACCCGGCGCTCACCGCCGCCGTGCGGCGCTTCGCCGCCGCGCGCGGCACGACGCCCTTCACGGTGCTGCTGGCGGCCTATGCCGCCACGCTCGGCCGCTTCGCCCAGAGCGAGGATGTCTGCATCGGCACGGCGGTCGACAACCGGGACCATCCGGGCACCGAGGCGATTGTCGGCTGCCTGACCGACATGGTGCCCTTGCGCTGCGACCTGGCCGGCGAACCGGGTTTCGGGGCCTTGACCCAGCGCCTGCACGCCAGCGTCGCCGAGGATTTCCAGCACAAGGCGCTTGGCCTGGCCGAGATGGTCGCGCTTGCCGCCCCCGATAGGCGGTCCAAGGCAGCGCCGCTTTTCCAGGCGGTCTTCAACCTGCTGCCGGAAGCCGGCGCTAGCAGCCTGCGCCCGGTGCCGACGTCCTTCGCTCGCGCCGACCTGATGCTGGAGCTGCGCGACGAGGGCGTGCGCCTCGCCGGCCAGCTCGAATATCGCGACGGGCTGCTGCCCGACGCCGTGGCAAGGGCCATCGCCGCCGCCCTGCCCTGCCTGCTGCGCCACGGCATGGCGATGCCGGACCGGCCGGTGCCCCATCTGGCGCTGCTGGAGGAGCGGGAGGCCGCCGCGCAGTTCGCGCGGCTGAACCCGCCGCTGCCCGCACCCGACGAGGAGACGCTGGCCAGCCTGTTCCTCGCCCGCGCCCAGCGCCAGCCGGATGCCGTGGCGCTGATCGAAGGCGACCGGCGGATCACCTATGGCGCGCTGCTGGAACGATCCACCGCACTGGCCGAACGGCTGGTCGAGGCCGGATTGCGGCCCGAACAGCCGGTCGCCATCTGCCTGGAACGCTCCATCGACCTTGCCGTCGCCCTGGTGGCGGCCGTGCGGGCCGGCGGCGCGATCCTGCCGCTCGACCCCGGCTATCCGGCGGCCCGCCTTGGCGCCATCCTGGCCGACAGCGGCGCGCCGTTCCTGATCGCCCGGGAAACGCCGCCCTGGCTGCCCGACGCGCCCGGCTGCACGCTTATCCGGCCGGATTCCCGCCCGGGGCGTAGCATCGCGCTGCCCACGCCCCGGCCCCGGGATTGCGCCTATCTGATCTATACCTCCGGCTCCACCGGCCGGCCGAAGGGCGTTATCGGGCTGCACCGGGGGGCGGTGAACCGGCTGCGCTGGATGTGGCGGGACTTCCCGTTCCAGCCGGGCGAAATCTCCTGCCAGAAGACCTCCATCGCCTTCGTGGATTTCGTCTGGGAATTCTTCGGCCCGCTGCTGGCCGGCATCCCCTCGGTGATCGCCGATGCCGAGACGGCGCGCGATCCCCAGCTGCTGACGGCGCTGATCCGCGACCGGCGCGTCAGCCGCCTGGTGCTGGTGCCCTCGCTGCTGCGCGCCTGGCTGGACGGCGTGGCGGACCTGCCGGCCAGGCTGGCGTTCCTGCGTGTCTGCGTCAGCAGCGGCGAGGCGCTGCCGGTGGAAATCGCCGGCCGCTTCCGCGCCGCAGCACCCGGCTGCCGCCTGCTGAACCTGTACGGCTCCTCCGAAGTCTCGGCCGACGCCGCCTGGCACGAAATTGATGGTCGGGAAGCCGGGCGCATGCCGATCGGCCGGCCGATCCCCGGCAACCGCATCGCCATTCTGGATTCCGCCGGCCAGCCCCTGCCCATCGGCGCGCCGGGCGAGATCGCCATCCAGGGCGTCGGCGTCGCGCGCGGCTATCTGAACGATCCGGCGCAGACCGCCACCCGCTTCGCCGCCACCGAGGATGCGGCGCGGGCGCTGTTCCGCTCCGGCGATATCGGCTTCTGGGACGCGGAAGGCCGGCTGGTCTATCTCGGCCGCCGCGACCGGCAGGCGAAGATCGCTGGCGTCAGGATCGAGCCGGGCGAGATCGAGGCCGTCCTGGCCACCCATCCCGACGTGCGCGCCAGTCACGTCCTCGTGCGCCAGGACGAGAGCGGCACGCCGTCGCTGGCCGCCTATCTGGTCGGCCAGCCGGGCGTGAGCGTCGAGGATATCCGCGCCTTCCTGGCCGACCGCCTGCCCCGCGCCCTGCTACCGGACAGTGTGATGCTGCTCGACCGGCTGCCGCTTACGGCCAGCGGCAAGATCGACGCCGCCGCCCTGTCGCCGCCGCAGCACCCGCAAGCGACCGCGCCCGCCGGCCCACGCGCCGCGCTGGAGCCGATGGAGGCGATGGTGGCGGCGATCTGGTCCGACGCACTGGGCCGTGCGATCACCGGGCGGGATGCCGATTTCTTCGCCCTGGGCGGCAATTCGCTGCGCGCCATCCTCTGCATGGGGCGGCTGGGCGAGGCGCTGGGCCGCACCTTGCCAGTGGCCCTGCTGTTCGAGACGCCGCGCCTGGCCGATCTGGCCCGCCGGCTGGGTGAAGCGCCGGACCGGGCCGACCTGCCGCCGCCGCAACCCCGCACCGCTGAGGGGCCGCCTCCGGCGACCAGCAACCAGCTCTGGCTGTGGGACGAGTATCGGCGGGAACCGGGCGGCATCGCCTATAACCTGCCGCTGGCCTACCGCCTGGACGGGCCGCTGGACGACGCCGCGCTGGAGACGGCGCTGGGCGCGATCTTCGCCCGGCACGAGGCGCTGCGCACCCGGCTGGCCCCGACGCCCTCGGGCGTGGCGCAGATCGTCGATGCGCCGCCGGTCGAACCGATGCGCCGGCACGATCTTTCCGGCGAAGCGGATCCGGATTCCGCGCTGCAAGCCCTGCTCGATGCCGTCAGCCGCCAGCCCTTCGCTCTCGACCGCGACCTGCCGCTGCGGGCAATTCTGGCGCGCCTCGCGCCGGATCGGCACTGCATGGTGCTGGTCATGCACCATGTCGCCTGCGATGGCTGGTCCGGCCAGATTCTGGTGCAGGAGCTGGCGGCGCTCTATGCCGCCGACGCTCCGCCGCCCACGCCCACGCCGCCCCGCCTGCAATGCGGCGACATCGCGGACTGGCAGCAGCAGATACGCCCGTTACTGGTCGACCGGCTGGAAACCTATCGCCAGTCGCTCGCCGAGGCCGATGCTCCGCATGTCGCCGGACTGCGCGCCGACGCGCCCCAGGGCGGGCCGGTCGGGCTGGTGCCGGTCGAGATCGACGCGGCATTGCTGGCGCGTTTCCTCGAACTTCGGCCATCCCCGGCCGTCACACCTTTCCTGCTGATGCTGAGCGCCTGGGCGGCCCTGCTGTCCCGCTTCGGCGATTGCGAACAGCCGGTGCTGGCCACGCCGGTGGCCGGCCGCAACGCGCCCGGCCTGCTGTCGGCCGTGGGCTTCCTGGCCAATCCGGTGCTGCTGAAGATCGATCTTCGGGAGCAGCCAAGCTTCGCCGGGATCGTCCAGGCGGCCCGCGCCGGATTGCTGGCGGCCCTGCGCCATCAGGAGGTGCCCGTCGCCTGGGTGCATGATTTCTGGCCGCTGGGCGCTGCCCTGCGCAGCATGTTCGTGATGGAGGATGCCTCGGCCTGGGCCCTGCCGCTGCCGGGCATCGAGAGCCGCCTTCTTGCCACCCCGGCCTCGCTGGAGGCGCGGGTCGATGTGGCCCTGGTGGTCAGCCAGCAGGGCGGGGAGACACGGATTCGCCTGGAATATGCCGAACGCCGCATACCCGCCGACCTTGCCGCCAGGCTCGCCCGGGGGCTGGCGGCGCTGATCGCCGGCATGGCGGCCGATCCGGCAACGCCGCTCGACTGCCTGCCGCTCATGGATCAACCGCCCGCACTGGCCCAGGCGACGTTGCCGATGCCCGCCGCCCACCGCCTCGACGCGCTGTTGCGCCTGCGCGCCGATGGGACGCCGGACGCGCCGGCCGCCACCGACGGGCGCTTGACGCTGAGCTATGCCGATTTGCAGCGCCATAGCGACGGACTGGCCGGCCGGCTGCATGCGCGCGGCGTAACGCCCGGCGCGCGGGTCGGGCTGGTCGCCAATGCCTCCCCGCTGCAACTGGCCGGGCTGCTGGCGATCCTGCGCTGCGGCGCCACGGCGGTGCCGCTCGACCCGGCCTACCCGCCGGCCCGCCTGACCGCGACCCTGGCCGATTCCGGCGCGGTGGGCGTGCTTTCCGACCTGCCACTCGACTATCCCGCGCCGCGCATAGCCCTGGACGACATCGCCGGCAGCGCGCCGCCCGCCCCTGTCGAGACACAGGCGCCGGCGGCGGTGATCTATACCTCCGGCACCACCGGACAGCCCAAGGGCGTGCTGCTGGCGCATGACGCGCTGTGCCGGCTCGGCAGCGCGCTGGCGGAAGCCTATGGGATCAAGCCCGGCGACCGGGTGCTGCAGGTGGTGTCGCCTGCCTTCGACGTGGCGCTGTCGGACATCGCGATGGCGCTCAGCGCGGGGGCCATGCTGGTCATGCCGGGGCGCGAGGCGGTGATGCCCGGCCGCGCCCTGCTGGCGACGCTTCGGGATTTCGCGATCACCCACATGCAGGCCCCCGCCGCCGTTCTGGCGACCACCCTGCCGGAGAGGCTGCCCAGCTTGCGCGCCGTCGCGGTCGGCGGCGAGACCTGCCCGCCGCTCGCCGCCCGCCGTTGGGCGGATGGCCGGCGCTTGTTCGTTGCCTACGGCCCGACCGAGGCGACCGTCACTGCAGCACTGGCCGAATACGACCCCAACGCGCCCGCCGGCAGCATCGGCCGGCCGTTCGGCGGCGCGCGCCTGCAACTGCTCGACGCCGCCGGGGCGGCGGTGCCGATGGGTGTGCCGGGCGAACTCTATATCGCCGGGCCGGGCGTCGCGCGCGGCTATCTCGACCGGCCGGCGCTGACCGCAGAGCGCTTCCTGCCCGATCCCGACGGCCCGCCGGGCGCGTACCGCTACCGCACCGGAGACCGCGCGAGGCTGGAAACGGATGGCAGCCTGACCTTCCTCGGCCGGCTGGATCGCCAGGTGAAGCTGCGCGGCTTCCGCATCGAGCCGGGCGAGACCGAGGCCGCCTTGGCGGCGCTGCCCGGCGTGCTCCGCGCGCTGGCCGCGGTGCGCGACGATGCGCTGGGCGAACGCCGCCTCGTTGCCTGGGTGCTGCCGCAACCTGGGGCCCAGCTCGACATGGCGCGGCTGCGCCAGACGCTGCGACAGCATCTGCCCGACCATCTGGTGCCGGCGCTGATGGCGCAGATATCCGAGATTCCCTTGACGCTGAACGGCAAGATCGACTGGCGGGCGCTGCCCACCCCGGCCGCCCTGGTCACCCAGCCCCCGCCGGCCAGGCCGCCGGGTCCGTCGAGCGCGGCGGCGGTGCAGCGCGATCTGGCGGCGCTGTGGGGCGAGTTGCTGGGCTGCGCCGACATCGGCCCGGACGATAATTTCTTCGATCTGGGCGGCCATTCGCTGCTGCTGGTGCGCCTCCAGGAACGGCTGTCCGAGCGTTTCGGCGTGGACCTGCCGATCGGCGAGTTGTTCGCCCACCCGACCCTGCGCGCGCTCGCCGCCCGCCTGCATGCCGCGACCGCCGAGCCCGCAACGGAAGAATTCACCCTATGAAGCCGCTCCCTCTTCTGTTCGCGGAGCTGTCGCGTCTCGGCGTCACCCTGGAGGCCGATGCCGGCGCGCTGCGCGTGCGCGGCCCGGCCGGCGCCGTATCGCCCGAACTGCGGGCCGAAATGGCCGCGCGCAAGCCGGAAATCCTGGCCCGCCTGACCGGCGCGCCGACGCCGCTGACCTTCAACCAGCGCCGGCTCTGGTTCGTCGAGAAGCTGAGCGAGAGCGGCAGCGACTTCACCATGAGCGCCGCCTGGGAGCTGCGCGGCGCGCTCGACATTGCCGCCCTGCGGCGAGCGCTTGGGGCCATGACCCGCCGCCAGCAGATACTGCGCGCCCGCATCCTGGAGCAGGATGACGAGCCCTATCTGGACATCGCTCCCTGGTCGCCGGTCGAGCTGCCGGAGGAAACCACCGACGACGCGGCGGCGGCCCTCGCGGCCGAGGCGGCCGCGCCGTTCGATTTGGCTGACCGGCTGTTCCGCGCGCGGCTGTTCCGGCTGCCGCCGACCGACAGCGCGCCGTGCTGGCTGCTGACGATCTGCCTGCATCATCTGATCGCCGACCGCTGGTCCATGGGCATCCTGTTCCGCGAACTAGCCGCCCTGATGCGGGCCGAAATGGCGGGCACACCGGCCGACCTGCCGGATTTGCCGCTGCAATACGCCGATTTCGCCGCCTGGCAGCGCGCCGGACAGACCGAGGAGACGCTGGCGCGGCAGCTCGATTTCTGGCGCGCGCGGCTGGCCCATGCGCCGACCGACCTTGCCTTGCCGCTCGACCGGTCGCGACCGGCCGCGCGCGGTTCGGCCGGGGCGGCGCACAGCTTCCCGCTGCCGGCCGGCGACGATCTCAGCCGGCTCGCCGCACGCCAGGGGGTCACCGCCTTCATGGCCGGCCTCGCCGTCTATGCCGCCCTGCTGGCGCGCTGGACCGGGCAGGACGAGCTGGTCATCGGCTGCCCGCTGGGCAACCGGGAGATGCCGGAGACGCACGATCTGATCGGCTTCTTCGTGAATACCGTGGCGCTGCGGCTCGACCTGTCCGGCGATCCCGATTTCCCGACGTTGCTGGGCCGCGTGCGGGCGGCCAGCCTGGAGGCTTTCGCCCATCAGGACGTGCCGTTCGACCGCGTGGTGAACGCGCTGAAACCGACGCGCCATCTCAATCGCGGGCCGCTGTTCCAGGCGATGTTCGTGTTGCAGAACGCAGCCATGGCCCCGCTGGCCTGGCCCGGAATCGACTCGACGCCGCTGAGCCTGCCGCCGATGGCCCCGGAGGTCGATCTGAACCTGGCGTTGGAGCCGCCGCAGACGGCCGGCGCGCCCTACACCGGCTATCTGGAATATGACCCGGCGCTGTTCGACGCCGCCACCGCCGAGCGCTTCGGACGGCAATTCGCCGCCCTGGCCCAGGCCATCGCGGCCGCGCCCGAAACACCGCTGTCCCGCCTGCCGATCGAGGATGGGCCAGCGACGGGCTGGCCTGGCAAGCGCCAGACCCTGCCGGCAACGCGAATCGACGCCGCGATCCTCGACCGGCTGCGGGGCAACCCGGATTCGCCGGCGGTTCTAACGGCCAACGGCGAAACCGTCACGGCCGGCGAACTGGCGGCCCAGGCCCTGGCGCTGGCCGGGCAAATCGCGGCGCGCGGGCTGCCGGCGGATGCCGTCATCGGCGTCGCCCTGCCGCGCGGACCGGGGCTGATCGCCGCCCTGCTCGGCACGATGGCGGCAGGGGCTGCCTTCGCCGTGCTGCCGCCCGGCCCCGCCGGCCAGATCGAGTATATCGTGCGGCTGAGCGGTCTTACGGTGGCCATCGCCGATGCCGATAGCGCCGCCACGCTGCCGGACGGGGTGGAGCCGCTGTTCGCCGACCGGCAGGCCGAACCATTGGCTGAGCCGCGTTCCGGCACCGGCGTCGCCTATATCTGCTTCACCTCGGGCTCCAGCGGCGCGCCCAAGGGCATAATGGTCGGTCATGCGGCGCTGGCGAACCACGCCCAGGCAATCGCCGACGCCTTCGCGCTGACGGAATCCGACCGCGCGCTGCACTTCGCCGCGCCGGCCTTCGACGTGGCGCTGGAGGAAATCTTCCCCACCCTGCTGCGCGGCGGCATTGTCGTCATACCGCCGGCCGAGGCGCTGGAATCGCTGGAGGCGTTCGGGCGCTGCCTGCGGGCGGCTGAGGTCACAATCGCCAACCTGCCGGCCCCTTTCTGGCATGCCTGGGTGCGCGAGCTGGCGGAGACCGGCGGCGAAGCGCCGCCGACGCTGCGCCTGCTTGTCACCGGCAGCGACCGGGTGCATGTCGCCGCCGTGCGGCAATGGCAGCGCGTCGCCCCCGGCATCGCCTGGATGAGCGGCTATGGCCCTAGCGAGGCGACGGTCACCGCCAGCCTGTTCGATCCCCGCATCGACGATCTGCCGGCCGGGGCGGCCACGGTGCCGCTCGGACGGCCGCTCGCCAATGTCGACATCCATCTGGTCGATCCCCAGGGCGCGCCGGTGGCGACCGGCATCGTCGGCGAGATCGTCATCGAAGGCGCGGGCGTGGCCGAAGGCTATCTGAGCGCGGCGGAGCCTGGCGGCTTCCGTCCCCGCCGGCCGGGCGGGCCGCCGGCCTACTGGACCGGCGATCTGGGGCGGCGCACCAGCGACGGCGCGCTGGAATTCATCGGGCGGCGCGACGGGCAGCTGAAGATTCGCGGCGTGCGGGTCGAGCCGACCTCCATCGAGGCGGTCCTGGCCAGCCATCCGCAGGCCGGCGAGGTCGCGGTCACCGGGCGGCCGGATGGCGGCGGCACCCTGCTGCTGTGCGCCAGCGTCACCGGGCCGGTCGAACCGTCCCTGTTGCGCCAATGGGCCGCCGACCGGCTGCCGGCGGCGATGGTGCCCGCCCTGATCGAGCGGCTGGAGGCCCTGCCGCGCACCGCCAACGGCAAGCTGGACCGCCGCGCCCTCGCGGCCCGGCCGCTCCCGGCCGGCGACGATAGCGCCGCCAGGCCGCTGGCCGACGACCGGCAGAAGCTGCTGGCCGGTATTTTCGCCGAGGTGCTGGAATGCCGCGATGTTGGCCCGGACAGCAATTTCTTCGCGCTGGGCGGCGATTCGATACGCAGCCTGCAAATCGTTTCCCGCGCCCGGCGCGCCGGGCTGGCGCTGACCGCGCGGTCGATCTTCCAGCACCAGACCGTCGCCGCCATCGCCGCCGCCGCGCAGCCATTGCAGCAGGAGCCGGAAGGCCCGTCCGGCGCCGGCCCCCTGCCCCTGACGCCGATCTATGCCTGGTTCGGCGAGCAGATGACCGGCAATTGGCGGCATTTCAATCAGGCCGTCATGCTGGCGCTGCCGCAGCCGGTCGACAAGGCGGCGCTGGAGGCCGCGCTGACCGCGCTGGTCGATTGCCACGACATGCTGCGCCTGGTCGCCCGGCGCGAGGCGGGCGCGGTCGACTACACGATCCCGGAGAAGGGTGAGCCGCCCGTGCTGGCGATCCTCGACCTGGCCGGCCTGTCGCCGGAGGATCGCGCCCGGCGCAAGGCCGAGTACTTCGCCGGCGCGCAGCGCAGCCTGGACCCGGCGCAGGGCCGCAACCTGGCCGCCATCCTGCTGCCGGACGAGGCCCGGCTGATGCTGACCATCCATCATCTCTGCATCGACGTGCTGTCCTGGAGCGCGCTGCTCGACGATCTGCAGGCGGCCTACGAGGCAGCGCGCCAGGGCCGGCCGCCGCGCCTGCGGCGCGCGCCCACCTCTTTCCGGCTATGGGCCGAACGGCTGCGAGGGCTTGCCGAGCGCGGCGATATCGGCGATCTGCCCTACTGGATCGGCCTGCTGGGCCATCCGGCCGACCGGCTGCTGCCGCAGGCCGGCGACGCGCCGGGGATGGAGCATGACGTCGCCGCCACACGGCTGACGCTGAAGCGGCACGTCACCGCCGGCGTCTTGCGCGCGGCCCCGGCGGCGTTCGGCGTACGGCCCGATACGGTGATATTGGCCGCCCTGCTGCTGGCCCTGCATCGGCGCGGCGGCCGCCGGCTGCGCATCGATCTCGAACGCAATGGCCGGGTCGGCCCGTTCGAGGATCTCGATTTGTCGCGCACGGTCGGCTGGTTCACCGCCGTGCTGCCACTGCTGCTGGAGGCGGAGACGGATGACCCAACCGCCCTGCTGCGCGCGGCCGGCAAGGCTGTGGCCGAAAGCCCGCTCGACGGGTTGGGATTCGGCCTGCTGCGCCATGTCGTCGACGGTGCTGCGGGCGCGGTGCTGGGCGCATTGCCGCCGGCCGAAATTCTGCTGAATTTCGTCGGCACGCTGACCGGATGGGAAGAAGAGCCGTTCCGGCCGGTCGATGAGCCCTGCGGCCCGACCATAGCGCCCGACATGCAACGCCCGCATCTGCTGGAGCTGAATGCCGGCGCGGTCGAGGGCCGCCTGCGGATGGAACTGAGCTATCCCGGCGCGGCCGGATGCGATGCGGCGGCAAAACAGCTTCTGGACGATATCGCCGAGGCGCTGGCCGACATCGCCCGCGCGGCGCGCGCGTCCCAGGCCGGTCTAGAGATGCCGCCGGACGTGGAGGCGCTGCTGCCGCTGACGCCGTTGCAGCACGGCATCCTGCTGCACAGCCTGCGCGAACCGGAGACTTATTTCGACCAGCTTCGCCTCACCCTGCACGGCCCGCTGGACGCGGCGGCGATGCGGACCGCCTGGGAGAGGCTATCCGCCCGGCACCCGGCCTTGCGCGCCAGCTTCGGCTTCGGCGCGGACGGCGAGGCGCTGCAACTGATCCATGACTCCGCCGCACCGGAATGGCGCGATCTCGACTGGCGCGAGCTGGACGAAACCGCCCTGGCCGGCCGCCTGCATAGCCTGATGGCCGCCGACCGCGCCACCGGCTTCGACCTTGCCCGGCCGCCGCTGATGCGCCTGCACCTGGTCCGCAGCGGCGAGGCAAGGCACGAACTGGTATGGAGCGCGCATCATCTGCTGATGGATGGCTGGTCGGTCTCGGTATTGATGACGGAGCTTTGCGCCCTCTATCGCGAGGCTGCCGGCGGCGCGCCCGCCGGCCTTGCCCCCGCTCCTGACTTCGCCCGCTATCTGGACTGGCTGCAGGAGAGCGACAGGGACGCGGCGGCCGCTTTCTGGCGCGACGAATTGCGCCCGCTTTCCGAACCCAGCCTGCTCGCCGGGCCGGGCCTGACGCCGGAAGCGGCGGAAACCGCCGCGCCGCATGCTGCCCTGCCGCTATCGGCGGCGGAAACGCGCGGCATAGAGCGGCTGGCCCGCGCCAGCGGCGTTACCGTGGGCAGCGTCCTCCAGGGCGCCTGGGCCCTGCTGCTGCGCCGCTATACGGGGCTTAGCGAGGTTGCGTTCGGCCTGACCGTCTCCGGGCGTTCGGCCCCCGTCGACGGCATCGAAAACATGGTCGGCATGCTGATCAACACGGTGCCGGTGCGGGTCAGCCTGCCCGGCGACATGCCGGTCACCGCCTTTCTGGGCGAGATCGCGGAGCGGGCGGAGGCGCGCGAGGCGTTCGCCGCCACGCCGCTACCCGACGCGCTCGCCGCCGCCGGCCTGTCGGCCGGCGACATGCCGTTCGACAGCCTGGTGCTGATCCAGAACTATCCCCGGCCGAAACGGCTGCAGGCCGGCGCTGTCGAGATCGCGCTGGCGCAGGTGGCGGAGGCGACCAATTTCCCCCTGACGCTGGTTGCCGAATGGGGCGGCGCGGAGGATGAGTCCTGCCGGCTGGCGATGGTCTACGATCCCCGCCGGCTCGGACAGGCGACGGCGCGGCAATTGCTCGGCCATCTGCGGCATACCCTGCTGGCGATGGCCGACGATCCGGCCGCCAGGCTCGATTCCATCCCGCTCCACGACACTGCGGAGCGCGACAGGCTGCTCGCCCTGGGCCGCGGCCGGCCTGTGCCGGTGCCGCCCGCGCTGGCGCATGAGATACTGGGCGAATGGGCGCAGATCGCGCCCGGCGCGCCGGCGGTCGTGTCGCAGGACGGCACCCTCACCTACCGCGCCCTGGCGGAGCGCAGCGACGCGCTGGCGGCGCGCCTGGCCGCCGCCGGCATCGGCCCGGGCAGCCGGATCGTGCTCGCGGCTCCGCGTTCGAGCGCCCTGGTGGTCGGCTTCATGGCCATCCTGAAAGCCGGCGGGGCTGTGGTGCCGCTCGATATCGCCTATCCGCAGGAAAGGCTGCGCTTCGTCCTGGAGGATAGCGCCGCCGACCTGGTGCTGACCGACGGCGCTTACCTGCCCCGCCTGCCGCTGCGCCCGGACATGCCGGTGCTGCTGCTGGATGGGGCCGACGCCGATGCGCCGCTGCCCTGGAGCCCGCCGCCGGTCGATCCGGAAAGTCCGGCCTATGTGATCTACACCTCCGGCTCCACCGGCCAGCCGAAGGGCGTGTTGTCGCCACACCGGGGCCTGCGGGCGCTGATCGCCGCCCAGCGCGCGCTGTTCGGCTTGCAGCCCGGCGACCGGGTGCTGCAATTCGCCTCGCTCTCCTTCGACGCCTCGGTGTGGGAGATCGTCATGGCGCTGGGCGCGGGCGCGGCGCTGCACCTGCCGAGCAGGGAAGACGCGCTGGCCGGGCCGGAGCTGGGCGCCTATCTGCGCCAGCACCGCATCACGGCGGCCACCCTGCCGCCCTCCCTGCTGGCGGTGATCCCGGAAGGAGCCTATCCCGATCTGCGCATCCTCGCGGTCGCCGGGGAGGCCTGTCCGCCGGCATTGGCACAGCGCTGGGTCGGCGGCCGGCGCTTCTTCAACGCCTATGGCCCCAGCGAGGCGACGGTCTGCGCCACCATCTTCGAGGGCGGCGGCAACGGGCAGACGCTGCCCATCGGCTGGCCACTGCCCAACGTCTCCGCCCATGTGGTCGACGACCGGATGGAGCCGGTGCCGCCCGGCGGCACGGGCGAGTTGCTCGTCGGCGGGGCGGGCGTGGCGCTGGGCTATATCGGCCGGCCGGAACTGACCGCCGAACGCTTCGTACCCGACCGCTTCGGCCCGCCCGGCACGCGCCTCTACCGCACGGGCGATCGGGTCAGGCTGCGGCCCGACGGGGCGCTGATCTTCCTCGGTCGCATCGACCGGCAGGTGAAGCTGCGCGGATTCCGCATCGAGCCGGGCGAGATCGAGGCCGCCATCGCCGCCCAGCCCGGCATTGCGCAGGCGCTGGTCGCGGTGCGCGACGACAGGCTGCTTGCCTGGGCGCTGCCGAAGCCGGGCGTCGCCCTGGATCTGGACGGGCTGCGCACGGCGCTGAAGACCGCCCTGCCCGGCCATATGGTGCCCGCCCAGCTGCTGGCGCTCGACGCCGTGCCCTTGACCCGCAACGGCAAGATCGACTGGGCCGCCTTGCCCGATTCCGCCGCGCCCGCGGCGGAGGATGGGACGCAACAGCCCTCGGCCGCCCGTCCCGGCGATAACGGCGCACCTGACGTGGCGCAACGGCTGGCGGCGCTGTGGTGCGACGTGCTGGGCCGGCCGAGCGTCGGCCCGGACGATAATTTCTTCGATCTGGGCGGCCATTCGCTGCTGCTGGTGCAGGTGCAGGGCCTGATCAAGCGGGATTTCGCCATCGCCGTGCCGATGGCCGTGCTGTTCGCCCATCCCACGCTACGCGCGCTGACCCGGCACATGCTGGCGCAAGGCGCCGCGACCAAGCCGGCCGAGGCGGCAGAACCTGCCCCTGCACCCGAGCCCCCGCCGCCCCCCAAGACGGCCGGTGATCCCATCGCCGTGGTCGGCATGGCGGGCCGCTTCCCCGGGGCGGCGGATCTGGACGCGTTCTGGCGATTGCTGATCGAGGGCCGCGAAGGCATCGCCCGCCTCGACCGTGACACGCTGCGCCAGGCGGGCGTGCCGGAGGAAATCATCGACAATCCCGCCTTCGTGCCCGCCGGCGGCCTGCTGGACGAGGCGGATGGCTTCGACCCCGCCGTATTTGGCCTGGGGCCGCGCGACGCGCTGGTGCTCGACCCGCAGCACCGCGTGTTCCTGGAATGCGCCTGGCACGCGCTGGAGAATGCCGGCTATGCGCCGGGCGCCACCCGCGATGTCGTCGGCCTGTTCGCCGGCAGCGGCCACAATACCTGGCTGCGCGAAATGCTGTTGCCGGCCGGCGAGAGCCTTGAGGGGTCGAGCGGCTTTCACCTGATCACCGGCAACGACAAGGATTTCCTGGCCACGCAGACCGCCTACCGGCTGGATCTGACCGGCCCGGCGGTCGCCGTGCAGACCGCCTGCTCGACCTCGCTGGTCGCCGTCGCCATGGCGGTGGAGGCGCTGCGGGCCGGGCGCTGCGACATGGCGCTGGCCGGCGGCGTCTCGATCCGCTTCCCGCAGGGGCGCGGCTATCTGCACGAGCCGGACATGATCCTATCGCCCGACGGCCATTGCCGCAGCTTCGCGGCGGATGCCGCCGGCACCGTGCCGGGTTCCGGCGTCGGGCTGGTGCTGCTGAAGCCGCTGTCACGCGCCCAGGCCGATGGCGACCGGGTGCTGGCGGTGATTCGCGGGGCCGCGATCAATAATGACGGCGCGCGCAAGATGGGCTTCACCACGCCGGGCGTCGCCGGCCAGGCGGCGGTCATCCGGCTTGCCCTCGACTCGGCCGGCCTCGATCCGGCGGACATCGACTATGTCGAGGCGCACGGCACCGCCACGGCACTGGGCGACCCGGCGGAGGCGACGGCCCTGGCGCAGGTCTATGGCGGCCGCGCCACGCCGCTGCTGCTCGGCTCGGTGAAGAGCAATATCGGCCATGCCGACGCGGCGGCCGGCATCGCCGGGCTGATCAAGACGGTGCTGGCGCTGCATCACGGCCAATTGCCGCCCAGCCTGCACAGCCAGCCAGCCAACCCGCGTATCAACTTCGCCGCTGGGCCGTTCGAACTGGTCGACCGGCCCCGTCCCTGGCCGCGTCCTTGGCCTTCTGGCGCCGACCGGCCGGCGCGCGCCGGCGTCAGCTCCTTCGGCATCGGCGGCACCAACGCCCATGTGATCCTGGAAGCCGCCCCGCCGACGTCGCAAGCGCCGGCCTCCATCGGCTCCACGCCGCAGGCCCTACTGCTGTCGGCCCAGACGAAGACTGCGCTGCAAGCGCAGGCCGCCCTGCTGGCTGCGCATCTGCGGGCGCATCCGGCGGACCGGCTGGAGGATGTCGCCTTCACCCTGCAATGCGGGCGGGCTGCCCTGCGCCATCGCCGCGCCGTGGTGGCGCGCGGCACGGCCGAGGCCATCGCCCTGCTGGAAGCGCCAGAGGAAGCCAGGCGGGCACCGGCGCAACCGCCGGCCATCGCCCTGCTGCTGCCCGGCCAGGGCAGCCAGCATCCGCGCATGGGCCAGGCGCTCCATGCCGAAAACGGCATCTACCGGCGCGAATTCGACGCCCTGTCGGACAGGTTGAACCCGATGCTCGGCCTGTCGCTGAGCGAGATGCTCTACGGCCCCGTGGAACCGGACGCAGAGACCCTGCGCCGCACCGAGATCGCCCAGCCGGCAATCTTCGCCGTCAGCCTGGCGCTGGCGCGGCACTGGCAGGCGCTGGGCCTGCCGGTGGAGGGCATGCTGGGCCACTCGGTCGGCGAATATGCGGCGGCCTGCCTGGCCGGCGTCTTCACGGTCGAGGACGCCCTGGCGCTGGTGGTCGAGCGCGGCCGGCTGGTCGCGGCCCTGCCCGGCGGTGCCATGCTGGCGCTGGGCGAAAGCGAGGCCGAAACGCTGGCGCTGCTGGCGGATAGCGGCGGGGCGCTTGCCCTGGCCGCGGTGAATGGCGCGCGAAGCTGCGTCGTCTCCGGTCCCGAGCCGGCCATAGCCGCGCTGGAGGAACGGTTGGAGCGGCTGGGCCGTCCCGGCCGCCGGCTGCAAACCTCGCACGCCTTCCATTCGCCGATGCTGGCCCCGGCGGCCGAGGCGCTGGCCGAGGCGGTCGCCCGCTTCCGGCCGAAAGCGCCGTGCCAGCCTTTCATCTCCAATGTCACCGGCAGCTGGATCACCCCGGCGGAGGCGACCGACCCGGCCTATTGGGCGCGCCACCTGCTGGCCCCGGTGCGCTTCGCCGATGGCCTCGTCACCCTGCGCCAGGCCGGCATCGACCTGGCGGTGGAATGCGGCCCCGGCCAGAGCCTGAGCGCCCTCGCCCGAGCGGGCGGCATGACCGCGCTGCCGAGCCTCGCCCCGGCAGCCGAGACACCGCCGGGCGGCACGCGCCTTGCCGCCGCCGCATCCGGGCTGTGGCTGGAGGGCGTGACGATCGACTGGCCGGCGCTGCATCCGCACCCGCGCCGCCGGGTCGAGCTGCCGCTCTACCCATTCGAGCGCCGGCCCTACCGGCCTGAAAAAAAGCCCGAGGCGACGCCAAAGCCGGCCCCGGCCGGCAAACGTCCTTCTCAGTCGGAATGGTTCTACCGGCCCGGCTGGATCGCCGCCGAGACCGCAGCGGCCGATCTGGCCGGCCCCTGGCTGATCCTGGCCGATAGCGGCGGCGTCGGCGCTGCCCTGGCGGCCCGGCTGCAAGCCGCCGGCGAGGCCGTTCGCCTGGTCGAGGGCGGTGAGGAAGCGGATTACCGTGCGCTGCTGCAAGCCGAGCACACGCCGCCGCGCCGCATCCTGCATCTCCGCACGCTCGACGAGGCCGCGCCGGAAACGCTGGAAGAACGCGGCCTGCACGATTTGCTGGCGCTGATGCAGGGGATCGGTTCGGTGCTGCCGGGGGCTGCCCTGCGACTGGATATCGCCACCATCGGCGCCGCCGACGTGACCGGCGCGGAAGCGCTGCGCCCGGACGTGGCCGCCGCCGTGGGGGCGGCCAAGGTGCTGCCGTTCGAATATCCGGATGTCACGGTGCGAATCCTCGATCTCGACCCCGCCCCGGCCGAAGCGATGGCCGAGATGCTGATGCGGGAGCTGGCGCTGCTGCCCGCCGACACGGCAATCGCCCTGCGCGACGGCATGCGATGGCGGCAAACGGTTGCCCCCCTGCCGCTGTCGGCGCAGCCAGTGGCTCTGCGCCGCGAATCCGTCATTCTGATCACCGGCGGTTTCGGCGGCGTGGGCACCGCCATCGCCCGCGACATGGCGCGCGAACCCGGCATGCGGCTGATCCTCCTGGGCCGTCGCCCGCTTCCCGAACCGGCGGCGTGGGACGGGCTGATCGCGGCGGACGATCCGGTCGCACCTCGGCTCCGCCTAGTGCGCGAGCTGGAGGCGCTGGGGGCGCAGGTGATGACCGCCGCGCCCGACCTTTCGGATCCCAAAGCGCTGGCCACCACTGTGCGGGAAGCGGTGGCGCGTTTCGGGCCGATCACTGGCGCGGTGCATGCCGCCGGCCTGGCCGACCAGGCCGGCATCGTGCAGAACCGCACCCGCGCGCAGACGGAAACCGTGCTGGCCCCGAAGATCGCCGGCACCCGCGCTCTGGTGGACGCGCTTTCCGGCCAGCCGCTCGACTTCCTGGCGCTGTGCTCGACGCTGGGCTCCTTCCTGCCTGGCGCCAAGTTCGGCCAGGTGGCCTATGCCGCCGCCAACGATTATCTCGACCTCGCCGCCGCTGCCATCGCCCGGCGCACCGGATGGCGGGCCGTCGCCATCAATTGGGACGATTGGGTCGAGGCCGGCATGACGGTGGAAGCGCATAAAAACTGGGGCGTCGCCCCGCCGATCCCGGAGACCGGGCTGACCGCGCGGGAAGGGGCTGCCGTTCTGCGCCGCATTCTGGCGGCCGATCATCGCCGGGTCGCCGTCTCGGTGCGTGACCTGCCGGCGCTGATAAACCAAGCCGCCAGCCATTTCGAGACGCCGCCGCCGCGCCGGCAACCCCTGGACCAGCCTGCCCCCATGCTGCCGGTCGTCGACGCCGAAGCCGACCCGCTGGTCGCCGAACTGACCGCCGCCTTCCGGCAGGTGCTGGACGATCCCGATCTGGGCGGCGACGACAGCTTCTTCGAGCGCGGCGGCCATTCGCTGCTGGCGATGCGGGTCATTGGCAGGCTGCGCGAGCGTTTCGGGCTGCCGCTGGGCATTGCCGTCATCTTCGACCATCCCACCCCGCGCCGGCTCGCCGGCCATTTGCGCGGCAAGATCACCGTGACGCGGGAAGCCTCATGACCGCCCCGCTTTACTGTCTGCGCCCCGATGTTGCGGTAGAGCCGCTGATCGCGCGCTGGCATGCCTGGCCGCATCTTGTCTCCCCGGCCACGGCGGCGCTGAACGCCGCCAACCGCCATCTGAAGGCGATGGAATCCTATGTCGCCATGCCGCAGCTTCATATGGCGGCGCTGCGCGATCCGGCGCTGGCCGGCGGGCCTTTCATCGATCTGGCCGGCGGCAGGATCGAGGAGATTCGCGCGCTGATCGCCTGGACCCGACAGCGCCAAGCCCCGGGCCTGGCGTTGGCGGAGGCGCTGAACGCCGCCTGGAAGCTGCTGGCGGCCAGGGCGGACGGCCATGGCCTGGGGCCGCTCTACGCGGAATTGCCGGAAGCGCTGCGCGGCGCGGTGGAACTGGTCTATACCCCGGCCGGGGCCGCCGATATCCGCGTCAACGAGGCGCTGCTGTATCGCGGCCCGTGCTACGATCCGACGCTGCAAGGCGTGATGCTGCGCCGCATCACCGGCGACGAGCGCCCCTTCACCATGAGCACGCCGAGGCTGGACCAGCCGGACAGCCTGTATCTGGAAATCCCGTTCGCCGATCCGGCCTACGATCTGCTGGGCGCGCTGCGCTCCCGGCCCCAGCCGCTATCGCGGATCGCCGAGACGCTGGGCGTCGGCCCGGACCGGATGGCGCTGCTGGAGAGCCTGCTGACCCTGGAGACGCCCCCGCCGCCGAAGCCGGCCGGCATCACCCGCTGGCGGTATTTCGGCCATGCCTGCGTGCTGGTGGAGACGGCGGGCGGCAAGAGCGTGCTGGTCGATCCGGTCATCGCCTATGAAAGCGGGGCCGAGCCCGCCCGCTTCACGGTCGCCGACCTGCCGGAGCGGATCGACTATGTCGTCATAACCCATAATCACGCCGACCATGCGCTGCTGGAAACCCTGCTGGCGCTGCGCTGGAAAATCGGCACCATCCTGGTGCCCGCCAGCGGCGGCAGCCTGGTCGACCCCTGCCTGAAACAGGCGTTGCGGGCCATCGGCTTCACCGATGTGCGCGCGCTGTCGACGCTGGAGGAGATCGGCGATGGCGACCTCGGCATCACCGCCCTGCCCTTCCTGGGCGAACATGCCGATCTCGACATTCGCGCCAAGGCGGCCTGGCTGGTCGACGCCGCCGGGCTGCGGCTGATGTTCGCCGCCGATTCGAACAATATCGACCCGCTGCTCTATGACCGGCTGCGGCCCATCATCGGCCAAGTCGACACACTGTTCCTGGGCATGGAATGCAAGGGTGCGCCAATGAGCTGGCTGTATGGTTGCCTGCTGCCGACGCCGCTGGAACGCGGCCGGGACCAGTCCCGCCGGCTCGACGGCTCGGACAGCGCCCGCGCCCTGCCGGCGATCCGCAGCCTGCAAGCCAGGCAGGTCTTCATCTACGCGCTGGGGCTGGAACCCTGGCTGCGCTTCATCACCAGCCTGGCCCCCGACCCGGACAGCGCGCCGATGCGCGAATCCGACCGGCTGATCGCGCTCTGCCGCGATCTCGGCATTCCCGCCGCCCGTCTATATGGCCGCGC
Organism: Oceanibaculum pacificum; assembly: GCF_001618175.1. Taxonomy (GTDB): domain Bacteria; phylum Pseudomonadota; class Alphaproteobacteria; order Oceanibaculales; family Oceanibaculaceae; genus Oceanibaculum; species Oceanibaculum pacificum. Next base: position 26,553 of record NZ_LPXN01000097.1, on the reverse strand, counting down.
CGAGGCTAGCTGATCGATCGGTTGGGCCGTATCACACCCTCAAGAGAGCTGTTGCCGCCGCAGCGTCACCGTGACCAGCAGGCCGCCGGCCGGTGCATCACCCAGCTCAATGACGCCGCCCTGGGCCAGGATCACGTCGCGCGCGATGGTCAGGCCAAGGCCGGTGCCGCCGGTTTCGCGGTTGCGTGAAACCTCCAGCCGCGTAAAGGGGCGGAAAGCCTCCTCGCGCTGGGCCGCGGGAACGCCGGGCCCGTCATCGGCGATGGTGATGACGATGCTATCCGGCGTGTCGCGCAGCGTCACCTTCACCTCGCTGCCAAACTTGCAGCCATTGTCGATCAGATTGGCGAAGGCGCGGCGGATCGCCACAGGCCGGCAGACCAGGCCGGCATGATCGGGGCCTTCATAGGTCACGCGGCAGCCCGCATCGGCGGCGGTGTCGCACAGGCTGATCAGCAGCGAGCCCAGATCGACGGCGCTGTGCGCCTCATCCTTCAACTGGTTGCTGGCGTAGGTCAGCGTCGCGCTGACCATGGCCTCCATATCCTTGATATCCGACAGCACCTGACGCCGCTGGTCCGGGTCCGGCACATATTCGGCGAACAGCCGCAGCCGGGTGAGCGGCGTGCGCAAATCATGGCTGATGGCGGCGATCATGTGCAGGCGGTCGTCGACGAACTGCTTCAACCGCCGCTGCATGGCGTTGAAGGTCTCGCCGATGGCCCGCAGCTCCGGCGCATTGAAATTGCCGACAAGGCTAAGCTCGCGGTCGCGGCCCAGCTTTTCGGCCGCCGCCGCCAGATCGTCCAGCGGCCGCGCCACGCCGCGCGCCACCCAGACCGAGAACAGGATGATGAACAGTATCGCCGCGAGCGGCAGCAATACGTTACGGATCATCCGCGCGGTTTCCATGCCGTCGCTCTTGGGCGTCACGACCAGCCATTGCTGGGGGCCGATGCGGAAGCCGATGCGCAGGTCGCTGCTCATCATGTTGCGCTGCTGGTCATCGGCAACCTTGTTGAGCAGCGTCACCGGCAACTCCGGCAGAATGACGACAAGCGAGCGCACCGACTGGTCGGGGTCGTGCATCTCGCGCGCCATCAGCACGACATCCTGCGATTCCAGGCCGAGCGTGGCGGCGATCTGCTCGCGCAGATCGGTAAAGCCGCCACTCGGCGTCGGTTTGTGGAAGCCTGGATTCGTCTCCAGCACCGTCACGTCCAGCCAGCGCCGCGCCGGCAGTTCCTGCAGCACGGCTGCTCGCTCGGCCGCAGGCGCTTCAATGCTGCGATCCCGGATATCCCGCAGCGTGCCGATCAGCCAGTCGCGCTGAAACACGACGATTTCGCTCGGCCGGATCACCAGCGGGGCCACCTCGTCGACGAAGGTCATCGCCATCAAGCTGCAAAACACAACGAGGGCGATTCGCGGGGCGAGCCGCAGGCGGGACCAGAGGGGAAGTTTCACCCGTGTTTCCTCATCGCCGGATCCTGTTGCAGGGCAACCGGCGCAGCGAAGAAATAGCCTTCATTGCGGATCGTCTTGATGAAGGCCGGCTCCTGCGGGTCGGCTTCGATCTTGCGGCGCAACCGGCTGATCTGCACATCGATGCTGCGATCATAGGCCTCGCTCATGCGGCCATGCGCCAGATCCAGAAGCTGGTCGCGCGTCAGCACCCGCTGGGGGTGTTCCAGGAAGGCCGCCAGCAGGTCGAATTCGCCGCTGGTCAGGTCGGTGAGCTCGCCGGCTGGGGAGGTCAGGGTGCGCCGGCTGGAATTGAGCTGCCAGCCGGCGAACTCATAGAGGGTCGCAACCGGGCGTTCGGCATTGATGCTGGCGGCGCCCAGCCGTCGCGTGACGGCGCGGATGCGGGCCAGCAGCTCGCGTGGATTGAACGGCTTGACCACGTAATCGTCGGCGCCGATCTCCAGCCCGATGATCCGGTCGGTGTCGCCGCTCATCGCGGTCAGCAGGATGATCGGCACGCTGCTCTGCGCCCGCATCCGGCGGCAGAGCGACAGGCCGTCCTCGCCCGGCATCATGATATCCAGCACGATGACGTCGATACGCGCGGCCGCGCACAAGGCGAACATCGCCTGGCCATCGCCGGCCTGGCTCACTTTCAGGCCATGGTCGGACAGGAAGCGCGCCAGCATCGCGCGTATGCGGTGATCGTCATCGACGATCAGGACATGGGTGGTGGGTTTGACTGTCACATCTGCCTCCGGCTGCCGCCACTATATCAGCCAGCCCGGCCCCGTCGCATGCCCTGCAACATTCTGAAACATATTGATACCGTGCCGACACCCGCCGGCACGGCCCCGGCGGGTAGGGTGGCGCCATCCCACCCCTTAAAAGGGCCTTATCCCCGATGAAAAACACGATCCTTTCCCGCCTGTCGCCTGCCTTGCTTGCCGCCGTGGCGCTGTCCGCCCTGTCGTCCGTCGCCTTTGCCCAACAGCCAGGCCAGCAACCGCCGGGGAAAAGCAATTGGGACATCCGGCTGGGCGGCGGCGGGCTGGTCCAGCCGGATTACGAGGGCAGCGACGATTACGAGATCGAGCTGATCCCCCTGCTGATGGTGAATTACCGCGATCTGGTCTTCCTGCGCGGCCCGACGCTGGGCGCCAATGTCTTCACCCTGCAAGGCCCGGGACCGGGAGACGTCTTGCAGATCGGGCCGCTGGCCCACTATCGATCCGGCCGCGACCAGGACGATAATGACGATCTGCGCGGCATGGGCGATATCGACGGCGCCATCGAACTCGGCGGCTTCATCACCTACAGCACCGGCCCCTGGTCGGCCGGCCTCACCGTACTCAGCGATGTGAGCGATTCCCATGACGGGCTTATGGCGGAACTCTCGGCCGGCCATCGGCTGTCGCTGGGCCCGAAGCTGATGCTGCGCAGCGAAATTTCCGCCACCTGGGCGGACGATGATTACACGCAAGCCTTCTACGGCGTCACGGCCAGCCAGGCCATGCGGTCGGGAATGCCGCAATATCAGGCGGAAAGCGGCTTCAAGGATGCCGGCATCACCCTCGATCTCGATTATCGGGTGACGGAGAATTGGAGCGTCACCGGCCGGCTGGGCTACAAGCGCATACTGGGCGACGCCGCCGACAGCCCGCTGGTGCAGGATCGCGGCTCAGAGAATCAGTTTTCCACCGGCCTGTTCGTCAGCTACAGATTCTGAGCGACGATCATGCCCGTTCTTGCCGCCATAACCACCTTTACGGTCGCGAGCATCGTCTATGTCTATCGCTTTCGCGGCGAGGCCCGCTATAGCGGGCTGAACGAGTATTTCCGCAAGAGCTGGCCAATCTTCTCGCCGTTGAACTGCGTCCTCTACATGACGACGCAGCCACGCGGATCGAAAGCCAATCTCGACCCGGCCGACTTTCCGGAACTCGATCTTCTCCAGCAGAATTGGCAGATCATTCGCGAGGAAGGGCTGGCGCTGGTGCGTCAGAATTATTTCGAAGCCACCAAACGCCCGGGCACGGCGGGTTCCTACGATCTCGGCTTCAGGACATTCTTCAAATATGGCTGGAGCCGATTCTACCTGAACTGGTATGGCTACACCCACCATTCGGCCCAATCGCTCTGCCCCAGGACGGTGGAGATACTGGCCAGGGTGCCGGCGGTGCATGGCGCCATGTTCGCCTACCTGCCCCCGCGCTCGCAATTGACGCGGCACGCGGACCCCATCGCCATATCGCTGCGCTACCATCTGGGTCTGGCCACGCCCAATTCCGATGCCTGTTTCATCAATGTTGATGGTCAGAAGCGAAGCTGGCGCGATGGCGAAGTGATCCTCTTCGACGAGACCTATCTGCACTATGTCCGCAACGACACGGATTCCGACCGCCTCATTCTGATGTGCGATGTCAGGCGCCCGCTGAACCTGTTCGGGCGGCTGTTCAACGCGGCCTACCGAACGCTCGCACGCGCCTCGATAGTGCCAAACACGCTGGAAGACCAGCGCGGCCTGGCCAACAGAATATTCGCCGGCCTCGCGCCCGTGCTGGCGCGCGCTAAGGCGCTGAAATCGACGAACCGGCCGCTCTACCGCGTCGTCAAATGGTCGGTGAATATTTTGCTGGTGCTGGTGCCGATAGGCCTGGCCGCGGGCGTGGCGCAGTTGCTCGACCGGCTGTGATCTGCCCCCCGATCAGGACAGGCTTAAAGGCGGGCGACCCGCGCCCCGCCGCCGTCAGGTCGAGGTCGCAACCTGGCGGCTATGGCCAAAATCACGCTTCAGCGTGGCACGCAGCGCCGCGGCATCTTCGCTCGGCGTCAAGTTGAAGAGGCGGCGATAATCCCGGTTGAACTGCGATATGCTCTCATAGCCGACATCATAGGCCACCGCCGAGATGGTGCTGGCTTTCGACAGTCCGCGCCGGGCCTCCTGCAACCGAATCCGCTTCTGGAACTGGATCGGCGTCAGCGACGTCACCGCCTTGAAATGCCGGTGGAAGGTCGGCACGCTCATATTGGCCTTGGCGGCGAGCGTGCTCACGCACAGCGCCTCGGCGAAATGCTCCCTGAGCCAGGCGGTGGCCCGGCCTATGCGCGTGGCGTGGCCATTGGCAAAAGCAAGCTGGCTGAGCAGCGGGCCATGTTCCGTATGCAGCAGCTTCCAGACAATTTCGCGCCGAATCAGCGGCGCCATGACCGCAATGTCGTGCGGCCGGTCGAGCAGCGACAGCAAACGGATAAGCGGATCGAAAAGCGCCGGATCGAGCTTGTATTTACCGGCCACCAGATTATCCGACGCTTTTTGGATGGAACCCGTCTGCTCGCGCAGAAGATCCGCCACCACGGACGGATCGATCTCCAGATGAATGGCCAGATAGGGCGCGGAGGGGCTTGCCTCGGTGACCTGCGAGGTGACCGGGACATCCACGGCACAGAGCAAGGATTCTCCGGCTGCGTAACGAAACGGGGTCTCCCCAACCATCATCTCCTTTACGCCGCGCGCGACCAGCCCGAAGGATGGCTGGTAGATCGAGTGGCCAACCTCGGACGGCACATCCGTCCGGCCGACTTTGAGCCCGTCTATCGGCGTCACGTAATCCTCGCGCGCATGGCGCTCAATGACGCCCAGCAGGTCAGAAAAGTCTGGCTTCATTCGGGGGGCCCTTAACTCGCTTCTCACGACAACACATCGACCTTGATGTCGGGGGCTATGCATTGCCTATCAAGAGCGCGCCCCACTTCTCCAACGACCTGCTCCCGCCCAGGGCTATAGGGGCCGCCGGCGAATGAGAGAAGCAGGCAAGCTTCTGATAGTTTCTGCATAGGGGCCGGGAGGGCCCCATCCCTATGTTCCGGGCAGCGGTGCCAAATGGCAGCTGATTGCAAATACGGGAGCATGGTTAAATGGCGGATAGAAAAATTCGTATCGGAATAATCGGGGCCGATGCCAACGCCAGTTGGGCGGGCGCGTCGCACATACCGGCGCTGCAATCGCAGCCCTCGTTCGTGCTGGCCGCCGTGGCGACCCGCCGGGAAGCAAGCGCCAAGGCTGCCGCCGAGGCGTTCGGCGCCGAGCGTTGGTTTGCCGATCCCTATGCGATGATCCGGGACGAGAACATCGACCTCGTCACGGTCGCCGTGAAAGTGCCCGCGCACAAGGAGCTTGTGCTGGCCGCGCTCGCGGCCGGGAAAGCCGTGTACTGCGAATCCCCGCTTGGCGCGACACTGGCCGAAACCGAGGAGATGGCCGCTGCGGCAACGGGCCTGCATACCGCGATCGGCTTGCAGGGTCGGCACAATCCCGCCCTTCGCCGCGCCGCTGAACTGGTCGCCTCTGGCAAGATCGGCCGGCCGATGTCGGCCCGCGTCGCAGCGACGACATTCGGGTATGGCCCACAATCGCCCAGCGCCTATGACTATTTCAATAAGGCGGCCTCGGGAGCCAGCTTCCTGACCATCACGACGGGACATGTCCTGGACGTCATCGAGAAAGTGCTCGGCGCCATCACCGAGCTCGATGCCCGCACCGAGCTGCTCTGGCCCGAGATCGAGATCGTCGATACCGGTGAAATCTCCCGGCGGGAGATTCCCGATCATGTCGATCTGATCGCCAAAACCGCAAGCGGTGCACCGGTCTCGGTTCAGATTCTGGCCGGTGTGCCGGCCGAGGAGGCGAACTTCACCTTCGAAATCCGCGGGTCTGACGGCTGGCTGAAAATCACCGGCAACCACCTTGCCGGCGTGCAGGTCGGAGACCTCACCTTGTCGTCCAGCGCCGCGTTCGCTGCCCCGGACGCACCGGTAGCCACCGGCGTCGGTCCGATGGCCGCCGACTTCTGGAAGGGAGCCGCCATCAATGTCGGCGAGGTTTACGCCTCCCTGGCGCGCGATCTGGCGTCGGGCACCCATGAAACGCCCGGATTCGATCACGCATTGCACAATAGCCGCCTAGTGGCCGCGGTCGAACGCGCGGCGCTGACCGGCGAACGGCAGCGAAACCTCGCTTAACCGAAGCTTTATGAGGAGAAGTTCCACCATGCGGATGCGCAGGCTGGGAAATAGCGGATTGTTTGTGTCGGAGATGTGTTTCGGCGCCATGACCTTTGGCGGCGCCGAGGGTATCTGGGGGCAAGTCGGCAGGCTCGGGCAGGAGGAGGCCGATGGGTTGGTGAAGGCGGCCCTGGAGGCTGGCATCAACCTCTTCGATACGGCCAATGTCTATGCGAATGGGCGCAGCGAGGAAATCCTGGGGCAGTCGCTCAGGAATCTCGGCGTCGCGCGGGACGATGTGATTATCGCCAGCAAGGTTGGCTCGACGATGGGTGAAGGGCCGAACAGGCGCGGCGCGTCCCGGCGGCACATCATCAGCGAGTGCCGGGCCAGCCTCGCCCGGCTTGGCGTGGACCATATCGACCTCTACCAGATTCACGCCTTCGACCCGGCGACCCCGATGGAGGAAACGCTGGAGGCGCTCGACGCGCTCGTTCGCGCCGGCGACGTTCGCTATGTCGGACTGTCCAACTGGGCCGCCTGGCAGGTCATGAAGGCGATCGGCATAACGCGGGCGCGCACCCTTGCACCGATCGCCTCGCTGCAAGCCTATTACACGCTCGTCGGCCGCGATGCGGAACGCGAGATCGTCCCGCTGCTGACCTCGGAACAGGTCGGGCTGATGGTCTGGAGCCCGCTCGCGGGCGGCTATCTGAGCGGGAAATACTCGGCCGGGGGTAGCGGTGACGGAAGCGACGGCGAAGCGGGCCGGCAGACGACGCTGGACTTTCCGCCAATCGACCGCAGCCGTGGGGAACCGCTTATCGCCGTCCTAAGATCGGTGGGCGAAAAGCATGGCCGCCCTCCGGCGCAAATCGCCCTTGCCTGGTTGCTGAGGCAGCCAGCCGTGTCGACAATCATCCTCGGCGCGAAGCGTGTCGGGCAATTGACCGGGAACATCAAGGCGACCGAGATCGTGCTGGACGACGCCGACCTATCCGCGCTCGATGCCGTCAGCCGGCTGCCGGCCGAATATCCGGGCTGGCTGCTCAATGCCCCCGGCAGCCGCACCGCATAGACTCGGAAAAGCCTATGAGGCACCTAGTGGATGGTCGAGAGGAAGGCTTTCAGGCGCGGGCTCTGCCCTTCGCCGAAGAAGGCCTCGGGCGGGCCTTCATGCTGGATCATGCCGTCTTCCATCAGCACGATGCGGTCTGAGACCTGGCGCGCGAAACCCATCTCGTGGGTGACAATGATCATGGTCATGCCGGTCTTCGCCAACTCGCCGATCACGGCCAGCACCTCGCCCGTGGTTTCCGGGTCGAGCGCGCTGGTCGGCTCGTCGAACAGCATCAGCTCCGGATTCATCGCCAGCGCCCGGGCGATGGCGGCGCGCTGCTGCTGGCCGCCGGACAGCTTCATCGGATAGGCGTGCGCCTTCTCCGCCAGGCCGACGCGGGCCAGCAGCTCCATCGCCTTGGCGGTGGCCTGCTCGCGCGACTGGCCCAGCACCATGATCGGGGCCTCGACGATATTCTCCAGCACGGTCATGTGCCAGAACAGGTTGAACTGCTGGAACACCATGCCGATATGCCGGCGCTGGGCAACGATCTGCCGGTTGTTCAGCGCCACCAGCCTGCCGTTCTGCTCCTCATAGCCGATCAGCTGGTCACCGACATAGAGCCGGCCTTCCTGGTAGGTCTCAAGCTGGTTCACGCAGCGCAGGAATGTGCTCTTGCCGGAGCCGGACGGGCCGATGATGGAGACCACCTCGCCCTTCTCCACCGTCAGGCTGACGCCTTTCAGCACCTGGTGGCGGCCGAACCATTTATCGACCTTCTCGGCCCGGACCAGCGGTTTCGATGTACTCATGCTCTGCGATCCTCGGCGCCGGGACGGGCCAGCAGATAATAGCTGATGCTCTGCCCCCAGCCGCGCACCGGCGTATCCAGCTCATGCGCGCGCAGCTTAGTCTCGATGATGCCCTGGACAATATTCCAGATCGTCGTCAGCAGCAGGTAGTTGATCGAGACCAGGATCAGCAGCTCGAAGGTCTTGAAGGTGGCGGCCGACATGCTCTCGGTCAGCAGGAAGATTTCCTGCACGCCGATCACGCTGGCCAGCGAGGTCGTCTTCAGCATGTGGTTGAAGTCGTTGCCCAGCGGCGGAATGATCACCCGGCTGGCCTGCGGCAGCACGATGCGCCGCGTCACCATCCAGGCCCCCATGCCCAGCGATTTCGCCGCCTCGATCTGGCCGCGCGCCACGGCCTGGATGCCGTTGCGCACGATCTCCGCCATATAGGCGCCCTCATGGATGGCGAGCGCGATGACAGCGGCCTGGAAGGACGCGCCGATGGTGAAGCCCAGGATCGTGATGTCCGAAAACCGGAAGAACCCCGCCGCCGCCAGGCCGGAGAAAAAGAACACCAGCAGCACCAGCACGGGAATGCCGCGCACAAGCCAGACATAGAAGGCGCAGAGCCACGCAATCGGCTTGTAGCGCGACAGACGGCCGAACCCGACGACGATCCCGATCAACAGCCCCAGCGCCATCGCCAGGACCGCCATCGCTATGGTTCGGCCCAATGCAAGCAGATAGACGTCGCCGGGATTGATCAGCCGATCGAAAAAGAAGGACCAATCAAATCCCATCTCAGAGTTCCGAGCCCTGCATGCTCCACTTTTCGACCAGCGCCTTGTAGGTGCCGTCGGCCTTGATCGATTCCAGGCTCTTGGTGATGGCGTCGACCAGCGCCGTATCGCCCTTGCGGATGCCGATGCCGGTCAGGATCAGGCCGAACGGCTCGCCGACGACGCGGAACTCGTCCGGCTTCAGGCCGACGTAATAAGACGCCGCCGTGGTCGTGGTGCCCAGCACCTCGATCTGGCCGGTGGCGAGCTGGTGGAAGGTCTCCGTCGTGGTCGGCAGCACCACCAGATTGATTTCCGGCTTGCCGGCTGCCTTCAACTTCTCGTTCGCCTCGTTGGCGAGGTTGTGGATGGTGGTTCCGTTCGGCACGGCCATCTTCTTGCCCGACAGATCCTCCAGGCTGGTTGCCTTCAGCGGGCTGTTCTTCGCCGTCACGATGCGCTGGCCGGTGCGCGAGAACGGCACCATGTCGATGATCTCCAGCCGCTCCGGGCGGATGAACAGCTCCTGCATCAGTGCGTCGCACTGCTGCGCCTGCAGCGCCGGGATCAGGCCGACGAATTTAAGCTGCACCCAGTTCACCTTCAGGCCCATGCGGGCGGCGATCTCGGTGCCGAGTTCGACCTCGAAGCCGATCGGCTTCTGGCTCATGTCGTAATTGGCGCGCGGCGGGTTATCCAGGGTCGCGCAATAAGTGATCGTGCCCTTGGAGGCCAGCGCCGGCGGCGCGGCGACCTTGGTCTGGGCGGACGCGCCGGTGGCCACAAGCGCGCCCATCAGGCCGAGGGCGAAGGCCGCGCGGCGGCCGTGGAAGGCAAGTAAGGTCATGTCGGGTTCCCCTGCTCGATTATTGTTGGCGTATCATCTCAACACCGAAGCGATCACAGATCGAACATCGATGCCGATCATTCATGATCGAATATGTTGGATCAGTTTACAAATGCGATCAAGCATGACCGTCAGGTCATATAGACTCCGCCGGTGACGTTGATGCCCTGGCCGGTCATGAAGCGGGCCTGATCGGAGCACAGGAAGGCGACCACATCGGCCACGTCCTCCGGCTGTTCCAGCCGGCCCAGCGGCGTCTGGCCGACATAATCGGCGATCACCTGTTCCGGCGTCATGCCGCGCAGCTCGGCCTCCCACTCCACCTCGCGCGACTGCATGCCGGTCTTCACGAAGCCGGGGCAGACCGCGTTCACGCGGATGCCCTTGGGCGCCAGTTCGCGGGCCAGCGCCTGGGTCCAGCCCAGCACGGCGAATTTCGACGCGGAATAATGCGCCAGCAACGGCGCGCCCACCTTGGCCGCCAGCGAGGCGGTATTGACGATGCAGCCCTTGCCCTGGGCGCTGAAATGCCGGGCGGCGATCTGGTTGGTCAGGAATACGCCGCGGCTGTTCACCGCGAAATTGAAGTCCCAATCCTGGTCGGTCAGCTCCAGCGCCGGGCGCATGGTGGACACGCCGGCATTGGCGATCAGGATCTCGCAGCCGCCAATCCGCGTCAGCGCCTCGGTCCAGGCGGCCTCGACCGCCGCGCGTTCGCGTACGTCGATCTGCAGGCCGACGGCCCCGCCGCCCAGCGCCTCTGCCGCCAGCTTGGCGCCGTCCGCATCGAGGTCGGCGATGGCGACCCGCACCCCCTGTCGCGCCAGCGCCGTGGCGATGGCCTTGCCGATGCCCACGGCGCCGCCGGTGACGAAGGCGCGCTTGCCCTTCAATTCGGGATAGACGGGTGGCGCATCGGCCATGCGGGGCATCCTGTTCTGGTCACGGTTGAGATGGAGCTATAGCAAACAAAAACAAACATCAATGTGAAAAAATTTGTTTGATATATTCCCGGCAGGCTATAGTGGAGAGGCCATGTTGAACGACACCGACCCCTCAGATCGCACCGACCCCACCGCCCGCCGTGGCCGTTCCCGGCTGCTGACGCGCGACCGGCATGTGCGCATTCTAGGCCAGCTCTCGACCATGGGCTCGGTCAGGGTGTCGTCGCTGGCGGCCGAGCTGGACGTGTCGGACATGACCATCCGCCGCGACCTGGTGGAGCTGGAGCGCGAGGGCCGCCTGGTGCGCATCCATGGCGGCGCGCTGCCATCGGAAAGCCTGCCGCCGGTGGCCATGGACAGCGAGGAGCCCAGCTTCGAATCGCGCCTGCACCAGCGCCGCGAGGCAAAGCTGGCGATTGCCCGTCTGGCCGCCGAGATCATCTCGCGCTACCGCGCCATCGCCATCGATGTCGGCACCACCACCTATCTGCTGGCCAGCCAACTGCGCCATTTGCAGCACGCCAAGATCTTCACCAACAGCCTGCGCATCGCCACCCTGCTGGATGGCGCCGGGCCGGACGTCTATATCGCCGGCGGCCAGTTGCGCGGCGACGAGCTGTCGGTCTGCGGCCCCTCCGCCATCGCCCAGTTCGAGGCGCTGTGGTTCGACGTGGCGGTAATCGGCGTGTCCGGCGTGACGGCAGAGGGGCTGTTCGACTATTCCTTCGAGGAGGCGGACATGAAGCGCGTCTATCTGCGCCGCTCCGCCCTGAAGATAGCACTGTGCGATTCGGCCAAGTTCCAGCGCATGTCGCTGGTGAATGTAGCACCGCTGGCCGACATCGACATTCTGATCACCGACGCGGAGCCGCCCGCCAAGATCGCCGCGGTTCTGGCCGCGTCGGGCGTGGAACTGCGCGTCGCCGGTTCTTCCGCGGCGTCCTGACGCCGCATTCTCAAACGTCAGCCTTCGTTTCCTGAGGAGAGGGGTTAAATGGTTTTCGAGTGCTTCGGCAGCAAGAAGAAGGTCGTCATCTCGATGGCGCATATCGGGGCCTTGCCGGGGACGCCGCTCTACGATGCCGACGGCGGCATGGAAAAGCTGGTCGAGGGCGTTCTGGCCGATGTGGAGAAGCTGCAGGCCGGCGGTGTGGACGCCATCATGTTCGGCAACGAGAATGATCGCCCCTACGTGTTCAAGGCGTCGAACGAAGGCATCGCGGCGATGACCGCCATCGTGCAGGCGGTGAAGCCGGTGCTGAAGGTGCCGTTCGGCGTGAATTATCTATGGGACCCGCAGGCCAGCGTCGCCATCGGCGCGGTCACCGGGGCCAGCTTCGTGCGGGAGATCTTCACCGGCCTGTTCGCCTCCGACATGGGGCTGTGGGAGCCGGATTGCGCGGCGGCCTCCCGGCTGCGCCGCAATCTCGGCCGCAGCGACATGAAGATGCTGTTCAACATCAACGCCGAATTTGCCCATACGCTCGACCAGCGGCCGATCGAGCTGCGGGCCAAGAGCGCCGTCTTCTCCTCGATGGCCGACGCCATCCTGGTTTCCGGGCCGATCACCGGGCAACCGGCGGAGCAGTCGCAGTTGCGCAGCGTGTGCGAGACCATCAAGGACGTGCCGGTCTTCGCCAATACCGGCGTGAATATCGACAATATCCGCGACATCTTCTCGATGGCCAGCGGCGTGGTCATCGGCACCCATTTCAAGGTCGACGGCAATACCTGGAACGCGGTCGACGGGGCGCGGGTGAAGCGCTTCATGGACGTCGTCGAAACGCTGCGCTGACGCCATGGCCTATGTCCTCGGCCTCGATATCGGCACAACCTCCACCATCGGCATCCTGATCCGCCTGCCGGATCAGGTGCTGGGCATCGTCTCGCGCCCGGTCACCCTGCGCTCGCCGCAGGCCGGCTGGGCCGAGGAAGACCCGGCGCAATGGTGGGGCAATGTGCGCGAGATCGCGGCCGAACTGCTGGCCACCAGCGGCGTCGATGCCGGGGAGATAGCCGCCATCGGCGCCACCGGCATGCTGCCCGCCGTGGTGCTGCTGGACGAGGCGGGCGTGCTGCTGCGCCCCAGCATCCAGCAGAGCGACGGGCGCTGCGCCGCCGAGGTGACGCAGCTGCGCGCGGAATATGACGAGGCGGATTTCATCGCCAAGGCCGGCAACGGTATCAACCAGCAGCTCGTCACCGCCAAGCTGCGCTGGATAGAGACGCATGAGCCGGACGTGTTCCGGCGCATCGCCACCGTGTTCGGCAGCTACGATTACATCAACTGGCGGCTGACCGGCGTGCGCGCGGTGGAACAGAACTGGGCGCTGGAAGCCGGCTTCGTCGATATCGCCCGGCACGAGATCGATGACGACCTGGTAGCGCTGGCGCATATCCCCCGCGCCGCCGTGCCGCCGAAATCCGCCTCGCACGCGGTGATCGGCACGCTTACGGACGAGGCGGCGCGCGAGACCGGCCTGAAGCCCGGCACCCCCGTGGTGGGCGGAGCCGCGGACATGATCGCCTCCGCGCTCGCCGCCGGCGTTACCCGACCGGGCGACGTGCTGCTGAAATTCGGCGGCTCGGTCGATATTCTGGTGGCGACCGACACGGTGGCCCCCGATCCCCGCCTGTATCTCGATTATCATCTGGTGCCCGGCCTGTTCATGCCGAATGGCTGCATGGCCACCGGCGGCTCAGCCCTGAACTGGTTCGTGGAGAATTTCGCCGGCGGCCAGAAGGCGGCGGCGGATGCGGCCGGCCTGCCCCTGCACCAGCAGCTCGACCGTCTGGCGGCCCAAAAGCCGGCCGGGGCGGACGGGCTGACCATCCTGCCCTACTTCCTGGGCGAGAAGACGCCGATCCACGATCCCGCGGCGCGCGGGCTGATCGACGGGCTGACGCTTTCCCACGATATCGGCCATCTGTGGCGTGCCCTGCTGGAATCCTACGCCTTTGCGCTGGCGCATCACCTAGAGGTGCTGCGCGACATGGGCCATAAGCCGGCGCGCTATCTCGCCTCCGACGGCGGCTCGAACAGCCTAGTCTGGATGCAGATCGTCGCCGACGTGCTGCAGGCCCCGGTGCAGCGCCTGTCCGGCCACCCCGGATCGTGCATCGGCGCCGCCTGGACGGCGGCCATCGGCGTCGGGCTGACCGACGACTGGGCCGGCATCGCCCGCTTCGTCAGCTATGCCGACCGCGTGGAGCCGAACCCGGCGCATGCCGCCGCCTATGCGGCCGGCTATCGCCGCTACCGCGATCTCTACGCCAAGGTGGCGGAGCTGCCGCGATGATCGTGCAAGCCGTGGCCTGGGATATCGACGGCACCCTGCTCGACAGCGAACCCCGGCACCACCGCGCCCTGGTCGGCGCCTCGCGCCTGTGGAACGTCGATTTGAGCGATCTGCCGAACCTGCCGTTTCGCGGCGTTCATATGCAGGATGTCTGGGCCATCCTGCGTGAGCGCTACCCGGCCAGCCTGCAGTGGCACGAATGGATGGCGGCGATCAACGCCCATTATGTCGAGGATACGGCCCCCATGAACGCGATGCCGCAAGCGGTGGAGACGATCCGCGCCCTGGCGGCGCAAGGCGTGCCGCAAATCTGCGTGTCGAATTCCGGGCGGCTGATCGTCGATGCGAACATCCGCGCGCTCGGCATCGCCGACTGCCTGGTCGCCAGCATCAGCCTGGACGATGTGAGCGCCGGCAAGCCGGACCCTGCCCCCTACCGCGACGCTTGCCGGCTGCTGGGCCTGCCGCCGCGCCAGGTGGCCGCCGTGGAGGACAGCGCCACCGGCCTGGCCTCGGCCAAGATGGCCGGGCTGTACACCATCGCCTATCGCATCGAGGATGCCACCGCCGACAGGCGCATCGCCAGGCTGGACGAGGTGCTGGCGCTGTGACGCGGGTGCCCGCCCGATACGCTTTGCATCGGCGCTGACCGGGAGCCACACGACAAAACGGCTGCTTTGCTGTAAGAACATAAAAAACAGCAAGCATCTGGACGTATGAAGCAACCACGAAAGCACGGAAAGCCTCCCACGCTGGAGGATGTGGCGCAGTATGCCGGCGTGGCGAAGTCGACGATTTCGCGGGTCATGAGCAATGATCCCAGCCTGAATATCCGCCAGGACACGCGCGACCGCATTCGCCAGGCCGTCGAACACCTGCGTTACGTGCCGAACTCAAGCGCCCGCAACCTGCGCACGGCGCGTTCCTGGTCGACCGCCTTCGTGGTGCCGGAGCTGGATAACCCGATCTTCATCCAGACCATGCAGGGCGCGCAGGCGGCGCTGATCGAGCGGCATTATTCCATGCTGATCGCCCATATCGACGTGAATCGGCCGGACCGCGAATTGTACCGGCGCATGGTATCCGGCAACCGGGTCGAGGGGCTGCTGGTCAACACCATCCAGGATGCCGAGCTGCTGGCCGATCTGCGCCGGCTGAACACGCAATACATCCTGGTGAACCGCCATACCGACCAGGACGAGCATTACGTCATCCTGGACAATGAGGGCGGCGTGGGCATGGCGATGGATTACCTGGTCGCCCTGGGCCACCGGCGTATCGGCTATATTTCCGGCCCGACGCAGCAATATGCCAGCGAGCGGCGCTATGCCGGCTATCTGGCGGCGCTGGAGGCGCACAATATCGCTTATGATCCCGGGATCTTCGGCGTCTGCCAATATGACCGCGACGGCGCCGAGGCGGAGGCGCACCGCATGCTGGCACAGCCCGACCGGCCGACCGCGATTGTCGCCAGCAATCTGGTGATCGCCTCGGGCATCACCACGGCAGCGAACGCGCTGGGCCTCGGCGTGCCGGAGAAGCTGTCGATCGTCGCGCTGAATGACGGCCCGTCCGCCGTCATGATGACGCCGCAGATCACCGCCGTGCGCTTCCCGCTGTTCGAACTGGGCTGGACCGCCGCCACCGAGCTGATCTCGCTGATCGAGGGCAAGGTGGCGGAGCCGATCCGCCGGGTGCTGCCGGCCGAGAAGATCGTCATCCGCCAGTCGACGGCGCCCGCCCCGCAAACGCGCCGGCGCAAGGCGGGCTGAGCCGCCCGGCGACCGGCTTTCAGGCGCGGCGTTCGAGCGGCTCCAGCACGGATTCGTAACCGCTCAGCTCCTCCAGCGGGATGTGGCAGAGGATTTCGTGCCCCTCCGCCGAGCTGCGCGCCGGCGGCGTCACCGTCTCGCAGATGCCGCCCAGCTTGCGCGGGCAGCGGTCCTGGAACCGGCAACCGACGATCTGCTCCGTGCTGCCGGTCACCGATCCGGCCAGGCGGATGCGCTCGCGCTGTCGCGCGCCCTTCTCGATGAAGGGCACGGCGGACAGCAGGGCCTCGGTATAAGGGTGATAAGGCGGCTGCAGGATGCGCTCCGTCGGCCCCAGCTCGACGATGCCGCCGCGATACATCACGCAGATGCGGTCGGCGATGTGGCTGATCACCGACAGATCGTGCGAGATGAACAGATAGGCCACGTTCAACTCGTCGCGAAGATCGGCCAGCAGGTTCAGGATCGAGGCCTGCACCGATACGTCGAGCGCCGAGACGGCTTCGTCGCAGACGATGAATTTCGGCTTGCTGGCCAGGGCCCGCGCGATGCCGACGCGCTGCTTCTCGCCGCCGCTCATCTGGTGCGGGTAGCGGCTGGCATAACGCGGCGACAGGCGCACCATGTCTAGCAGCTCATCGACTTTCCGGTCGACCTCCGCGCCCTCGGCGATGCCGAACAGGCGGATCGGCCGGGCCAGGATCTCGCGCACCGTCTTGCGCGGGTTGAGCGACGAATCCGGGTTCTGGAAGATGATCTGCGCTTCCTGCATCAGCGCACGATGGCGCCCCGGGGAGGCCGACAGAATATCCTCGCCGCGCAGCAGCACCTCGCCGCCCTGCGGCTCGATCAGCCGGATCAGGCAGCGCCCGAAGGTCGACTTGCCGCAGCCGCTCTCGCCCACCAGGCCGACGGTCTCGCCCTGGCGGATCGACAGGGTGACCCGGTCGACCGCGCGCAGCGACACCGGCTCGTAGCGCAAGGGGAAGCCACCGCCGCTGGCGTCGAACTTCAGCGCCGGCAGGCCGCTGACGACAGTGAACCGCTTCACCACGTCCCGGGCTTCCAGCAGCATCTCGCCGCCCGGCTGATGTTCGCGCGTGGAATGGGCGGCGACGCCGCCTTCGGCATCATCGGCGCGCCAGGGCACATCGGCCAACTCCAGGGACCGCCAGCAGCGGCTGACATGATCCGCACCGACCGCCTGCAAGGGCTGCGGCTGGCCGCAGCCCTTGCAGGCGAAGGGGCAGCGCGCCTCGAAGATGCAGCCGGGGATGGTCTGCGACAAATCCGGCAGGCGGCCGGGAATCGGGAACAGCCGGTCGCGCCGGTCGGTCAGCTTCGGCAGCGAGGCGAGCAGCCCCTTGGTGTAGGGGTGGCGATGCCCCGGCCCCAGCACGGTCTCCTTCGGCCCATACTCCACCACGTCGCCGGCATAGAGCACACAGACCTCGTCCGCCAACCGCGCGATGACGCCCAGATTGTGGCTGATGAACATCATCGACAGGTTGCGCTTAACCCGCAGCGCTTCCAGCAGATCCAGGATCTGCGCCTCGATGGTCACGTCCAGCGCCGTGGTCGGCTCGTCCAGGATCATCAGCTCAGGGTCGCAGGCCAGCGCGGTGGCGATCAGCGCGCGCTGCTTCATGCCGCCGGATAGCTGGTGCGGATAAGCCTTGGCGGTGCGCGCGGGGTCGGTGATGCCGACCTCGCGCAGCAGGTTTTCGGCCTCCTGCAGCGCCGCCTTCTCCTCCATCCCCTTGTGCAGGATCAGCGGTTCGGCGATCTGCCGGCCCACCTGGATCGACGGATTCAGGGAGGTGAAGGGATCCTGGAAGACGATGCTGATCTCCCGCCCGCGCAGGGCGCGGCGTTCCTCCGGCGATTTGGCGTAGATGTCCTGGCCCTTGAACAGCACCTGGCCGGACGGTTTCGCCCCGCCGGGCAGCAGCCCCAGCACCGCCATCGCCGCCGTGCTCTTGCCCGAGCCGGATTCGCCGACGATGCCCAGCACCTTGCCGCGTTCGATGCGGAAGCTGATGTCGTTCAGCGCCCGCGAGGACCGCCCGCCGCCCTCATAGGCGACGGTCAGGTTTTTGACGTCGAGAATAGCCTCGCTCATAGCCGGTCCCGTTTCATGCGTGGATCGAGAATTTCGCGCAGCCCGTCGCCGAGCAGGTTGATGGCGATAACGGTGATGACCAGCGCGATGCCCGGCGCGACGGCGATCCAGGGCGCCTGGTGAATGAAGGGCCGCGCCTCGGCGATCATCAGCCCCCAGTCGGAGGCCGGCGGCTGCACGCCCAGGCCGAGGAAGCTGAGGGCCGCCCCCAGCATGATCGCGAAGGTGACGCGCAGCGCCGTCTCCACGATGATCGGCGGCCAGGCGTTCGGCAGGATTTCCGAGAACAGGATGTACCAGCCGCGCTCGCCGCGGGCCTTGGCGGCCTCGACGAATTCCTCGCCCATCACCTCCAGGCACACGCTGCGGGTCAGCCGCACCATGATCGGCACGTAGATGACGCCGACCGCCAGCGCGCTTTTCCACACGCTGGGGGTGGTAACCGCCAGGATCAGCAGCCCCAGCATGATCGGCGGAATGGAGATCAGCACATCGACGCCGCGCATGATCGCCTCTTCCGGCCAACCCCGGTAATAGCCGGCGATCAGCCCCAGCGGCACGCCGATGGCGAGGCTGATCATGGTCGCCCCGATGCCCATGGCGATGGACAGGCGGGCGCCGTACAGCACCCGGCTGAACACATCGCGGCCGAACTCGTCGGTGCCGAACCAATGCACCGCGCTGGGCGCCTGCATGCGCTTGAGGATGTTCATCTGGTCATAGTCGAACGGCGCCAGAAACGGCCCCGCCACCGCGATGAACAGGACGAACGCGAAGATACCGGCCCCCCATACCAGGGAAGCAGGCAGCGGCCGCCGGCGCGGCGCGCTAGCCATTGACGGAAGAGCCATAGCGAATCCTCGGATTGAGGAAAGTGTACAGGATGTCGGCGAGCAGATTCGCCACGGCATAGACGATGGTGACCACGATCAGGCAGGCCTGGATCAGCGGCACGTCCATCTGCTGGATCGCGAAGATCAGCAGCCGGCCGAGGCCGGGATAGGAGAAGATCGTCTCCACCACCACGATCCCGCCCATCAGCACGCCGACATCAATGGCCAGCACCGTGATGGTCGGCAGCAGGGCGTTGCGCAGCGCGTGGCGGCGGATCACCAGCCCTTCCGGCACGCCCTTGGCGCGCGCGGCCAGCACATACTGGCTGTGCATCACCTCCAGCATGCTGGAGCGGGTCAGGCGCGAGACATGCGCCATCAGCCCCATCACCAGCGCCACAACCGGCAGGATCAGGTGCTGCGCCCAGACGAAGAAGCCTTCGCTGAGCGAGGTGTAGCCGGTGGCCGGGAACCAGCCCAGATAGCCGACGAACAGGATGATCAGCAGCACGCACCAGAAGAATTCCGGCACCGCCAGCGTGACATAGGTGGCCAGCGAGACGATATGGTCGCCCGCCTTGCCGTGATGGATCGCCGAATAGACGCCAAGCCAGATGCCGACCAGCGCCACCAGGCCGATGGAGGACAGCGCCAGGATGGCCGAATTGCCGATGGCGTCGAACAGGATCGGCGCAATCGGCCGCTCCATGATCAGCGAATCGCCAAGATCGAACTGCAACAGCCCCTGCGCCCAGCGCCAATATTGCACATGGATAGGGTCATGCAGGCCGAGCTTTTGCTCCAGCGCCAGGATCTGATCCATGCCCGCGAAATCGCCCAGGATCATATAGGCGACGTTGCCCGGCATGATCTGGGTGATCCAGAAGATCAGAACCGACATCACCGCCACGATGACGAAGATGTAGAGCAGCCTCTGTAACAGGTAACCGAACATAGCCCCTCCAATCCGCGGCCGCGGAGACGGGTCGTCAATGAGCGCGGCATCCCTTCCCCCGTCGAAAGGGGGAAGGGAGCGTTATCCGGCCGTATGCGCGCTTACTCGAAATGCGCGGTGCGCAGATCCATCCAGAGGTAGGGATGGGTCGTGTAGCCCTTAAGCTTGTCCTTATAGGCCGTCACGAAATTCTGCGAGTACATGACCACGCCGGGCACTTCCTCGACCACCACCTTCTGGAATTCGGTATAGAGCTTCTTCTGCTCTTCCGGGTCCACGGTGCCGCGCGCCTTGTCCAGGATCGCGTCCATCCGCTCGCTCTTATAGTGCCACATGCGGGTGTTCCAGGAACCCTGGCTGTGGAACCACGGATAGGTCGAGGTATCCAGCGTCGGACGGGCGAAATAGCCATCCATGTAGAACGGCACCTTGCCGGAGATGGTCGCGCCCCACCGGTTGTACGGGATGCGCTCGACCTGGGCGTCGATGCCCACATTCTTCAGCATCTGCTGCAAGGCCACGGCGGACCGCTCGCGCGTCGGGCGGCCGGCGGGCGCGTGGATGGTGATCTTGAAGCCCTTCGGATAGCCGGCCTCGGCCAGCAGCTTCTTGGCGCCGGCGATGTCCGGCTCGAAGCTGATATCCTTGTTGAAGAAGGGATGCGTCGGCGGGATCGGCGAATGGGTCGGCGCGCCATGGCCGAACACCGCGAACTCCACCAGCTGGCGCTTGTCGATGGCCTTGTAGACCGCCTGGCGCACGCGCATGTCGTTGAACGGCGGGATCGAGTTGTTCAGCACGAAGCCGTCCCAGGTCGCCGTCGGCTTCTGGTCGACGGTGATTCCCTTGGTGTCCTTGAACTGTTCGATAGCTTCGAGCGGCAGGTTCCACACCAGATCGACGTCGCCGGCCTGCAGCGCCGCGATCTTCACCGCGTCTTCCGGCATGATGCGCAGGGTGATCCGGTCGAGCTTCGGCAGGCCCTTTTCGAAATAGTCCGGGTTCTTCTCCAGCACGACCTTGTCGCCCGGCTGGTAGGAGACAAACTTGAACGGCCCGGTGCCGATCGGCTCGTTGGTCAACTGCTCCAGCGTGCGGTCGCTCGGCACCATCTTCAACTGGCGCTCGATCATCAGCTCGGCCCAGCCGCCATAGGGCTCTGTCAGGGTGAAGCGCACGGTATAGTCGTCCGGCGCTTCCATCTTGGCGATCAGGTCGGTGTGCGACTTGGCGCGGGAGGCGACTTCCTTGCTGCCGATCAGCTCGAAGGTCTTGATGACGTCCTCGGCCTTGAACTCCTTGCCGTGATGGAACTTCACGCCCTTACGCAGCTTGAAGGTCCAGACGGTGGCGTCCTCGTTCGATTCCCAGCTCTCGGCCAGGTCAGGTTCGAATTTCAGGTCCGGGGTGATGCGAACCAGGCCGTTATAGACCAGCACGGCGATGTTGTATTCCTCGCCGATGGTGGCCTTGGCCGGCCACAGATTATTCGGGTTGGCGTTGATCGTGGCGACCAGGCTGTTCTGGGCCAGGACCGTCGGCGCAGCGCCGCCCATAAGGGCGACGGAAAGCGCCGCCGTGAGAAAGAGTTTACGCATTACTGCCTCCTAAAGCGTTTAAGCTGTTGTTTTTATTATTATTTCCCTGTACGAGCCGATATGGCCGTTACTTGGTGGCGTCAGGCGCTACCGCGCGCCCTACATAGAGATCGAGGAAGGGGACATAGGTCTCCCAAAGAAACCGGAGCTGCCCGAGCGCGTCCCGGTCGTAATCGACCCTGAGATCGACGAGCGGGAAGGATTGCTCGTGCACGACCAGCAGGGCGGCGGATTTCTCCTGTCGGAACTCCCCGCCTTCCGCCTTACCCGCCTCGATGGCGGTCATCAGCCGTTCGGCCAGATGATCGTCGGGACGGGCCTGGAAAGCGCCAATCATCGCATCGGTGACCGACGGCTTGCGGATGATGTTGCCGATGGCGACACAGCCATCGCCCTCGGATGCGTTGTGGACCGAGTGGATCTTGTCGCCGTGATACCAGGCGGTGCGTCCCTCCCGGTCGATCACCGCGAGCTGGCGGTGGCCGATGCTCTCGTCCGCCGAGGTCAGCGCGAAGACGACCTCCGAGGCGCTCTTGCCGCGTTCCAGCAGCGCCAGGCCGCGCGGCCCGAGGCGTGGGTCGGTGCGATGCTGCGTCAGCACCGCGCCAACGCCGGCCTGGGCGAAGGAACAGCGGCTGCCCACCGCGATCGACGAGGTGGTGATGGCGACGCCGAACATGCCGGTTCGTCGGCACATGCCCGCGATGGAATAAGTCATCGCCCGTTCCCCCCTAGGCCGACAGATAGTCGAAAGCGGCCAGCGCGTGGGTTTTCACCACATGCAGGAAATCGGCGATGGCCACGCTTTCATCGGCCATGCTCATATTCCCCGGCGGCACGCCATACACGTAAGCCGGCACGCCATGGTAGCGAAAATGTTTGCAGTCGGTCGCGCCAAGGCTGCAGATCACTTCCGGGCGCGGGCGGCCCAGCTCGCTCGCCGCCTGCTGCACAAGGGCGATCATTTCGTGCGTCGGGTCGCTGTGCGAGGTCGGATTGCTGGCCGCCTCCTGCACCGCGACACTGGCTTCCGGGAAATCGGCCAGGATGGTTTCGATCTCCGCCATCACCGTCTCGCGGGTGGTGCCGACCGGCAGGCGGATATCCGCCTCCATCACGCAGGTGCCGGGCAGCATGTTCACCTTCAGCCCGCCGCGCAGCACCCCGTAATTCACCGTCACCTTGTTGATGATGGTCGAAGTGCCCTCGCCCATCGCCTGGTCGGCAGCGGCCAGGGATTCCGGCCGGTTCACCACCGCCGCCACCGATTCCGGCATGGCGGGCGGAATATCGACCAGCTTATCCAGCCGGTCCATCAGATGGCCGGCGATGCGGTTGGCGTTCTTGCTGCGGTGGGTATAGGCGCCGTGCGCGCCCGGCGTGCGGATGGTGAAGGTCAGCCGCAGCGTGCCCTTCTCGGCGAAGCGGACCGCGCAGGGGTCGCTCGGCTCGCCATTCAGCACGCAATCGCCCTTCGCCTCGTCGGCATGGTTCTCCAGCAGATAGCGCGTGCCCCACTTGCCGCCAGTCTCCTCGTCGGAAACGGCGGTCAGCGTCAGCTTGCCCTTCAGATGCTCGCGGAACCGGTAGAGATAGGCATAGGTCATGATCGAGGCAGTAGTGCCCGCCTTCATGTCGGTCGCGCCGCGGCCCCAGACACGGCCATCGACGATCTTGCCGCTCCACGGATCATGCTGCCAGTCGGCCGGGTCGCCGGCCGGGAACACGTCGATATGGCCGTTCAGTACCAGATGCTTGCCTGCCCCGGCCGCCTCGAAGGTGCCCAGGATATTGGGCATCTCCGGCTGCGGGTCGACGATACGGAACGGCACCTGCTCGGCCTTCAGGAAGTCGGCGACGAAAGCCGTCGCCTCGCGCGTGTCGCCCGGCGGATTGGCCGAGGGCTTGGCGAGAAACTCGCTGAGGAACCGCACCATGCGCTCGGCATCGCGATCCAGCAGCTCGATCAATTGTTGGCGCGGCGTGGTCATCTCTCCGCCCTCCCCTCAGCGCCCGGCATAGGCGCAGATGGCCTGCGCGAGCTGGTCGAGATGGCCGCGGATTTCGGCGAAGCGCGGGCTGCGGATGAATTTCCGCTCGTCCATATAGATGCCGCGCTTGATCTCAATCTGCAGGCTGTGGATGCCGTTCGCCGGGTCGGCATGCTTATGGATCGATTCCGCGCCGGCATAATGCTTGTTCACGGTCACCTGATGACCGAAGCCGCGCAGCGTCTCCACCACCAGCTCGACGAATTCCGGCTTGCAGGTCTTGCCGTTGCCGTCGCCGATGTCGAACTCGGAACGTTCGGAACCGTGGTCGATGGTCGCGTGGCCGCCGATGGACGCCATCGAATGGCAGCTCACGTGATAGGCCACGCCCTTCGCGGCGCGGTGCCGCTTCAGAATGTCCGACAGCTCGTTATGGTACGGCCAGTAATAGGCGTCGAGCCGGTGCTGAACATCCTCGACCGCCAGCTTCGAGCTATAAAGCGGCAGGTCGCCGGTGCGGCAGACGCTGTGGATCAGGCCGATGCCCAGCTCCGACTTGCGGGTCGGCTTCAGCGGCTCCGGCCACTCGCCGTCGATCAGCTTGGGGTCGATATCGAGCTGGTGGCGGTTGGCGTCGATGTAGGAATTCGGGAATTCGGCGAACAGCCAGTTGGCCCCGGCGGCCGGCGCGCCGCCATACAGCTCCTCGACATACATCGACACGCCGCGCTGCACATCGACGAACTGGGCATCGGGCTGGAAGTCGCGCGGATAGGTGAAGCCGCTGCGCGGAATGTCGAACACCACCGGGGCGGCGTTCACCCCCGGATCGCGCCGCACCAGCACATTGGGAATCGAGCGCCCGATCTCGCCCGTCAAGGCCAACGCTGCTTTCGACATGGAACCCCTGTTTGCGAATTTAGGAAAACGATTTACTTTCGGCGTATGATTTTCGAAACTGACACCGGAGTCAATCGTCGTCGGTCATAAATTTTTCATCTCGACTGTCGACCGCGACAGCCGCGCCGGAAAAATGTCGGGCGCGGCATCGACGGCCGAATGTCGAAGATCGATCAGTTTTTGCCAAAAAGCAAACGATTTACTAAAGATTTCTAACAAGGAGATTACAATGGGCTGGGATGCGCTTTGGACCAATGTGAAGCTGGCGACGATGGCGGAGGCCGGTTATGGCGCGATCCGCGACGGTGCCATAGCCGTCGCCGATGGCCGCATCGCCTGGATCGGCCAGCGCGGCGATTTGCCGGCGCCGTTGGCGCGCACGGTGCGGGTGTTGCACGATGCCGGCGGGTTGTGGCTGACGCCGGGGCTGATCGATTCGCACACCCATATCGTCTTCGCCGGCAACCGGGCGATGGATTTCGAGATGCGGCTGAACGGCGCGGACCGTGCGGCGATCTATGCGGCCGGCGGCGGCATCCCCTCCACCGTGCTGAAGACCCGCGCCGCCAGCTTCGAGACGCTGCTGGCCGAGGCCCTGCCCCGGATCGACAGCTTGCAGGCCGAAGGCGTGACCACGGTGGAGATCAAATCCGGATACGGGCTGGACATGGAGACCGAGCTGCGGCAGCTGCGCGTCGCCCGGCGCATCGGCGAGACGCGGCCGCTCAGCGTCGTCACCTCCTTCCTCGGCACTCACGGCATGCCGCCGGGCTGGGCGGGCACGCAGGATTCCTACATCGATTTCGTCTGCGCCGAATCCTTGCCCGAGGCGGTGCGCCAGGGGCTGGTCGACATTGTCGATGGCGGGCTGGAGAAGCTGGCCTTCGACCATGCCCAGATGCGCCGCGTCTGGGACGTGGCCCAGCGCCTCGGCAAGCCGATCAAGGCGCATACCGACCAATATTCCGACGCCGGCGGCGGCAAGGTGGTGGCGGAGGTCGGCGGCCTGTCGGCCGATCACCTGGAATGCGTGTCGCGCCCCAGCGTCGACGCGATGGCCCGCGCCGGTACGGTGGCGACGGTGCTGCCGGGGGCGAACTACACGCTGCGCGACGAGAACAAGCCGCCGATCGGCTGGTTCCGCGAGCTGGGCGTGCCGATGGCGCTGTCGACCAACTGCAATCCCGGCAGCTCGCCCACCGCCTCGCCGCTCTTGATGATGAACATGGCCTGCACCCTATTCATGATGACGCCGGAGGAAGCGCTGGCCGGCTTCACCCGCAACGCCGCCAGGGCGCTGGGCCTTCAGGACAGCCACGGCACGCTGGAGGTCGGCAAGGCCGCCGACTTCGCCCTGTGGCGCGTCGGCGACCTGGCCGAACTGTCCTACTGGCTGCAGACCGGCCGGCTCTGCGCCGGCATCGTGAAAGGCGGCCGGTCGGTGCCGTTTCAGCCGGCCATCAGATAATCATAGGCCGACAGGACATGGGTGCGGACGATGTGCAGGAATTCCTCGATCTCCACATGCTCGCCGCGCCGCCCCATGGTCTTCGGCGACGGGCCGTACAGATAGGCGTTCACCCCGGCCCAGCGCCAGTAGCGACCGTCCGAGCCGCCCAGCGAGACAATGGCCGGCGGGCGGATGCCGATCAGCTGCTCGACATTGTTGCGCAGGATGGAGACCATCTCGCCTTCCGGGTCGCACACGCTGGAGGGGTAGCTGTGATAGACATGCTCCTCCATCGTGACCTGCGGATAGCGCTTCAGGATATCCTCGATGGCGGCGTAGATGCGCACCTTGTCGATGCCGACCGGCATGCGGATATCGACCTGCATCTCGCATAGATCGGGCAGCACATTCACCTTCACGCCGCCCTTCAGCACGCCGACATTGACCGTGACCTTGGTCGCCACCTTCGACGCCCCCTCGCCCAGGCTGGCATCGAACGCCGCAATCACGTCCGGCTGCTCCAGCGCCGCGCGGATATGGGCGGGAACGTCCGGCTCCAACGCTTCCAGCGCCTCAAGATCGACCGCCAGATGGGCC
This sequence comes from Oceanibaculum pacificum, assembly GCF_001618175.1. GTDB lineage: Bacteria > Pseudomonadota > Alphaproteobacteria > Oceanibaculales > Oceanibaculaceae > Oceanibaculum > Oceanibaculum pacificum. Next base: position 141 of record NZ_LPXN01000097.1, on the reverse strand, counting down.
ATGATCTTAGTCGCACTCTCGCTCAGATGCGGATAGGCCCCGTGCGCACCCGCCGTCTTGGCGGTGAAAGTCAGACGCAGCGTGCCCTTCTCGCCGAAGCGGATGGTGTGTACGCCGCTGGGCTCGCCATTCAGGCAGCAA
>NZ_LPXN01000096.1 GCF_001618175.1 Oceanibaculum pacificum | reverse complement strand
TAGCCGGAGCTGGGTGAGGGGTATCCCTACCCCTCCACCTTCGAGAAATCGGCGATGCGGTTCATCGTGTCGCGGATCGTCGCCAGCAGCTTCAGGCGATTCTCGCGCAGCGCCGCATCCTCGGCATTCACCGTCACGGTCTCGAAAAAACGGTCGACCGGGCCGCGCAACGCCGCCAGCGCGCCCATGGCGGCGGCGAAATCCTCGGCCTGGAGCGTCTGGGAAATCCGCTCCTCGGTAACGCCCAGCACGCGATGCAGTTCCGCTTCCGCCGGCTCGCTTCCCGCCGAGGCCGGGCCGACATAGACGCGGCCGTCCTTCTTCTCCTCGATGGCGACGATGTTGGCGGCGCGGCGATAGGCGGTCAGCAGGTTCGCGCCATCCTCGCTCGCCAGGAACGCCGCCAGCGCCTCGACCCGCTTCAGCAGCCGCACCAGATCGTCCTCGTTACCCAGCGCGAACACGGCGGACACCAGATCGTGCCGCACGCCTTGCTCGCGCATCGCCACCTTCAGCCGGTCGGCAAAGAAGGCCATCAGATCGCCCACGGTCTCCGGCTTGGCGCCGGCCTGGGCGAAGATGGCGCTCAGCGGCAGCCGCAGCCCATTCTCCACGATCAGCCGGATGATGCCCAGCGCCGCACGGCGCAGCGCGTAGGGATCCTTCGAGCCGGTCGGCTTCTCGTCGATGGCGAAGAATCCCACCAGCGTGTCGAGCTTGTCGGCCAGCGCCACGGCGACGGAATTCGGCGCGGTCGGGCAGCGGTCGGACGGGCCAAGTGGGGAGTAATGATCGGCGATGGCCTGGGCGACCGCCTCCCCCTCGCCGTCCTGCCGGGCGTAATAGCGGCCCATGATGCCTTGCAGCTCCGGGAACTCGCCGACCATGCCGGTCACCAGATCGGCCTTGGCGAGCTGGGCGGCGCGGTCTGCGGTGGCCGGCTCGGCGCCGGGGATCAGCGTCGCCAGATGCCCGGCCAGGGCGCGCACCCGCGCCACCTTGTCAGCCAGCGTGCCCAGCTTGGCGTGGAAGGTGATGTTGGCCAGCGCCGGCAGGCGGGAATCCAGCCTCTGTCGGCGGTCCTGATCCCAGAAGAATTTCGCGTCCGACAGGCGGGCGCGCAATACGCGCTCGTTGCCCGCCACGATGGCAACACCGCCATCGGCCGGCTGCATGTTGGAGACGACAATGAAATGCGGGGCCAGCGCGCCATCCGCCGTTTCCAGCGCGAAGTATTTCTGGTGCGCGCGCATCGAGGTGGTCAGCACCTCCGGCGGCACATCCATGAAGGCGTCGTCGATGCGGCCCATCAGCGCCACCGGCCATTCGACCAGGCCGGTCACCTCGTCCAGCAGCCCGTCATCTCGCTTCAGCGCCAGGCCCGCCTTGGCGGCCAGCGCCTCGGCCTGGGACAGGATCGCGGCGCGGCGTTCGGACGGATCCAGGATCACTTTGGCGGCCTTCAGCTTGGCCTGGTAATCCTCGAAATTATGGATCGCCAGCTCGGCCGGGGCGAGGAAGCGGTGGCCGCGCGTGCGGTCGGCGAACATTATCTCCCGCCCGCCGCCGAGATCGAGCCGGCCCGGCAGTTCCTGGCCGCTGAACAGGCAGAGAATGGAATGGATCGGCCGCACCCAGCGGAAGCTGCCTTCGCCCCAGACCATGGATTTCGGCCAGGGCAGCTTGTGGATCGCCTCGATCAGCAGGCCCGGCAGCACGTCGCGCGTCTCCGCCCCCGGCTTCTCGACGGTCAGGAAGTAGAATACGCCCTTGCCGGTGTCGCGCTGCTCGCACGCCTCAATGGAGGTGAGGTTGTTGGCCTTCATGAAGCCGGCCAGCGCCTGCGCCGGCGATCCCACGCGCGGGCCGCGGCGTTCCTCGGTCACGTCCGGCTGGGTCAGCGGCAGCCCGTCGACCGTCAGCGCCAGGCGACGCGGCGTGGCATAGGCCGCGGCGCTGTCGAAGGTGAGGCCGGCGGCGGTCATCGCCTCGGTGACCAGGCGCTTCAGATCGTCGGCGGCGCGCGCCTGCATACGCGCCGGTATCTCCTCGGAGAAAATCTCCAGCAGCAGCTCGGCCATGCTTACGCCCCCACCTTATGAGAGGCGACCCACGCCTCGCAGCAGCCCTTCGCCAGGGCGCGCACGCGGCCGATATAGGAGGCGCGCTCCTGCACGCTGATGACGCCGCGCGCATCCAGCAGGTTGAACAGATGGCTGGCCTTCATGCATTTGTCGTAGGCCGGCAGCGCCAGCGGCTTGCCGAGGCCCAACAGATGCTGGCACTCGCTCTCGGCATCCTTGAAATGCTGGAACAGGATGTCTGTGTCGGCATGCTCGAAATTGAAGGCGCTGAATTCCCGCTCGGACTGCAGGAACACGTCGCCATAGCTCTTGCCGCCCTTGTCCTTCGCCACGCCGTCATAATCCAGGTCGTAGACGTTCTCGACATCCTGAATATACATGATCAGCCGTTCCAGGCCGTAGGTCAGCTCGGCCGGGACCGGCTTGCACTCAATGCCGCCGACCTGCTGGAAATAGGTGAACTGCGTCACCTCCATGCCGTCGCACCAGACTTCCCAGCCCAGGCCCCAGGCGCCCAAAGTCGGGCTTTCCCAATCATCCTCGACGAAGCGGATATCGTGCTCGTGCGCATGGATGCCGATGGCCGCCAGGCTGCCCAGATACAGCTCCTGGATATTCTCCGGCGAGGGCTTCATCAGCACCTGGAACTGGTAGTAATGCTGCAGCCGGTTCGGATTGTTGCCATAGCGCCCGTCGGTCGGCCGGCGCGAGGGCTGCACATAGGCGCAGTTCCAGTGATGGTCCGGCCCCAGCGCCCGCAGCGTGGTCGCCGGATGAAAGGTGCCGGCGCCGACCTCCATGTCGTAGGGCTGCAGGATCACGCAGCCTTGCGCCGCCCAGTACTGCTGCAGAGTCAGGATGATCGACTGGAAGCTGGTGGCGGGATTAGCCGCCCGGGGGGACGCAGAAGGCCTTGCGGCGGACATTCGGTCTCTCGCGCTCTGGGATCGGAACCCAATTTTCAGTGCGGCGCAACATAGCGGCGGGTAGCGGCAGGGTCAAGAAACCCTCATGGCCGCGAATGCCGCAGGGCAATGACGCTGGCGCATCCGCTGATATGACCATATATGTGGTCAGGAAGGAGACCGCCGATGACCGCCAGCACGATGAACGCCACCGAGTTCAAGGCCCATTGCCTGCAAGTGATGGACGAAGTCGCCCGCACCGGCCAGGCCGTCACCATCACCAAGCGCGGCAAGCCGGTGGCCCGCATCGTCCCCGCGCGGGAGGATCCCAAGGAAGCGTTCGGGGCGCTGAAGGGCTGGGTTGTGGCAACCGACCCGAACGACGATCTCATCGAACCCGTCGAGGTTGAATGGGAAGTGATCGCCGGCACGGAGCCGAACCTTCCCTGATGCTAACGCTCGATACGCACACGATCGTCTGGTACATGGACGCCTCTCCCAGGCTGGGCGTCAAGGCTAAGAACGCCATCGAGACTGCGCTCGCCCGGAGTCAGGCCGCCGTCACCGCGATTACCTTCTGGGAGGTCGCCTTGCTGGTTTCCAAGGATCGGGTCACGATATCGCGCCCTCTCCCCCTCTGGAGAAGCCGGGTCGTGGAATTGGGTTTCCATGAACTTCCGCTTACCGGCGATATCGGCATTCTATCGGTACAGCTAGCGGGTCTGCATGGCGATCCCGCGGACCGGCTGATCGCCGCGACCTGCCTTGCCGACAACAGCACCCTCGTCACCGCCGACCGCCGCCTCCTGGGCTGGAGCGGCGGTCTGGCGACGCTGGATGCGCGGCTGTAAGCCTCACACCCCGTAAGGACACAACTCCCGCCCGCAATCGCGGGCGCCGCGGGCGGGAACGTAGGTGCCGCAGGATGGGCAGGCGTGCATTTCCTGGGTCTCCGGCTCGGCGCGCGACGGCGCCGGCTTGCGGCGGAACATCGCCCCCAGGCCGCCGCCCTGCTCGCCGCGCACGGCACCGCCGCGCTCGCCCCGCGCCAGGTCGCGGCGGCTGCGCTCCAGCTTGGTGACCATGCGGAAGAAAAAGAAGACGCCGGCGATCACCGCCGCCAGCACCAGAAGCTTACCGAAGCTCAACCCGAACATATGCCCTTCCCGACTAGAGACCGTAGCGCGCCCAGAGGGCCCGTTCCTCCGCTGCCGCCAGCACGGCGTCCGGCAGCCGCTCCACCGCGCCGTCGATCAGCCCTCCGGCGCTGCGCGGCCCCAGGAAGGGCAGCAGCGGCCGGCGCTGGCTGATCATCGGCATCCGCACCTTATCGCCGAACCGGGCGCGCAGGACAGAGCGCAATTCGCCCACGGAATCGGCCAGTCCCAGCTCCACCGCCTTCACGCCGGTCCAGAAGCCGCCATCGAACAGCACCTCCTCCGGCGCGGTCAGCTTGCCTTCGCGGCGGTCGCGCACCAGCGTGGTGAAGGTATCCAGCATCTCCGCCTGAATCTGCCGCAGCCGGGCGACATGCTCCGGGTTTTCCGGCTGGAACGGGTCCATCATCGCCTTGTTCTCGCCGGTGGCGTAGACGCGGCGCTCGACGCCCATCTTGCCGATCAGATCGACGAAGCCGAAGCCGGCCGAGACGACGCCGATGGAGCCGACGATGGAGCTGCGGTCGACGAAAACCTCGTCGCCGGCGCAGGCCAGCCAATAGCCGCCGGAGGCCGCCACATCCTCCACGAAGATCAGCACGGTGCGCTTATGCTCGTCGGCCAGATCGCGGATGCGGCGATAGATCAGCGAGGATTGCACCGGCGAGCCGCCCGGCGAGTTCAGCACGATGGCCACCGCCCTGGCCTTCCGGATGGAAAAGGCGCGCTCCAGCAGCGGGGCGATCCCGTGCAGCGTCAGCCCGGCGCGCAGCGGTCCGACCTGGCCGATCACGCCGGACAGCCGAACCACCGGCACAATAGGATCGCGGCGGCGGGTGAAAGGCGAAATCAGGCGGGAAAGAAAGGTCGTCTTCGGCATGCGCACCACCTTATCGGGGCAACGGACAGGACGCTACCGCCGGGTGACCGTGGCGAGGTAGATGCCGGGCAACACCAGGGCAGCCCCCAGCAGGTGGTAAAGCCGGATCGGTTCGTCCAGCAAAACATAGCCGAGGCCGCTAGTATAGAGCGGCACCAGATACATCAGCAGGCCGGTGCGCCCCGCCCCCAGCACGGTCTGGATCTTCGCATAGACCTGATAGGCGGCGAAGGAGGCGACGCAGGCCAGGAACAGGATCGCCAGCACTGTCTCGCGGTTCGGCTGCACCGGCCGGCCGGAAGCCGTCTCCCACAGATAGAAGGGCAGCAGCACGATCAGCCCGCCGATGATCACCGCGCCGAAACGCGTCATCATCGCCAGCTTACTGGGCCGGTATTTCAGCAGCACGGCATAGAGCGCCCAGGCGATTGTGGAGCACAGCACCCACAGATCGCCCTGGTTGAAGCCGAAGGACAGCAGCACCGCCGGATCGCCCTTCACGATGATCGCCAGCACGCCCGCCAGCGACAGCGCGATGCCGCAGCCCTGGCGCGGCGTCAGCCGCTCGCCGTAGAACACGCCGGTGATCAGCACGATCAGGATCGGCGAGGCGCTGTAGATCAGCCCGATATTGCTGGCCGAGGTGGTCGCCGCGCCGATATACATCACCGCGCCGCACACCCCCATGCCGAACGCCCCCAGCACCAGCAGGTCGCGCCATTCCGCCAGCGCCTGCCGGCGTTCCCGCCACAGATCGCGCCCGACGATGGGCAACAGCAGCAGCAGGGTCACCGCCCAGCGCCAGAAGGCCAGGCCGACCGGTGGCACAATGTCGTGCACCAGGCGCGCGGTCAGCATGTTGCTGGCGAACAAAGCGGGCGCGATGGCCAGCAGAGCGTAGGCCAGCTTCAACTCGGCGGAGCGGTTCATCGGGCCTCCGCCGCCTTCTCGTCCTCGCGGTCCAACGCCTCGCTGGCGGCAATGACGGGATCGTGCCCGTTTTCCTCCTGCCCCGCCGGGGGTTGCGACGAGGCCCCGAAATGCCGGAACGCATCAACCAGGTCGTCCACCTCGGCGGTCGGCAGGCCCAGCTTTACCAGAACCTCCGCCCCAAGCTGCAGGCTGGCCTCCAGCAATTCCGGCACGGCGACATAGGCTCCGGCCTCCTCCAGCTCCGCCGCCAGCTTGGCGTCGCGGCTGCGCGCGAAGATCGGCAGATCGGGGAATTCCGCGCGCAGCTGGCGCACCACGTCTGGCAGGGCTTTGTAATTATCCAGCGTCAGCACCAGGGCGCGCGCCCGCTCCGCCCCGACCAGGCGCAGCACTTCCGGCCGGCTGGCATCGCCGTAATAGATCGTGCGGCCGGCGACCCGCGCCTCGGAGACTTCCACCGCGTCCATGTCGAGCGCCACCACGGGCACGGCGCGGGCATCCATCAGCCGGGCGACGGTGCGGCCGAACCGCCCATAACCGCCGAGAATCACATGATCGTGCAACTCGCCAATCTCCTCGTCGCCGACGCCCAGCGTCATATCCTCCGCGGCATCCAGCTTTTCCGCCAGGCGGCCCGCCAGCAGGGTGACCAGCGGCGTCAGCGCCATGCTGGTGGCGACGATCAGGAACAGCGCCTGGCTGATCTCCGGCGCGATCACCTGGGCGCTGACCGCCACGCCCAGAATGACGAAGGCGAACTCCCCGCCCTGGCACAGCAGGGCCGCGACCCGCAGCCCGGCCACGCTGGTCAGGCCGAACAGCCGGGCCAATACGAACAGAATGGCCATCTTGAGGGCGATCAGCGAACCGACCACCAACAGCAGCGGCCCCAGATTGCTGAAGGCGGCCCCCAGATCGATGGCCATGCCGACCGTCATGAAGAACAGGCCGAGCAGGATGTTGCGGAACGGCTCTATGTCCGCCTCGACCTGGTGGCGGAATTCCGATTCCGAAATCAGCAGGCCGGCAAGGAACGCGCCCAGCGCCATCGACAGGCCGGCCATCTGCGTCGCGGCGCCGATGCCCAGCACCACCAGCAGCGTCATGGCGGTGAACACCTCGCGCGACCGCACGGCGGCCATTACCCTGTAGAGCGGGCGCAGCAGCAGCCGCCCCATCAGCACGATCAGCACCAGCGCCACCGCCGCCTTCACGATGGCGACGCCCAGGCCGATCAGGATCGATTCTTCCGACGGCGCGCTCAGCAACGGCACGATGACCAGCAGCGGCACCACCGCCAGATCCTGGAACAGCAGCGTGGCGAAGGCGGCGCGGCCATGCCGGGTGGCGAATTCCCCGCGCTCGTTCAAAAGCTGGATAACGAAGGCGGTCGAGGACAGCGCCAAGGTGCCGCCGATCACCAGCGCCCCCGCCATCTCGAAGCCGAGCGTCAGGGAAATGCCGGCGATCGCCGCGCCGGTCACCAGCACTTGCGCCGCCCCCAGGCCGAACACCAGCCGGCGCATGACGCGCAGACGCTCGAAGCTCAATTCCAGGCCGATGGCGAACAGCAGAAAGACAATGCCGAACTCGGCCAGCGCGCGCGTGCCCTCGACATCGTCGATCATGCCCAGGCCGAACGGCCCGATCAGCGCGCCCGCCGTCAGATAGCCCAGCACCTGGCTGAAGCGCAGCCGGCTGAACAACGGCGCCACCAGCACGGCGGCGACCAGAAACACCAACACATCCTCGATTGGCGCGCCATGCAGCGCTTCCGGATTCCAGATCAGTTTGGCGAGTTCTTCCAAGCGGACGGCTCCTCGGCGCTACGGGATAGGCTAGCCTAAGCGGTCGCATGCGCGCCGACCAGCCTATCCCGTCTCCCTGCCGCGATGACGCTTGACCGGGCCGCGCCGGAGGGTAGCTTTCTCGCCATGATCGACAATCCCGCCCTCGCCTCCTATCCCCCCGCCGCGCTGGTGACGGGCGCCGCCCGGCGCATCGGCCGCGCCATCGCGCTCGACCTTGCCGGGCATGGCTGGGATGTGGCGCTGCACGCCAACCGTTCGCTGGACGAGGCGCACCGGCTGGCGGCGGAAATCGCGGCGCTGGGGCGCAAGGCGGTGGTGCTGCAGGCCGATCTGGCGCACGAGCCGGCGGTCGAGACGCTGGTGCCGGCGGCGGTGGCGGCGCTGGGGCCGCTGGGCCTTCTGGTCAATAACGCCTCCACCTTCGAGAAGGACGATATCGCCACCGCCAGCCGGGCGAGCTGGGAGGCGCATATCGAGCCCAACCTGCGCGCGCCGCTGGTGCTAACCCAGGCCTTCGCGCGCCAGTTGCCGGCCGATCGCGCCGGCTGCGTGGTCAATCTGATCGACCAGCGGGTCTGGAATCCGGGGGCCGACTTCCTATCCTATACGGTCAGCAAGGCGGCCCTGCTGACGCTGACCAGAACCCTGGCGCTGGCGCTGGCGCCGCGCATCCGGGTCAATGCCATCGGCCCCGGGCCGGTGCTGCGCAGCATCCACCAGAGCGAGGCGGAATTCGCCGCCGAATGCCGGGGCGTTCCCTTGCAGCGCGGCACGGACCCGGCGGAAATCTGCCGCACATTGCGGTTTCTGCTGGAAGCGGCCGCGATGACCGGGCAAATGATCGCCCTGGATGGCGGCCAGCATATGACCGGGATTCGTGCGTGAATTGTATTTGCGCGGGGCGATTCGGGTCGAAGCGTTAAGATGGCGTTAATATGACACTGTAAGAGCTTCCAGAATCTGACGATTTTCGGCTTCGACAAGAGCGTCATATAAGGAAGTTGTGCACAGCACAAAGGGGCAGACTCTCGCAGCGAATATGTGTCAATCCGAAAATTTCGGAACGGCTCCCCTTCTCAGATTGACAACAATAAAATACAATAAAATCAATATGATGATTGTTTTTGCCTATTTTTTAAGCAAGCCTGTCGGAACCCAAGCGCTTGGCTCGCTCCGGAACAAGTGCAGGGGTTTCCCCACATACTTATCCACAGGAATCGTGGATAGAGTGACAAAACGGAGAAGCCGAAGGGGGTATCGCCGGATACCCCATTGCGACACGGCCTGTCATAACGCATCAGGCTTCCACATATAGAATCGCGAATGGCCAAGGCAGCACGAGATAGACATCCCTTCGAACCCAGCCCAGGCCGGGTGACCCCGCCCCCTGGGATGGGGCTTAGCGACGACAGGCTGGAGGAGCCCGCCGACGACGACGCCGAGTCCGCCGGTCGCAAACGCGGCGGCCCGGTGTCGCTGGCCGCCGGCATCGCCGTGCTGAAGGCGAAGCTGCGCACATTGCCGAACGCGCCCGGCGTCTATCGCATGCTGGATAAGCGTGGCGACGCGCTCTATGTCGGCAAGGCGCGCAGCCTGAAGAAGCGGGTGGTCGCCTATACCCAGCCCGAGCGCCTGCCCTACCGGCTGCAGCGCATGGTGGCGGAGACGGTGACGCTGGAGGTGGTGCGCACCCACACCGAGGTCGAGGCGCTGCTGCTGGAGAGCAACTACATCAAGCGCTTCATGCCGCGCTACAATGTGCTGCTGCGCGACGACAAGTCGTTCCCCTACATCCTGATCACCGGCGACCATGATTTCCCGCAGGTGGTGAAGCATCGCGGCGCGCGCGGGCGGCCCGGGCATTATTTCGGCCCCTTCGCCTCGGCCGGCGCGGTGAAGCAGACCCTGACCGCGCTGCAGCGCGCCTTTCTGCTGCGCAACTGCACCGACGCAATGTTCTCCAGCCGCACCCGGCCCTGCCTGCAATATCAGATCAAGCGCTGCACCGCGCCCTGCGTCGATTACGTGACGAAGGAGCAATATGGCGAGCAGGTGCGCGAGGCGCGCGACTTCTTCAGCGGCAAGAGCCGGCAGATCCAGCAGATGATGGTCGACCAGATGCAGGCCGCCAGCGAGGCGCTGGATTTCGAGGCCGCCGCCCTGTTCCGCGACCGCATCCGCGGCCTGTCGCACATCCAGTCGCACCAGGACATCAACGTGGCCGGGCTGGAGGATGCCGACATCGTCGCCGCGCATCAGGAAGGCGGGGCGACCTGCATCCAGGTATTCTTCTTCCGCGGCGGCCGCAACTACGGCAACCGGGCCTATTTCCCCAGCCATGAGAAGAATCTGGAGCTGGAGGCGGTGCTGGCCTCCTTCCTCGGCCAGTTCTACGACAACAAGACGCCGCCGCGCACGATCCTGCTGAGCCACGCGCCGGAGGAGCAGGAATTGCTGGCCGAGGCGCTGTCGATCAGCGCCGGCGTCAGGGTGGAGCTGTCGGTGCCGCAGCGCGGGCCGAAGCGCAAGGTGGTCGAGCACGCCGTCTCCAACGCCCGCGAGGCGCTGGGCCGGCGGCTGGCGGAGAGCAGCTCGCAGCGCAAGCTGCTGGACGGCGTGGCCGCCGCCTTCGGCATCGAGGGGCCGCTGGACCGGGTGGAGGTGTACGACAATTCCCACATCCAGGGCACCAACGCGATCGGCGCGATGATCGTCGCCGGGCCGGACGGGCTGATGAAGAACGCCTACCGCAAATTCAACATCCGCGCGACCGAGGTGGCCGGCGACGATTACGGCATGATGCGCGAGGTGCTGACCCGCCGCTTCGCCCGCGCGCTGAAGGAAGACCCGGACCGCGAGACCAATGCCTGGCCCGATCTGGTGCTAATCGATGGCGGCCTGGGCCAGCTCGGCATCGCGGTCGAGGTGCTGGCGGAGCTGGGCATCGGCGACGTGCCGCTGGTCTCCATCGCCAAGGGACCGGACCGCAATGCCGGGCGCGAGCGCTTCTTCATGCCAGATCGCGAGCCTTTCAGCCTGGAACCGCGCGACCCGGTGCTGTATTTCCTACAGCGCCTGCGCGACGAGGCGCACCGTTTCGCCATCGAGACGCACCGCGCCAAGCGGGCGAAGGCGATGGGCGTCTCCAGCCTGGACGGCGTTCCGGGCATCGGGGCCAAGCGCAAGAAGGCGCTGCTGCTGCATTTCGGTTCCGCAAGATCGGTCGAGCGCGCCGGATTGACGGATTTGGAGAATGTCGACGGCATCAGTAAAACCGTCGCTAAAAAAATATATGATCACTTCCATGACGAAGGGTAGGATCGCCCGAAGGGCGAAAGGCCCTGAGCACCGAAACATCGGGTCGTTCTTATGCTCACCAGCCTGCCGAATCTACTGACCCTGTCGCGGATCGCCGCGATTCCGGGGCTCGTCACCTTGTTGTTCTTCGACGCGCCGCTGTATCGCTGGCTGGCCTGCGGGCTGTTCGCGCTGGCCGCGATCACCGATTATTTCGACGGCTATCTGGCGCGCTCGATGGGGCAGATTTCCGCCTTCGGCCGGTTCATCGACCCGATCGCCGACAAGCTGTTCGTCGCCGCGACCCTGCTGATGCTGGTGCATGCCGAGCGGGTCAGCGAGATCAGCGTGCTGGCCGTGCTGATCATCCTGTGCCGGGAAATCCTGGTCTCCGGCCTGCGCGAGTTCCTGGCCGGCACCGCCGCCAGCCTGCCGGTGACCAATTTGGCGAAATGGAAGACCGGCATCCAGATGGCCTCCATCGGCGTGCTGATCATGGGCGATGTCGGCAATATGCTGATCCGCCCGATCCTGCAGATCGACCTGCCCCTGATGCTGATCGGCGAAATCCTCCTGTGGCTGGCGGCGCTGCTGACGCTGATCACCGGCTATGACTACCTGCGCGCCGGATTGCGCCATATGCGTGCGCCCAGCGAGCCGGCCCCGAAGCCCGACGCGGTGCTGAAGCGCGCCGAACCGGCCCGGCCGATTGGCTGACGCTCAGCGCATGAAAATCTTCGGCATCGCCGGCTGGAGCGGCAGCGGCAAGACGACGCTGATGGCCGAATTGCTGCCCGCCCTGGTGCGGCGCGGCCTGCGCGTCTCCACCGTGAAGCACGCGCATCACGCCTTCGACGTCGACAAGCCGGGCAAGGATTCCTACCGCCATCGCGAGGCGGGGGCGACCGAGGTGATGATCAGCTCCGCCGCGCGCTGGGCGCTGATGCACGAGCATCGCGGCGACGCCGAGCCGGATCTGGCGATGCTGATCCGCAACATGACGCCGGTCGACCTGCTGCTGGTCGAAGGCTTCAAGCATGAAGGCCATCCGAAGCTGGAAGTCTACCGCCCCTCGGTCGGCAAGCCGCCGCTGCACGCCAGCGACCCGATGGTCGTCGCGGTCGCCAGCGATGCCGAATTGCCCGACCTGGCCGTGCCGCTGCTGCCGCTGAACGATACCGAGGCGATCGCCCGCTTCATCGTCGGCTATTGCGGGTTGGACGCGCGGTAACCAGTATTACGGCATGGCCCAGCTCACCGACGATTGCTTCGCCTTCGGCGGCCGCCTCATCCCCATCGAGGAGGCGCTGACCGATCTCGACCGCCGCATCCGGCCGGTGGCGGAGATCGAATCAGCGGCGCTGCGCCAGGCGCGCGGACGCTACCTGGCCGAGGATTTGACCGCAGCACTGGACGTGCCGCCGCACGACAATTCCGCCGTCGACGGCTATGCCCTGTATTTCGACGATCTGCTGCCCGAGGGCACCACGCGCCTGCCGCTGGCCGGCCGCATCGCCGCCGGCCATATGCTGGACGGGCCAGCGCGGCGCGGGACCGCCATCCGCATCTTCACCGGCGCGCCGATGCCGGCGGGAGAGAATGGTTCCGGCCCCGACACGGTGATGATGCAGGAGGATTGCACCGAGGAAGACGGCGCGGTGCTGGTTCCCGCCGGGCTGAAGCGCGGCGCCAATCGGCGCAAGGCCGGCGAGGATGTGCAGGCCGGCGACCCGCTGCTGACCCGGGGCCATCTGCTGCGCCCGCAGGATATCGGCCTCGCCGCCGCCCAGGGGCTGACGCATCTGACCGTCTACCGGCCGCTGCGCGTGGCGATCTTCTCCACCGGCGACGAGGTGCGCGACCCGCCCGCCGACCTCGCCCCCGGCGTGATCTACGATTCCAACCGGCATACGCTGGCGGCGCTGCTGGACGGCATGGGCTGCGCCGTCACCGACCTGGGCATCCTGCCCGACGACCGCGCGGCCATCGCACGGGCGCTGGGCCGGGCCGCCGACGGCCATGACCTGATCCTCACCTCCGGCGGCGTGTCGGGCGGCGAGGAGGACCATGTGAAGGCCGCCGTGGAGCAACAGGGCTCGCTGCATTTCTGGCGTCTGGCGATCAAGCCAGGCCGCCCTGTGGCGCTGGGCCAGGTGGGCGCGGTGCCGTTCATCGGCCTGCCGGGCAACCCGGTGGCGGTGATGGTGACCTTCCTGCGCGTCGCCCGGCCGCTGATCCAGCGCCTGTCCGGCGGCATCCCCGCGCCGGCGCGGCTGTTCCCGGTGACCGCCGGATTCGACTACAAGAAGAAGCTGGACCGGCGCGAATATGTCCGCGTGACGCTGGCCGCCGATGGCGATGGCAAGCTGGTCGCCAGCCGTTTCCCGCGCGACGGGGCCGGCATCCTGTCCTCGATGGTCGCGGCCGATGGGCTGGTCGAGATCGGCGAGGCGATCACCCGCATCGAGGCCGGGGGCCTTGTCGATTTCCTGCCCTTCAGCGAGGTCGGATTGTGAAGCTGCTCTATTTCGCCTGGCTGCGCCAGAAGATCGGAACGGCGGAGGAGGATGTGACGCCCCCCGCCGAGGTTACCGACGTTGCCGGGCTGATCGACTGGCTGCGCGGGCGCGGCCCGGCCTATGCCGAGGCGCTGCGCGACGAGCGCGTGGTGAAGGTGGCGGTGAACCAGGAATATGTGCGCCGCGACCATCCGGTGCGGCCGGGCGACGAGATCGCCCTGTTCCCGCCGGTGACCGGAGGGTGACGCCATGATCCGGGTGCAGCGCGAGGATTTCGACATCGGCGCGGAGATATCGGCGCTGACCGCGGGCAACCACGCCATCGGCGGCGTCGCCTGCTTCGCCGGGCTGGTGCGCGACATGGCCGGCGGCGACGATATTTCCGCCATGACGCTGGAGCATTATCCCGGCATGACGGAAAAGGAGCTGGCGCGCATCGAGGCGGAGGCGCAGGCGCGCTGGCCGCTGGAAGCCAGCCTCATCGTCCATCGCTATGGACGGCTGGGGCCGGGCGAGCGCATCGTGCTGGTCGTCACCGCCTCGGCCCATCGCCAGGCCGCCTTCGACGCCGCGATGTTCCTGATGGACTTCCTGAAGACCAAGGCCCCGTTCTGGAAGCTGGAGGATACCGGCGGCGATGCCCGCTGGGTCGATGCCCGCGAGAGCGACGAATCCGCCCTGGAACGCTGGCGCAAACCGGCGCGATAGCCCATCCGGGCCCGCTAATCCATACCCTCTGCTTTTCCGATGTGAACATTTTGTCCCGTGCGGCGTTTATGCACTGACGGACCAGAAATTCAAAAGCCTGTCCTGGTTCGAAAAAGGTCACTGCAACTCTTTATGCTGCGGTTCGTTCCCCGCACAAATATCGGAGAAGAAGAATGTCTATCATTTCCTTGATCCTGACGCTGGTCGTCGTGGGCGTCATCCTGTGGGCGGTGAACACCTACATTCCGATGGACCGCAAAATCAAATCGATCCTGAATGTGGTCGTGGTGATTCTGGTGATCCTGTGGCTGCTGAACGTGTTCGGCGTGCTGGGCGGCGGCGTGCCGACCGTCAGCTAAACGCACAAACCCACTGAGATCGAGGGCCCGGCGGCGACGCCGGGCCCTTTTTCTTTGCTACGCCAGCCAGCCGGCGGTGCCGCGCAGCAGCGCCTCGGCCTGCGCCGCCATCCGTTCCAGCAGCGCCTCGGCCGGCGCGATATCGCGGATCATATCCGCCCCTTCCCCAGCGAACACGCCGGCGACGCTGACATCACGCGCGGCCACGGCGTCCTGATAGTGCGCCACCGCCGTCTCGCGATTCTCGGCCAGCGCCGGTTCCCGGCCGTGCCACGCCTCGGTGAACCGGTTGCGCGCGGCCCGGATGGTGAAGGGCTGCGGCCAGTCGAGCTGCCGGGCGACGTCGAACACCGTGGTGCGCAGCGTCTCGTCGCCGCCCAGGGAGACAATGCGCTGCTTCACCTCCGCCACCGCCAGCGATTCCTCGGCGGCGTAGAATCGCGTGCCGACCAGCGCCCCGTCCGCCCCCAGCATCAGCGCCGCCGCGAGGCCGCGCCCGTCGGCGATGCCGCCGGCGGCCAGCACCAGCGTCTCCGGCGCCGTCTCGCGGGCCAGGTCGGCCACCGCCGGGACCAGCGCGACGGTGCCGCGGGTCGCCCCATGCCCCCCTGCCTCCCCGCCCTGCGCCACCAGCATATCCGCCCCGGCCGCCAGCGCCGCGCGGGCATGGTCGAGCGTCTGCACCTGGCAGATCAGCGGGATGCCCGCCTGCCGGATTTTCGGCGCGAACGGGGCCGGATCGCCAAAGGACAGCATCACCGACGCCGGCCGATGCGCCAGCGCCAGATCCAGCAGATGCGGCTGCTTGGCCAGCGACCAGGTGATGAAACCGCAGCCGACGCGCTGGTTGCCGGCGGCTGCGAACTCCCGTTCCAGCCAGTCGGCATCGCCATAGCCGCCGCCGATCATGCCCAGCCCGCCCGCGGCGCTCACCGCCGCCGCCAGCCGCCCGCCGGAGACCAGCGCCATCGGCGCCAGCAGGATCGGATGGCGCAAGCCCAGCCGTTCGGTCAGGCGTGTGCGGATCGGCATGGCAGGCTCCCTCGGTCGGTGCCAGCAGGCGGACCGGCGTTTCGGCCCTGCCTTCGGCAGCGAATATTAGACGCATCCCAAATTATCCTTCCCCTGCGGGAAGGCTTGCCGATAATAGCGCTCCAACAGCCATTCGTCACAAGCCCATGCTCGACGTCAGAACTCTCCTGATCGTGATCTGCATCACGTCGTTCCTGCTCGGGATCGGCTGGTTCGTCATCTGGAGCGCGCAACGCAAGCTGCGCGGGCTGCGGACCTTCGGCGTGACGCTGATCATGTTCAGCATCGGCATCGCGCTGATGTCGCTGCGGGACATCATCGACCCGTTCTACAGCGTGATCCTCGCCAATTTCCTGATCAATCTCGGCCATGTCTGGATTGCCGACGGCATCGCCCGCTTCCTGAACCAGCCGCGCCGCTGGTGGGTCGGCGGCGCCGCCATCCTGATCACCGTGACCTTCTGGCCGCTGGCGACCTATCTGGCGCCGGAGAATGTCGGCATCCGGGTCGCCATGGCGGGCTTGCTGCTGGGCTCGCTGTTCGGCGTCATGGCGCTGTGCTTCTGGCGGGACCGCAGCCTGCCCCGGCCGCTGCGCTGGAGCATGATGGCGCTGCTGAGCGGCCACGGCGCCTTCCTTGCCGTGCGCGGGCTGCTGGCGCTGTTCCAGGACCCGACGAGCGACATGGTGGCCGACGAGAACATGCTGCACGGGCTGTTCTTCCTGGAGACGCTGATCTCGATGATCTTCATCTTCGTCGGGCTGGTGGCGATGGTGGCGGCCCGGCTGACCGCCGACATCCAGGACAAGAACCGCGCGCTGACGCTGGAGGTGGATCAGCGCCGGGCGTTGCAGGAGGATCTGTCCGCCTCCTTCGCCAAGGAACGGATGCTGCGCCAGGAGCAGCAATATTTCCTACATATGGTCAGCCATGAATTCCGCACCCCGCTGGCGGTCATCGACCGCGCGGCGGAGATGATCGGCATGCTGCTCTCTGCCCCCGGCGCGCCGGTGCTGACGCGCATCGCGGCGATTCGCGACGCGGTGCGCCGGCTAGTCATCCTGATCGACACCTTCTTGTCGATGGAGCGGCTGGACGAAGGCGCGCTGCGGCTTGAGCCGCTGGACATGCCGGCGATGATCGACGAGGTGCGCCGGCATTTCGCCGAGCATGACGCCATGGCCCGCATCGTGCTGCATCACCAGCCCGATGCGGTGACCACCATCGAGGGCGACCGCACCATGCTGCACACTGTCTTGGTGAATCTGGTCGACAACGCCTTGAAATATTCCCCGGCCGAGGAGCCGGTCACGCTGTCCTTGAGCACAGTGGGGGACCGGGTGACGCTGCGGGTGGAGGATAACGGCATCGGCATTCCCCGGCGCGAGGTCGCCTCGGTCGGCACCCGTTTCTTCCGCGCCTCCAACGCGCGCGCGATCTCCGGCACCGGCCTCGGCCTCTACACCGCCCGGCGGCTGGCGGAAACCCATGGCGGCCAGCTCAGCGTCGACAGCGATATCGGCCAGGGCACCCGCATCACCCTGTCGCTGCCGAAACAGCAAAAAGCCGTATAGCCGGCCTTCGAAGGTTGCAAGAACCGGCAGCAATCCGTATGCATGCTTTACATAAAAATTTTGGAACTCACGACGTTAGCCACAGACAAGGCATGTCACGCATCATTGTTGTCGAAGACGAACCGTCGCTGCGTACCGATCTGGTGGAATATCTGCGCGGCTGCGGTCATGACGTGGCGGGCGCCGGCTCCGCCCGCGCCCTGCTGCCGCTGCTGGCGGAACAGCCGGCCGATATCGTCATACTCGACATTACCCTGCCGGACGGCGACGGGCTGAGCCTGGCGCGCCAGCTGCGCGCCCAGTCGCGCTGCGGCATCATCATCCTGACCGCGCATAGCGGCGCGCAGACCCGCATCGACGGGCTGGACAGCGGCGCCGACATCTATCTGGTGAAAACCGCCACCCTGCGCGAGATCGAGGCCACCGTGCGCAGCCTGCTGCGCCGCCTGGCGCTGGCCGACGCGCCAACGCCGAAAAGCTGGCGGCAGGACCCGACCAACTGGCTACTGATCGCCCCGAACGACCAGAGCGTGCAGCTGACCGCCACCGAGCTGGCCTTCATGGCCGCCCTGATGGCCAATCCGGGGGCCGCCTGCACCCGGGAAAGCCTGACCCAGGCCCTCGACCGCCCGGCGCAAAGCGGCACCGACCGCAACCTCGACGCCGTCGTCCGCCGCCTGCGCCGCAAGATCGAGCAGGCCACCGGCCTGCCCGCCCCGATCAAGATGAGCTACGGCAAGGGCTACATCTTCACCGGGGCCGATCCGGCTTAGACCTTCGCCTGCAGGTTTGAGGCGCATAATTCCTCACGACGCAACCATAGGTCTTGACGGCGGCAGCGGCGTCGCGGATCGTTTCGGGCATGATCGACACCCCCGGATACCGCCGCATTCCCAGCGAGCAGGAGCGTGTGGACTGGCTGCGGCTGATCCGCACCGAGAATGTCGGGCCGGTCACCTTCCGCCAGCTTCTGGGCCGCTATGGCAGCGTCGGGCGGGCGCTGGAGGCGCTGCCGGAGCTGGCGCGTCAGGGCGGCCGGGCGAAGCCGCTGAGCCTGTATCCGAAAGCGGTGGCGGAGCGCGAATTGGCGGCGCTGGCGCGGCTCGGCGCCACGCTGGTGACGCTGGTCGACCCCGCTTATCCCCCGGCCCTGGCCGCCGTGCCCGACGCGCCGCCGGTCTTCTCACTGCGCGGCCATGCGTATCTGCTGGAAAAGCCGACCGTGGCCATCGTCGGCGCGCGCAACGCCTCGGCCAATGGGCGCACCCTGGCGGAGCGCATCGCGCGCGGGCTGGGCGAGGCCGGGTTCCTGGTCGCCTCCGGCCTGGCGCGCGGCATCGACGCGGCGGCGCATGCCGGCTCGCTGGCGCAGGGCACGGCGGCGGTGGTGGCCGGCGGCATCGACGTGATCTATCCGGAGGAGAATACCGGCCTTTACGAGGATATCTGGCAGCAGGGCGTCATCATCGCCGAATCCGCCCCCGGCACGCAGCCGACGGCGCGGCACTTCCCGCGCCGCAACCGCATCATCTCCGGCCTGGCGCTGGGCACGGTGGTGGTGGAGGCGGCGGAGCGTTCCGGCTCGCTGATCACCGCGCGCTTCGCCGGCGAGCAGGGGCGCGAGGTGATGGCCGTCCCCGGCTCCCCGCTCGACCCGCGCTGCCGCGGCACCAACCGGCTGATCCGCACCGGCGCCACCCTGGTGGAGACCGCCGAGGATGTGATCGAGGCGGTGTCGCCGATGCTGCGACGCCCGCTTTCGGAGGGCACGCCCGACCTGTTCGACCAGCCTCCGGTCGAGCCCGATGCCGGAACCCTGACCCAAGCGCGGCGGCAAGTCATTGAATTATTAGGCCCTTCACCTGTCTCTGTTGACGAACTGATCCGCCAATGCCAATTGTCACCGTCGATTGTCCTGACGGTGCTGCTGGAAATCGACCTCGCGGGACGGCTGGAAAGGCTGCCCGGCAACAAGGTCGCCCTCCGGGTCGTCGGCGACTGATCGTAGGGCTCCATTCGCCCGCCATCGTCCCGAAACCACGAAAGGTAACGTGGCCCGGCCATGAACGTCGTCATCGTCGAATCGCCCGCGAAGGCCAAGACGATCAATAAGTATCTGGGCGACGACTATAGGGTCGTGGCCAGCTTCGGGCATGTCCGCGACCTGCCGCCGAAAGACGGCTCGGTCGACCCGGAGCAGGATTTCGCGATGATCTGGGAGGTCGATGGCCGCTCGGAAAAGCACATCAAGGACATATTGAAGGAGATGAAGGGGGCCGACCGGCTCTATCTCGCCACCGACCCGGATCGCGAGGGCGAGGCGATCTCCTGGCATGTGAAGGAAGTGCTGGAGCAGCGCCGGGTGCTGAAGGGCGTGGACGTGAAGCGCGTCACCTTCAACGAGATCACCAAGAACGCCGTGCTCGACGCGATGGCCAACCCGCGCGAGTTGAACCGCGAGATGGTCGACGCCTATCTGGCGCGCCGCGCGCTGGACTATCTGGTCGGCTTCACCCTGTCGCCGGTGCTGTGGCGCAAGCTGCCCGGTTCCAAGTCGGCGGGGCGCGTGCAATCGGTCGCCTTGCGGCTGGTGTGCGAGCGCGAGGCCGAGATCGAGGTTTTCCGGCCGCAGGAATATTGGTCGGTCGCCGCCGAGATGACCACCAAGGCGGGCGATAAATTCACCGCCAACCTGACCCAGCTCAACGGCAAGAAGCTGGGCAAGATGGATTTGAAGGACCAGGCCGCCGCCGAACGCGCCGTGGCCGCCATCAAGGCCGGGCGCTATGCCGTCGCCGAGTTGGAGAAGAAGACGGTCAAGCGGCACCCGCAGCCGCCCTTCACCACCTCCACCCTGCAGCAGGAGGCCTCGCGCAAGCTGGGCTTCTCCGCCAGCCGCACCATGCAGGTCGCCCAACGCCTGTATGAGGGCGTGGATATCGGCGGCGAGACCCAGGGTCTGATCACCTATATGCGGACCGATGGCGTGCAGATCAGCCGTGAGGCCGTGGGGGCCGCGCGCGGCCTGATCGCCCGCGACTATGGCGACAAATACGTGCCGGACGTGCCCCGCGCCTATTCGACCAAGGCGAAGAACGCCCAGGAAGCGCATGAGGCGGTGCGCCCGACCGATTTGTTCCGCCGCCCGAAGGATGTGGCCCGCTTCCTGGAGCCGGACCAGCTGAAGCTGTACGAGCTGGTCTGGAAGCGCACCGTCGCCAGCCAGATGCAGAGCGCGGCGCTGGACCAGACCGCCGCCGACATTGCCACGCCGGACGGCACGGTGGTGCTGCGCGCGACCGGCTCCATCATCACCTTCGACGGCTTCCTGACGCTGTATCAGGAAAGCCGCGACGAGCCGGCCGAGGATGATGAAAGCCGCCTGCTGCCGCCGATGGCGAAGGGCGACCCGATGGGCCTGGGCCTGGTGAAGCCGGACCAGCATTTCACCCAGCCGCCGCCGCGCTATTCGGAGGCCAGCCTGGTGAAGAAGCTGGAGGAGCTGGGCATCGGCCGCCCCTCCACCTATGCCAGCATCCTGCAGGTGCTGCAGGACCGGAACTATGTGCGGCTGGAAAAGCGCCGCTTCGTGCCGGAGGACCGGGGCCGCATGGTCACCGCCTTCCTGTCGAATTTCTTCGAGCGGTACGTCCAGTATAATTTCACCGCCGAACTGGAGAACCAGCTCGACGACATCTCCGGCGGGCGGATTGACTACAAGCAGGTGCTGCGCGATTTCTGGCAGCATTTCCGGGGCGCCATCGACGGCACCAAGGATCTGACCATCACCCAGGTGCTGGATGCGCTGGACGCCGATCTGGGGCCGCATTTCTTCCCCGAGACGGCGGACGGCACCGACCCGCGCCGCTGCCCGTCCTGCGGCACCGGCCGGCTGGGGCTGAAGCTGGGCCGCAATGGCGGCTTCATCGGCTGCTCCAACTATCCCGAATGCCGCCACACCCGCGCGCTGACCCTGCCGGGCGACGATGATTCGGCGGAAGGCGGCCTGCCCGACGGCGGCACGAAGGAACTGGGCACCGACCCCGCCACCGGCCTTGGCGTTTCTATGCGCAAGGGGCCGTACGGCGTCTATATCCAGCTTGGCGAGGCCAATGGCGAGGAGAAGCCGAAGCGCGTCTCGCTGCCCAAGGGGGCGTCGCCGGCCAGCATCGATTTGGAAGGCGCCTTGTCCCTGCTGTCGCTGCCGCGCGAGATCGGCAAGGACCCGGAATCGGGCGAGCAGATCACCGCCGGCATCGGCCGCTTCGGCCCCTATGTGGGCCGCTTCGGCCCCTATGTGCAGCATGACGGGGTGCGCGCCAATCTGAAGAAGGACATGGATGCCGAGGCGGTGACGCTGGAGCAGGCTGTCGCGCTGGTCGATGCCAAGGGCCCGGCCAAGGGCAAGAAGGCGACCGCAAAAAAAGCCCCGGCCAAGAAAGCCGCCCCGAAAAAGGCCGCGCCCAAGAAAGCGGCGGCCAACGGCGCGGAAAAGAAGGCCCCGGCGAAAAAGGCCGCCCCGAAGAAGGCTGCGGCCAAGAAGCCGGCCAAGACGGACGACGCAACCCAGCCTCCCCCGTGGAAGGCCGACTAGGTGGCCAAGAAACCGACGCCCGGCTTCCCCACGCGCGAGCAGATCGCCGAATTCATCCGCGACAGCCCGGTTCCCGTCGGCAAGCGGGAGGTGGCGCGCGCTTTCAGCATCTCCGGCGATGACCGGATGCTGCTGAAGAAGGTGATGCGCGAGCTGGAGGCCAGCGGCGACATCGACCGCGGCCGCAAGCGCAAGCTGGCCAAGCCCGGCAGCCTGCCGGAAATAATCGTGGTCGAGGTGGTGGAGATCGATGCCGATGGCGAGCCCATCGGCGTCCCCGCGATCTGGAAGGAGGCCGGCCGGCCGCCGCGCATCATGCTGGCCCCGGACCGCCCCGGCAGCCCATCAATCACCACCGGCGAACGGGTGCTGGCCCGGCTGCGCCGCGTCGGTCCCGACCTCTATGAGGGCCGCGTCATCCGCAAGCTGGGCGGGCCGGCCAACCGCGTGCTCGGCGTCTACGATCTGGGCGGCGACGGCGGCGTGCTGCGCCCGACCGATCGCAAGCACCGCCAGGAATACCGCATCGACAAGCGCGATTCCGCCGGGGCCAAGCCCGGCGACCTGGTGGTGGCGGAGATTATCCGCGCCCCCCGCCTGGGCGTGCAGAGCGCCAAGGTGGTGGAGTTGCTGGGCTCGACCGGCAATCCGCGCTCGATCAGCCTGATCGCGATCTACACCAACGACATTCCGACCGAATTCCCGCCCGCGGCCTTGGCCCAGGCGGAGAAGGCGAAGCCGGTGACGCTGGGCAAGCGCAAGGATCTGCGCGGCATTCCCCTGGTCACCATCGACGGCGCGGATGCGCGCGACTTCGACGATGCGGTGTTCGCCGAGCCGGACGCCAACCCGCAGAATCCCGGCGGCTGGCACCTGATGGTCGCGATCGCCGACGTGGCGCATTATGTGCGCCCCGGCGACGCGCTGGACAAAAGCGCCTATGAGCGCGGCAATTCGGTCTATTTCCCCGACCGGGTGGTGCCGATGTTGCCCGAAGCGCTGTCCAACGATCTCTGCTCGCTGCGGCCGCACGAGGACCGCGCCTGCATGGCCGTGCATATGTGGATCGATGCGCAGGGCAGGAAGATCAGCCATAAATTCGTGCGCGGCCTGATGCGCTCCACCGCCCGGCTGACCTACGAGCAGGCGCAGGCCGCCATCGACGGCCGCACCGACGAGACGACGGAGCCGCTGGTCGAGCCGGTGCTGAAGCCGCTGTTCGCCGCCTACAAGGCGCTGGACAAGGCGCGCCGGCTGCGCGGCACGCTGGAGCTGGATCTGGCGGAGCGCCAGGTCGTGCTGGGGGCGGACGGCATGGTGCAGTCGATCCGCAACCGGGAACGCTTCGACAGCCACAAGCTGATCGAGGAATTCATGATCCTGGCCAATGTCTGCGCCGCCGAGACCATTGAGAGCCTGCGTCTGCCCTGCATGTACCGCGTGCATGACGAGCCGGATGCGGAAAAGCTGGAAGGCCTGCGCGAGGTGCTGCACGGCATCGAGCTCAATCTGGCCAAGGGCCAGGTCATGACGCCGAAGCATTTCAACCATATCCTGGCCCAGGTTCGCGGCGGCCCGAACGAGCAGATGGTGAACCAGCTGGTGCTGCGCTCCCAGGCGCAGGCGGTCTACAGCCCCGACAATCTGGGGCATTTCGGCCTGGCCTTGCAGCGCTACGCGCATTTCACCTCGCCGATCCGCCGTTATTCCGACCTGCTGGTGCATCGCGCCCTGATCCGCGGCCTGAAGCTGGGCACCGGCGCGCTGTCCGACGATGAGCTGCCGCGCTTCGCTGAGATCGGCGAGCATATCTCCATCACCGAACGCCGCGCCGCCCATGCCGAGCGCGACGCTATCGACCGCTACGTCACCGCCTTCATGGCCGACCGGGTGGGCGCGCTGTTCCAGGGCCGCATCAACGGCGTCACCCGCTTCGGCCTGTTCATCACGCTGGACGAGACCGGGGCCGACGGCTTCGTGCCGATCCGCACCCTGCCGAACGATTATTACGACCATGACGATGTGCGCCACCAACTGGTCGGCCGGTCGCGCGGCCTGACGCTGACCATGGGCGACCGGGTCGAGGTTCGGCTGGCGGAAGCCGACCAGGTGACCGGCGGCCTGCTGTTCGAGCTGATGGAGGGCGGCACCCAGGGCGAGCCGATGGCCGGCCGCTCCGCCCGGCAGAAAATGGGCAGCCGGACCGGTCCCGGAAAATCGCGCCGCCCCGCCTTGCCGCGCAAGGGCGGGAAAAAATCGACCAAAGCGGCGCGTAAACGATAATTCCGCTGGAATCCTCTGGTTTTCCAAACTGGTTTGCGCAAACAATAGTGTAATCGGCGGGGCGGCGCGGCCGCCGCATCGATTGGCGTTATCGCGTTCCTCCCCGGTCGCCGGCCAAGGCAGGGCCGACGCTGAGGACGGTTCGGCGTCGTCGGAATGGCTTACGGAGTGGCGCGTTAGGACATCATGTCGGAATTTAACGGCCTGGACGGGCAGATGTCAGGCTTGGCCCATCGTGTGAGATCGACGCTCATCCTGGCGGCGGTGCTGGTCTTGACCAATTCCTGCGCCAGCACGGTCGACCCATCCCCTGCGCCGCGCGAGTTTCAGGCCCGCGACGCAGCCGAGGTTTTCGCCGCCGGCTACGACAATATCCGCGAATATTACCTGGAGCCGGTGCAGATCGGCAGCGTGGCGCTGCACGGCATGCAGGGCTTGCAGGGGCTGGACCCGGCGGTTTCCGTTTCCAGCGGCGAGGAGAAGGTGCGCCTGTCGGTCGGGCGCGCCGTGATCGGCGAGTTTCCCGCCCCGCGCGAGGATGATTCGGTGCGCTGGGGCATGCTGACGGCGGCCGTCATCCTGGCCGGCCGCTCCTCCTCCGCGGAGCTGGCCAAAACCCCGCCGGAGCAGCTCTACCGCACCGTGTTCGAGGCGTCCTTCAAGGATCTCGACCGGTTCTCCCGCTATGCCGACTACGACACGGCGCGCGACAACCGGGCGCAGCGCGAGGGTTTCGGCGGCATCGGCGTCTCCTTGCTGCCGGACGAGCAAAAAGTGGTTATCGCCAACGTCATGCCGGAAACCCCGGCGGCGCGCGGCGGGCTGAAGGCCGGCGACGAGATCACTCAGATCGACGGCCAACCGGTCCAGGGCCTGTCCAGCCGCGACGTGGTGAACCGGCTGCGCGGCGTGATCGGCACGCCGGTGGCGCTCACATTGCATCGCCCGGTCAATGGCGCTTCGGCGGAGACGCTGAACGTCTCCGTGCGCCGGGCGCGAATCGTGCCGACAACGGTTACCTTCGAGCGGGTGGACGACATCGCCCATATCCGCATGAACGGCTTCAACCAGGACACCACCGCCTCGCTGTCCAAGGCGATGGTCGAGGCGTGGCGCGAGATCGGCCCGCGCATGGCCGGGGTGATCCTCGATCTGCGCGGCAATCCCGGCGGGCTGCTGGACCAGGCGGTGTCGGTGGCCGATATGTTCATCCCGACCGGGGAGATCATCTCCACGCGCGGCCGGCACCCGCATTCGATGCAGCGCTACGATGCGCGCAGCGACGATATCGCCCAGGGCCTGCCCATGGTGGTGCTGATCAATGGCGCATCCGCCTCCGCCTCGGAGATCGTGGCCGCCGCCTTGCAGGATACCGGCCGGGCGCTGGTGATCGGCACCCGCTCCTTCGGCAAGGGCTCGGTGCAGACCGTGATCCGCCTGCCGAACGAGGGCGAGATGACGCTGACCTGGGCGCGGCTGTTCGCCCCCTCCGGCTATGCGCTGTCTACCTATGGCGTGCTGCCGACCGTGTGCACGGCCAATTACACCGACGACCCGGTGCAGGTGATCAGCGACCTGCGGCGGGGCGCGGTGCGTCCCTCCGCCCTGCTGAACGCACGCCGCGTGGTCGCCGACCTGGACGCCAACCGGCAGAAGGAGCTGCGCGAGGCGTGCCCCTCCAAGCCGGCGCATAATGAGAGCATCGACCTCGATGTCGCCCGCCTGCTGGTCCACGACCCCGAACTGCTGACCCGGATGCGTGAAATGTCAGTCGTCGCTGTTGCCCAGAAGGCCCAGTGAAGACTCAGCGGGGGCGCGAAAGCGCGTGACAGCGCAGCTTATGCCTTGACAGGAGATTTCCTGCGGCTATGTTCTGCGCCTCTTATTCAACAGCTCTAACAGTGGACCGGCCGCCATGGCGAAGTCGAATACCCTTCTGATCAAGCTCATCAGCAGCGCCGACACGGGCTATTTCTACGTCGCGAAGAAGAATCCGCGGACGATGACCGGCAAGCTGGAGCTGAAGAAGTACGACCCGAAGGTGCGCAAGCACGTCGTTTTCCGGGAATCGAAGATCAAGTAAGACCGCTCTTTTGAGCGTATCTCGATAGTGGGGCCGCCTTCGGGCGGCCTTTGTCGTTTCCGGGCAGCCTCAATCGGCCGAATTCAGCGTGCGAACGCCCTTATTCCCCGGCGTCTCGATGGCCGGATCGTATAGCCGCACGCAATTGCGCCCGGCATTCTTGGCGTGATATAGCGCGATATCGGCCCGGCGCAGCAGCTCGGTCGGGTCGCCCTGCACCTCGGCATTGTCGGCGATGCCGATACTGACCGACAGATCGATGCTCTCGGTCGACGCCGCGTCGCGCATGAAGGGGGCCTCGGCGATCTTGCGGCGCAGCCGCTCCGCCACCCGTTCGGCGATTTCACGGTCGGCGTCTGGCATGACGATGACGAACTCCTCGCCGCCGAGCCGCGCGACAAGATCGAAATTCCGCACATTCACCAGGATGCGCTTGGCGATCTCGCGCAGCACATCGTCGCCGACGACATGGCCATAGGTGTCGTTCACCCGCTTGAAGTGATCCAGATCCATCAGCAGGATCGACATCGCCTTGTTGCTGCCGCCGGTGCGCGTGGTCAGCCCCTGCAGATGGCTGAACAGATAGCGTCGGTTATACAGGCCGGTCAGGCTGTCGGTCAGCGCCAGCGACAGGCTCTTCTCGTAATTGTCGCGCAGCCGGTCCTGGTAGCGCCGCCGGCGAATCTGGGTGCGCACCCGGGCCATCAATTCGTTGCGGTCGATCGGCTTGATCAGATAATCGTTCACGCCGAGGTCGAGACCCTTGGCGATGCGCGGCATCTGATCATCCTCGCCGACCAGCAGGATCGGCACCTGGCGGGTCTTCTCCTGCGCGCGCAATTGCGAGCAGACGCGCAGCGCGTCGCCCTGGCTCAACCCCAGGCTGGTGATGACCAGATCGTAATCGCCGGTAGCCGCCCGCTCCACACCCTTGGTGGGCGACATCTCGGTGTCGATCCGCGACGCGCCGGCGCGCAGGATATCCTCGATATTGGCGATATCGATGGGGTTGTCCTCGACGATCAGGATAGCCGCGTCAGCGGTGTCGACCTCCTTCACCTGGTCGGCCTGCAACATGACGCCCAGTTCGTGCGAGGTCTGCTCGCGCAACCGCCATTCATCCATCATGGTCTTCAGCCGCACCAGGGACCGCACCCGCGCGAACAGCGCGATGTCGTTCACCGGCTTGGTCAGGAAATCGTCGGCGCCGGATTCCAGCCCCTTCACCCGGTCGCTATTGTCCGACAGGGCGGTCACCATGACCACGGGGATGTGCTGGGTCTTCACATTGGCTTTCAGCCGCCGGCACACCTCAAAGCCGTCCATTGCCGGCATCATGATGTCGAGCAGGATGATATCCGGCGATTCCTTATCCGCCAGGATCAGCGCGTCGGGGCCGTTCATCGCCGTGATCACGTTGAAATACTCCGCCGAAAGCTTGGCTTCCAGCAGCTTCACATTCGGCAGAACATCGTCGACGACCAGCACGCGACCAGGCATGGGCTCAGCTCAGGAATTTCTGAACGGTCTCCAGGAAATTCTGCACCGAGATCGGCTTCGCGATATAGGCCTCGCAACCGCCCTCCCGGATTTTCTCCTCGTCCCCCTTCATGGCGAAGGCCGTGACGGCGATCACCGGGATCGATTTCAGCCGGTCATCCTCCTTGATCCATTTGGTTACCTCCAGGCCGGAAACCTCCGGCAACTGAATATCCATCAGGATCAGGTCGGGATGATGCTCACGCGCGATCCGCAGCGCCTCCATACCGTCGCGGGTCTGCAGAATGTCGTAGCCATGCGCTTCCAGCAGATCGTGGAAAAGCTTCATGTTCAGTTCGTTATCCTCGACGATCAGAACTGTCTTCGGCATTCTTCCTCCGTTTGGCGGCTTCCTGCCGCCCGGCATCGGCGCCCCGCTGGAACCTCTGGGCCCCCAGCGCGCTTTTCCCGACAAGCTTATCCGATTATTACCAAGACCACGCGATTTTTCCGAAACGGTTTGTTTCGTATATCGGCCAAGCCTTTTAACCATAAGTCATGAAACAGGACAAATGCGACATGAGGCAAGCATGAGGCTCGGAATCGATCTGGGCGGCACGAAGATCGAGATCATCGCCCTGAACGAGCGCACCGGGGAGGCATTGCTGCGCGAGCGCGTGCCGACGCCGCAGGGCGACTATGACGGCACCTTGCGCGCCATCGCCGGGCTGGTGCGGATGGCCGAACAGCGCACCGGCCGGCGCGGCACGGTGGGCATCGGCATACCGGGCACCATCTCACCGGCGACCGGGCTGATCAAGAACGCCAATTCGGTCTGCCTGATCGGCCATGCGCTGGATAAGGATCTGGAGGCGATTCTCGACCGGCCGGTGCGCCTGGCCAACGACGCCAATTGTTTTGCCCTGTCGGAGGCCACGGACGGTGCGGCCGCCGGGGCGGGCGTTGTGTTCGGCGCCATCCTCGGCACCGGCTGCGGCGGCGGCATCGTGGTCGATGGGCGTCCGCTGGTCGGCCCCAACTCGATCGCCGGCGAATGGGGCCATACCCCCCTGCCCTGGCCGCAGGATGCCGAGCGGCCGGGCCCGCGCTGCTATTGCGGGCTGGATGGCTGCCTGGAGACCTTCCTGTCCGGCGGCGGCCTGGCGCTGGACTACAACGCCGCCACCGGCCAGTCACTCACCAGCCCGGATATCTGCGCCGCCGCCGCGCAAGGCGAGGAAGCGGCGGAGCTGGCGCTGCAACGCTACGAGGACCGGCTGGCCCGCGCGCTGGCCAGCATGATGAACATACTGGACCCCGACGTGATCGTGCTGGGCGGCGGCCTGTCCACGCTGGAGCGGCTGTATGTGAACGTGCCGAAGCTGTGGGGCCGCTATGTGTTTTCCGATACAGTGGTGACGCCCCTGGTGCCGCCGATGCATGGCGATTCCAGCGGCGTGCGCGGTGCCGCCTGGCTATGGCCGGAGCCGGCCAGCCAGGATATTGGGATGAATGCCGACGCCTGACGCCCCGGGGCTTTGTCGCGATTGCGGAACCCGCCTGCCGGCGGGCGCGGCCGAGGTGCGTTGCCCGGCCTGCGGCTCGCCCCGGCTGATCCGCCATGCCGAGTTGCACAGCCTGTCCATCGCGCATATCGACTGCGACGCCTTCTATGCCAGCGTCGAGAAGCGCGACGATCCGGGCCTGCGCGACAAGCCGGTGCTGATCGGCGGCGGCAAGCGCGGCGTGGTCTCGGCCGCCTGCTATGTCGCCCGGCTCTATGGCTGCCGCTCCGCCATGCCGATGTTCAAGGCGCTGAAGCTGTGCCCCAACGCCGTGGTCATCAAGCCGGATATGGCGAAATACAGCGCGGTCGGCCATCAGGTCCGCACCCTGATGCAGGGGGTGACGCCCCTGGTGCAGCCGCTGTCCATCGACGAGGCATTCCTCGATCTCGGCGGCACCGAAACGCTGCACAAGGGCAGCCCGGCGCACACGCTGGCCATGCTGGCCAAACGCATTGAGACCGAGATCGGCATCACCGTCTCCATCGGCCTCAGCTACAACAAGTTCCTGGCCAAGATCGCCTCCGACCTCGACAAGCCGCGGGGCTTCGCCATCATCGGCCAGGCGGAGGCTTTGGATTTCCTGGCGAAGCAGCCGGTCTCGCTGATCTGGGGAGTCGGCCAGGCCCTACAGGCCAAGCTGGTGAAGGACGGCGTCACCCATATCGGCCATCTGCAGCAGATGCCGGCGCGCGATCTGATCGCCCGTTATGGCGCGATGGGCGAGAGGCTGGCCAGCTTCGCCCAGGGCATCGATCCCCGCCGGGTGGAGGTCGAACGCGAGACCAAGAGTGTCTCCGCCGAGACCACCTTCGACGACGATATCGCCGACCCGGAGGAGCTGAAGCGCATCCTCTGGCGGCTTTCGGAAAAGCTGGCGAAGCGGCTGAAGGCGGCCGAACTGGCCGGGGCCGGCATCACGCTGAAGCTGAAGACGGCGGATTTCCGCACCATCACCCGCTCCAAGCATCTCGACAGCCCGACCCTGCTGGCCGACCGGCTCTATCGCACCGCCCTGCCGCTGCTGGAGCGCGAGGCGACGGGCACATCCTTCCGGCTGATCGGCATCGGCGCCAGCGACTTCGCCGATCCCTCCCAGGCCGACCCGCCCGACCTGATCGACCGCAACCGCGACCGGCAGAAGAAGATCGAGGGCGCCATGGACGCGGTGCGCAAGAAGCTCGGCGACACCGCGATCCTGAAAGGCCGAGGCCTGGCGGCGAGAAAATAACCGGGCAGAAGCAGGCTTTTGCGGCCGGAGAGCCTTTAGCAGCCAGGGCTCTTCATGCTTTCGATCTGGTCGAGATTGGCCTCGATGACGAAATCGCCATAATCCAGCTTCAGCTCCGTGGCCACGCCATTGTCGAACAGGCGCAGGCCAAGCTCATAGTCGGGCTGGCCGCTGGCCTTCGCATCCTTGCCGAAAAAGGCGAGGCGGATCGGCCAGGAGGGGCGGCGCAGCAGGGCGGGGGTTTTCTCGTCCGTCGCGGCGGGAATAAGCGCGCCGATGGCGGCCGTCACCTCCATCGCGCCCTCGACTTCGTTGCCGTCGAACACCCGGGCGCCCAGGAAGCGCTTGCCGGCCTCCGCCGCTTTCAGGATGGCCAGGGTATGTTCGGTCGGGAACATCACATTCTTCGGCAGCTCGATCTTCTCGGCCTGCGGCTGGGTGAAGGTGGCTAGGCCATCATTCCCGCCGGCATGCTCGGCCCTGCCGCTGACGCTCTCGGTATCGCCCGTCGGCCGGGCGCGTTCGACGAAGAAACGGTAGGTGGAGCCGTCCTTCGCCTCATAGGTGACGAAGGTGACAGCCATGTCGGATTCGCCGCCCTGATTGTAGAGCATGCGCAGACGGTAGCGTTGCTCGACCGTCCAGCCCTCGCAGCTATCGCCCCATTCCATCAGCATCGCGCCCTCGGCGGCCACCACCTCGCTGTTGCTGGCGGTCTTGCCGAGCGACATTTTGTAGACCGCGCGGTGCGGCGCGATATCGAACGCCAGCGCCGGACTCGATAGGGTCGCCAGCACGAGAACGCACCCGACCGCCCGCCGCACTCCATACCGCCCGCGCATCGTCATTCTCCGAAACCCTTGGGTTATCCGCGCATTCTTCATGTGATGATCTATAGTGCCCAACGGAAGGTGCAACCGCACCGCAAATCATGAAACCACAAGAGCTTGGCTCACACATCTGGAGGAAATATGGCAGAGGCCCGTCCCCGAATCCTCATCACCCGCAAGCTGCCCGCGAAGGTGGAAGCGCGGCTCGCCCGCGATTACGCGGCGACCTTCAACCCGCAGGACACCGCCTACGATGCCGAGACGTTGCTTCGCGCCAGCGCCGGCCATGACGGCCTGCTTCTCTGCCCGACCGAAAAGCTGAGCGCCGACGTCATCCAGGCGCTGCCCCCCGAGGTGCGGATCGCCGCCACCTTCTCCGTCGGCCATGACCATATCGATATCGACGCCGCGCAGGCGCGCGGCCTGACCGTCACCAACACGCCCGACGTGCTGACCGACGCCACCGCCGACACCACCTTGCTGCTGCTGCTGGCCGCCGCGCGGCGCGCCTATGAGGGCGAGCGCATGGTGCGCGAGGATCGCTGGGGCCGCTGGGAGCCGACCGGCCTGCTGGGCGTGCATGTCACCGGCAAGCGGCTGGCGATTCTGGGCATGGGCCGCATCGGCCGCGCCGTCGCCCAGCGGGCCCGCGGCTTCGACATGGAAATCCACTACAGCAACCGCAGCCGCCTGTCGCCCGAGCTGGAACGGGGAGCGATCTTCCACGAAGACCCGACGGAGATGCTGGGCATCGCCGATTTCCTGTCGATCAACTGCCCGTCGACCGAGGAAACGCATCATTTCCTCAATGCCGAGCGCATCGCCAGCATGCCTGACGGCGCGGTGGTGATAAACACGGCGCGCGGCACGATCGTGCATGACGATTCCCTGATCGCGGCGCTGACATCCGGCAAGCTGGCGGCCGCCGGCCTGGACGTGTTCGAGAACGAACCGGCGATCCATCCGGGCTACCGCGATCTTGCCAATTGCTTCCTGCTGCCGCATATCGGCAGCGCCACGACCGAGACCCGCGACGCCATGGGATTCCGGGCGCTGGACAATCTGGACGCCTTCTTCGCCGGCCGCCGGCCGGCCGACATCGTGACCTAGTTTACCCGGCAAACACTGTCCGACCGGCAGGATTTGCCGGTCGGACGACTTAAGGGAATTTCTCAACCCATTGTTATTTAACATATTAACCATCCCATAACCCGTTGGCATGGCGGTTGCTTAGGAGAGGACAGGAATTCGTTATTGGCTTGGGAGAGCCCGATCACGCCATGTCCATCGCTTTGACCGTCCTGCCACCCACCCTTGACGCTGCCGTCGGCATGAGCCCGATCAGCGTGGCCGCCTTGATGCGGCGATTGGGCGACGCGGCGGAGCATGAATCCGGCATCGAAGCCTGGCTGGCCGACACAGCAGCCCTGCTGGGCGACACGAACAGCCTGACCTCCGCCGAGATCATGCGGCTGGCCCTTGCCGTCGCCGAGGCGCGGCAGATCATCGCCCAGCAGCAGGAGCAGATCGAGAAGCTGCAGAACCTGTCCGTCACCGACGAATTGACCGGCCTGTTCAACCGCCGGGGCTTTGCCTTGCAGATGTCGACGGCGCTGGAGGAATCGCGCCGCACCGAGATCGGCGGCGTGCTGATCTATGCCGACATCGACGATTTCAAGGCGATCAACGATTGCCACGGCCACGCCGCCGGCGACGCAGCGCTGAAGAAGGTCAGCGAGACCCTGGCCGACCGGGTGCGCCGTCATGACAGCGTAGCCCGCATGGGCGGCGACGAATTCGCGGCGCTGCTGACGCGCACCAGCTCCGACTCCGGCTTCGCCCGGGCGCGCCAGTTGCTGCGCCAGCTCAACCGGCTGACGGTGGAATATAATGGCGCGACGATCCAGCTTCGCGTCAGCGTCGGCGCCGTCGCCTTCGGCCCGCAGGACACCGAGGCGACGCTGATGGCCCGCGCCGATCAGCAGATGTACCGCAACAAGCAGGCAAATCGCCGTCTGGTGAGCGTCGAGTAAGCTTTCCCGTCTGGTCCGTCCTCGCGGCGGATGCTATTGAGACGGCATGACCATTCTGATCCAAGATTCCAAAAGCCTCGCCGATTTCTGCGAGTCCCTCGCCAAGGCCGAGTATGTCACCGTCGACACGGAGTTCATGCGGGAGAAGACCTATTATCCGCAGCTCTGCCTGGTGCAGCTCGCCGGTCCGGACGCCGCCGCCGCCATCGACCCGCTGGCCCTCGGCATGGACCTGAAGCCGCTTTTCGCGCTGATGGCGAATCCCGCCGTGCTGAAGGTGTTTCACGCCGCCCGGCAGGATATCGAGATTTTCTATTTCCTCGGCAATGTCATCCCGGCGCCGCTGTTCGACACCCAGGTCGCCGCGATGGTCTGCGGCTTCGGCGATTCGGTGGGCTACGAGACGCTGGCCTCGCGCCTGGCCAATGCGCGCATCGACAAAAGCTTCCGGTTCAGCGACTGGGCCGGCCGGCCGCTTTCCGACAAGCAGCTCGACTATGCGCTGGCCGATGTGACGCATCTGCGCATCGTCTATGAAAAGCTGGCCCAGATGCTGGAGAAAAACGGCCGCGCCCATTGGCTGACCGAGGAGATGGCGGTGCTGACCGCCGCCTCGACCTACGATGCCGACCCGATGGATTCCTGGCGCCGGCTGAAGCCGCGCACCAACAGCACCAAGTTCCTGGCCGTGCTGCGCGAAATCGCCGCTTGGCGCGAGCTGGAGGCCCGCAAGCGCGATCTGCCGCGCAACCGCTTCCTGCGCGACGAGGCATTGCTGGAAATCGCCGCCCGCGAGCCGAAGAACGCCGACGAGCTTGGCAAGATCCGCGCACTGTCCAAGGGCTTCGCCGAGGGCGCCATGGGCAAGCAGTTGCTGGACGCCGTGAAGCGCGGAACCGAAGTGCCGAAGGAAGATCGCCCGCAACTGCCCGAGCGCGTCGAACTGCCGGCCGGCCGCGGCCCCATCGTCGAACTGATGAAGGTGCTGCTGAAGCTGCGCTGCGAGGAGAATGGCGTGGCGCAGAAGCTGGTGGCCAATACCGGCGATCTGGAAGCCATCGCCGCAGACGACAAGGCCGACGTGCCGGCCCTGCAAGGCTGGCGGCGCGAGATGTTCGGCGACGATGCGCTGGACCTCAAGCAGGGCCGCCTGGCGCTGACGGCCGACGGGATGACGGTGAAGATCGTCCCCGTGCAGGGGCTGGCCGCGCAATAATCCCAATTGCGACTCGCTCTTAATACTGGACTATCGCGGTCCGGTATCCTATTTCTAGGATCAAGCGAGAAGGACATGCCGATGTATCGCGACAATTCGCTGATCCCGACCGAGGCGCTGCGCCTCGCCATGCTGGGCTTCCTGGCCGAGGGGCCAAAGCGTTACGCCGATCTGGCGGCCATGGTGCGCCGCTTCGCCACCCGCGTGGCCGGGCCGTCGCTGGATTTGCTCGCCCCGTCGCTGGAGCTGCTGCGCTTCGAGGGGCTGGTTGCCCCGCTCGATGGCGAGAGCATGGAGGATAATCCCAGCCTGCGCCTGACGACCGATGGCCAGAAGGCGCTGACCGATCTGCTGACAGCCAGCATGCGCCCGGTGGTGAACGATCTGAACAAGCTGGTGCTGGCGCTGAAGCTGCGCTTCCTGCACCTGCTCGACCGCGAGGCCCGGCTGGGCCAGATCGAGATGCTGGAGGATCTGTTCCGCGCCGAACGCTCCCGCCTGATCGATCTGCGCGCCAATGAGGATGCCACCATCGTCGACGGCTTGCTGCCTGCCTGGCTGGACCAGGAAATCGCCCAGATCGACTCCCGCATCGCCTGGTGCCAGGAAATATTGGCGCAGGCGTAAGTCACCCTATCCCCGCTTCGCCGCCTTCTCCGCCGCGCGGCGGTCGCGGAACGCCTTGGCGCGGCCGGGTTTTTCCACCTGATGGCCCCGCCCCAGGGCCAGCGCGTCGGCGGGAACGTCGGCGGTGATCACGCTGCCGGCCGCCACGATCGCCCCGTCGCCGATGCTCACCGGGGCGACCAGGGCAGTGTTGGAGCCAATGAAAGCCCCCGTCCCGATGGACGTATGCTCCTTGAAGAAGCCGTCATAATTGCAGGTGATGGTGCCGGCGCCGATATTGGCCCCCGCCCCCACTGTGGCGTCGCCCAGATAGGTCAGGTGATTGGCCTTGGCGCCCGCGCCCAGCGTGGTGTTCTTCAATTCGACGAAATTACCGACATGGGCGTCGCGCCCGACATGCGCGCCCGGGCGCAGCCGGGCATAGGGGCCGACGACCGCGCCCGACTCCACCGTCGCCCCTTCGAGATGGCTGAAGGCGCGGATATCGACCCCGTCGCCAACCGTAACGCCGGGGCCGAAGACGCAGAACGGACCGACCGTCACATCGCGGCCCAGCCTGGTGTCCCAGGACAGGTAAACCGTGGCGGGATCGGTCAGCGTCGCCCCGTTCTCCATGGCGGCGGCGCGCAGAGACTGCTGCACCATCGCCTCGCCGACGGCCAGCCCGGCGCGGGTGTCGATGCCCATCACCTCCGACGGTTCGACCTCGACCACGGTGGCGCGCAGGCCGCGCCGGTTGGCGATCTCCACCAGGTCGGTCAGGTAATACTCGCCCTTGGCGTTGTCGTTCGACAATTCGGCCAGCATGTCGCGGAGATGGGCGGCGTCGATCGCCATGTAAC
This sequence comes from Oceanibaculum pacificum, assembly GCF_001618175.1. GTDB lineage: Bacteria > Pseudomonadota > Alphaproteobacteria > Oceanibaculales > Oceanibaculaceae > Oceanibaculum > Oceanibaculum pacificum. The sequence goes on along the minus strand of NZ_LPXN01000096.1, from coordinate 11,642 downwards.
CGCCATTGCACAGATCGATGGCGCGCTGTTCCGGCGATGCCTCGGCATATTCGACGATCTTGTAGAGATGCCCCGCCCCCACCACCAGCCGGCCATAGCGCGCCGGATCGGCCGGGCGGAAACCGACCACCACCACGGACGCCCCCTCCTCGCGGCGCTCCAGCAGCGTGCGCAGCGTCGCCTCGGACACGAAGGGGTCCGCCCCCGCCAGAACCAGCACCGTGCCGTTCTCGAAGCCGCGCAGCGCCGGCAGCGCCGCCTGCGCCGCGTGGCCAGTGCCCTGCGGCGGATTCTGCACCGCTGTCGGCAGGGGCGCGACCGCCTGGGCCACCGCCTCCCCCTCCGGCCCGACCACGACCACAATCCGCTCCGGCGTCAGGCGCGTCACTGTGTCGAGCAGGTGGCGGATCATTGGCCGGCCAGCCAGCGGATGCAGCACCTTCGGCAGGTCGGACTTCATCCGCGTGCCCTTGCCGGCGGCGAGGACGATGGCGGCGACGGGATGCTTCGGCGTGTAATCGGTCATGGCGGATATGATCCTGGTGCGGATTGTCTGACGGTTCTATCGTTCCGGCCCTATCTGGATCAACGACCATCGTAGCGATATGCTCCCCTCCGACGCTTCCCGCGCCCTGATCTTCGACCTGGACGGCACGCTGATCGACAGCGTGATCGACCTGGCCCAGGCCCTGAACGTGCTGCTGGCGGAACGGCACAGACCGGCCGTCCGGCTGGCCCAGGTAAAGGGATTCGTCGGCGACGGGGCACTGAAGCTGGTGGAACGCGCCTTCGCCGCGACGGGCGGCCCGGACGCCCTTGATACGCTGCCGGCGCTGACGCAGCGATTCATCGCGATCTATGAATCGATCCCGGCGACGCCGGCGCAGCTCTATCCCGATGTGGCGACCGTGCTGGCCGGGCTGCGGCAGACCGGGCTGCGCCTCGGCCTGTGCACCAACAAGCCGCAGAGCGCCACGGAAAAGCTGCTGCCGCAACTTGGCCTGGGCGATTTGTTCGATGCAGTGGTGGGCGGTGACGCGCTGCCGGTGCGCAAGCCGGCGCCGGCGCATCTGCAGGCCGTGATCGACCGGCTGGGCATCGCCAACGACCGGGCGATCATGATCGGCGACAACGATAATGACGCCGCCGTCGCGCGAGGCTGCGGCGTGCCCTTCATCGCCATGCTGTACGGCTATCCGCGCGTGCCGGTCGCCGAATTGGGCGCCGCCGCCCTGCTGGAACGATTCGCCGAGCTGCCCGGCGCGATCAATTGCATCTGGGGCGAGAGCATCGCTTGACAGGGCCGCCCCTGCCGCCCTATACGAAGGCCCTTCGCGGCGAACGCTGCGGAAGACGGGCGGTTAGCTCAGCGGGAGAGCACACGCTTCACACGCGTGGGGTCACTGGTTCAATCCCAGTACCGCCCACCATTCCCCCAAGGCGCTACATGGGCTGCTGCACGATGCAGCCATACCAGCCAAGGCCGCGATAGGTCTCGTAGCCGGGGGTGGCGGCGAAACCGACCGTATTGCCCTTCTCGTCACGATAGAAGCCATCGCGCCGGACGCCGGCCTGCAACGGCAGGGTTTCGGTCAGCACGCCCTTGCCGTCGGACGCGGCAAGCACGCGAAACTGTCGGTCGAGCAGCAGCACGCGGGTTTTCTCCCGCTCATCCGGGGTCAGCCGCACGCCCTGCACGATGCTCTCGGCCTGCGGCCCCCAGTCGAAATGCACGCCCAGCACGCCCAGCACCTTGCCGTTGGCCAACCCCCCTTCGCGGATCGCCGTGGCGTAGGTAGCAACCGGCCGCTTGCCCAGATCGGCCGCGATGGCGATATCGGCCACGGCATAATCGTCGCCGGTGCGGGTCGCCAGCCCGTCCTGGAACCAGCGCTCGCGCGATACGTCCCGGCCGGCCATGGGATAATGCTGCGGCCGGCCATTGGCGATCACCCGCCCCTCGGCATCGGCGACCCAGAGATCGAGATAGACGGTATAGGCCGACAGGATGACGCCCAGGCGTTGTGCGGCATGGGCACAGCGCTCCGGCGTGGGGTCGGCGGCGCATTCGACGATGGCGCTGTCGGTCGCCCACCAGCGCACGTCGCATGTCCGCTCATAGAGGTTGCGATCGATCAGCTCCACCGCGTTCAGCGCCAGATCGACCAGCCGATGACCGCTGATCTGCTCGACCATGGCGCTGCCGAGCCGCTGCAAGGCGTCGACCCGCTGCGCCAGCTCGCTTTCCAGCGCGTTCGAGATGGTCTCGATTTCGGTGGAAACGTCGCGCACCTCGCCGGCGACCACCGCGAAGCCACGCCCCGCATCGCCTGCCCGCGCCGCCTCGATCAGCGCGTTCAGCGCCAGCATCTTGGTGCGCCCGGTGATCGCGCGGATCGCCGCCACCTTTTCCCGCGTTACCCCGGCGACATCGCCCGTCAGCTCGACGATGCGTTCCGGCCGCACGCTGGCTGCGCCGGCCTCCCCCTCGTCACCGCTTCGCTTATGCACAGACAACATCATCGTCACCGCTCCCCCAAGCCGGCATAACTCGTAAAGCTCCCCTTGCGCTTTTGTCGCCGCCCTTAATCAGAACCGCGTTTATTATGCATGCAGCATTATCGGCAAAGGTTAATTTTTCATTGATTTTCATTATCATGGGTTCATACGAGAATACGCATGGCGGCGGCGGCGACACTCCGATAAAAAGATTAACGAGTTCCGTAGACAAGGGCATGGGGACAGCCGCCGGGCAGCCGAGGGAAATGCATGTCGAGAAGCTACACCAAACGGGAAGCGCAGGAGATGCTGGTCGCGCTGGAACGGCAGGCGCGGGATATCGTCATGGTGGCGGCGAAGGCGGAACAGACCGCCACCAAGCACAGCTTCAACCTGTATCGGCAATTTCGCGACCGGGTCTCGGAATTCGAGACGTTCGGCATTCTGATCGAGAACCGGCTGCGCAATCTGGAAACCGGCCGCGACGAACGGCTGGACGAGCAGTTCGACGCGCTGAACATCCTGATTTCCAAATCGGTGATCCGCGCGAGCACGAAATTCTTCCTGGCGCTCAGCAAGAGCCCCGCCCTGCCGCTCGGTTCGCGCGAGGTGTTCCTGCAGGAGTTGCGCAGCCTGCATGAGGCGCGCAACAAGCTGTCGGAACCGCGCTACGAGCATCTGCTGGACGAGGAGACCCAGCGCAACCTGCGGGTCGCGGAAAATATCCTCACCGAAGTCATCGAGCGCGCGCCCAGCCTGCTCGACTTCTCCAAGCGGGAAACCGCATAACGCCGCCGCATGACGCGCTTGCCCTGCCGCCTCTTGCCAGCCGCCGCCGGAACCCGCTACACGAAGAGATAAGAAAAACGGGAGGATAATCAGGATGGGCCAAAGGCTCGCCGGCAAAAAAGCCTTCGTCACCGCCGCCGGCCAGGGTATCGGCCGCGCCTCGGCCCTCGCCTTCGCCCGGGAGGGCGCGCGAGTCGTCGCCACCGATATCAACGCCGCGGCGCTCGACAGCCTGGCCGCCGAGGCGCCGGGCATCGCCACCCGCCTGCTGGATGTGACCGACAGCGCCGCCGTCGCCGCGGCGGCGCAAGAGACCGGCGCGGTCGATGTGCTGTTCAGTTGCGCCGGCTTCGTCGCCAATGGCACGATCCTGGAATGTGAGGAGAAGGATTACGATTTTTCCTTCGAGCTGAACACCAAGGCGATGTACCGCGTCACCCGCGCCTTCCTGCCGGCGATGATCGCCGGGGGCGGCGGGTCGATCATCCTGATGTCCTCCGTCGCCTCCTCGGCGGCGGGCGTGCCGAACCGCTTCGTCTATTCCGCCAGCAAGGCGGCGGTGATCGGCATGACGAAATCCATCGCCATCGACTTCATCGCCAAGGGCATACGCTGCAATGCGATCTGCCCCGGCACGGTGGAGACGCCGTCGTTGCAGGGCCGCATCGACGCCTTCGCCGATCCCGTCGCCGCCCGGCAGGCCTTCATCGCCCGCCAGCCCATGGGCCGGCTGGGCACGGCCGAGGAGATCGCCGCGCTGGCGCTCTATCTCGCCTCCGACGAATCGGCCTACACCACCGGCGTAGCCCATATGATCGATGGCGGGCTGACGCTCTAAGCTGAACACGAAGCCTTAAACTGGGAGGATTATCATGCGGTTGCTGCGCTATGGCGAGGCGGGTAAGGAAAAGCCGGGTATTCTGGATGCGGACGGCAAGCTGCGCGACCTGTCCGGCCACCTGCCGGACATCACCGGCGACGCCCTCACCCCGGACGGGCTGAAGAAGCTGGCCGGCATCGATGCGAAGAGCCTGCCGGAAGTCGCTGGCAGCCCGCGCCTGGGCTGTCCGATCGCCAATATCGGCAAGGTGATCTGCGTCGGCCTGAATTATTCCGACCATGCCGCCGAAACCGGCATGGCGGTGCCGTCCGAGCCGATCATCTTTATGAAGGCGACCACCGCCATCAACGGCCCGAACGATCCTGTGATCATCCCGAAAAACTCGAAGAAGACCGACTGGGAAGTCGAGCTGGGCATCGTCATCGGCAAGAAGGCGCAATATGTCGACGAGGCCAACTCACTCGATTACGTCGCCGGCTATGTGCTGGTGAACGACGTGTCCGAGCGTGAATTCCAGATCGAGCGCCAGGGCCAGTGGGTGAAGGGCAAGAGCGCCGACACCTTTGCCCCCATCGGCCCCTGGCTGGTGACCAAGGACGAAATCGCCGATCCGCAGAATCTGAAGATGTGGCTCGATGTCGACGGCCAGCGCTACCAGGATGGCTCGACCAAGACGATGGTGTATGGCGTGAAGCATCTGGTCAGCTATATCAGCCAGTTCATGACGCTGATGCCTGGCGACGTGATTCCCACCGGCACCCCGCCGGGCGTCGGCGCGGGCATGAAGCCGCCGGTCTTTTTGAAACCGGGCAACGTCATGCGCCTGGGTATCGAGGGCCTGGGCGAGCAGCGTCAGGACGTAAAGGCGTATCAAGGCTGATGAGCGGATATAACGGCCTGTCCGGGGACGCGCTGGAGCGGGAGTATAACCCGCGCCGCGCGGTCCCGGACTTTCAGCGCTTCCTCGATAGCCAGATCGCCCGCAGCGCGGCAACCCGCAAGGCGCTGCGCTGCAGCCTTGACGTGCGCTACGGCGACGGGCCGCTGCAGACGCTGGACGTGTTCCCCGCCGCCGATCCGCGCGCGCCGATCCATGTGTTCATTCATGGCGGCTATTGGCGCGGCCTGGACAAGAGCGTCTACAGCTTCATCGCCGAACCGCTGGTCGCCGCCGGGGCCACGGTCGTAATGCTGAATTACGACCTTGCGCCGGCGCTGGCCATTGGCGAGATCGTCGAGCAGACCCGGCAGGCGGTGCATTGGATTTACGCCAATGGCGGCGCGCTGGGCGGCGATCCGGACCGGCTATACCTGTCCGGCCACTCGGCGGGCGGGCATCTGGCGGCGATGATGCTGGCGCAGGATTGGGCGGCTCAAGGATTGCCGGGCGATGTTCTGAAGGGCGTTATTGCCGTCTCCGGCGTCTATGACCTGGAGCCGGTAACGTTGCTGGCGGTGAATGCGGAGATTGGCCTGACGCCCGACCATGCGGCGGCGACGAGTCTGGTGGCGCATCCGCCTCTGCCAATCTGCCCGGTGCTGGTGGCGGTCGGCGGCGGCGAGACCGGCGATTGGATCCGCCAGTCCCTGGAATTCGCGCGGCTGTGCCGGCAGCGCGGCTTGGTGACGGATTACTGGGAAATCGGCAGCGAGAATCACTTCTCGATCTGCGACCGCATGGGCGAGGCGCATCACCCGCTGACGCGGGCGATGCTGGCCCAGATGGGACTTTGAGGAACTCGCGGCGTTAGCGCATCTGACGCAACAGATCGCGCAGCAGGCCGGTGGCGTCACGGCGCAAGGCAGGGCTTGCGCCCAGCGCCACGCCAGCCGCCAGCATGCCCAGCGTGCCAGCCTTGGCGTTCTTATGCAGCGCCAATTCCAGCTCCGCCTGAAGCAACTGCAGCTCCGCCGCCGTTGCGGCCGCGGCGGCGCTGCGCTGATTTTGTATCCGCACTGCCTTGCGCTGGGTGATCGCCCAGACACCGACGCCGATGGCCGCCGCCAGCAGCAGGGCGACGGCAGCGACGATCAGGGCGGCATCGGGTGCCGGTATGCGCCGGGCCAGGCCGAGATAGCCGGCAATCGCCAGGAAGACGAGGCCAATGCTGGCCACGCCCCCGGCGACGACATAACCCGCGACGCGCACGCCAAGACGTGCGGCCGAATCCTTCGCCGAACGGATTTCCGCCTTGGCGAGAGGACCGACGATGTTGAGCAGGTAATTCACGCTGCCGCCGATCAATGGCGATCGAACAGCTTGCCCAGCAGCAACCCTGCGCCGAAGGCAATCAGCATGCTCTGCAGCGGCTTGTCCTCGATGTGGCGTTCCACGGCGGCCACACCCTCCTGACCGCGCACCTTGGCAGTGCCGGCCATACGCTCGATCTCTTCGCGCATGGTGGCGACCTTTTCGCGAAGCTGCGCAGTCTTCTCATCGACGCTGGCCGAGGCGGTTTCGCCGACCGTCTTGGTCAAGGAGGCGATGTCCTTGCGCAGGGCGGCCAGATCAGCCTTGATCGCATCGATTTCTGCGGGTTGCGAATTCGCCATAACCGTCTCCTTAAACTTTCATATACAACAAAGCCGGCTGTTTTGCCGGTTGCCTATAGAACCACCCATAATGGAGAAAAGTTCCCGCTGAGGCGCGAAAAAACGCAAGGGAACGAATGACCGTCCTAGCCGTTGGTTATGGACGAGCGGCAGAATGCCTTTCGCGCATTGGGGGAAAGAGGCTTTTCATGGCCGATACATCGGCATCGCCAGAAAACGCAAATCCAGCGGGCTCAGAATCGCCGGACGCCGCGCCCGACGAGGCCGTGCAGCCGAAACCGGCGGTGCCGAATCCGCCGCGGCCCGCAACTTTCAAGGATCTCTTCGAGGCGCAGGACGTCACCAAGATGGTGGGGCTCATCATGCTTGGCCTCGCCCTCATGTATACGGTCTATTTCGCCAAGCCGATCCTGCTGCCGGTCTTTCTGGCCCTGCTGCTGGCGATCCTGTTGTTGCCATTGGTGAAGCTGATCTGCCAGATCGGCATCCCGCAAACCCTGGGCTCGTTTCTGGTGGTGGCGCTGCTGACCGGGGCCACGGGCGTCGGCGGCTACCAACTGGCCGGACCGGCGCTGGAATATCTGGATTTCGGCCCCAACCTGGTGCTGAACGTCGAACGCAAGCTGGCCGATCTGAAACTGCCGCTGCAAAAGGCGCGCGAAGCCTCCGAGAAAATCGCCGAGATGACGAACATCGAGGAGAAGGATGGCAGCCAGCCCGCCCGTGTCGTCGTCATGGACAAAAGCCTGGCCGAAACCATGGCCGAGCATGTCCAGTCGGTCATCTTCACCGGCGTCATCACGGTGGTGCTGTTGTTCTTCCTGCTGGCGGAAGGCCCGCGGACGATCGGCCGTATCGTGGAATCGATGCAGGTGAACGAGCGACGACGGCGCACCCGCCGGGTGTTCCTGGAAATCCAGTGGAAGATTTCCGTCTATCTGCGCACCGTGACCTTGATCAACACGGCCCTCGGCATTCTGACCGCCGGGCTGATGTGGGCGCTGGGCATGCCAAGCCCCCTGCTTTGGGGCGCAATGGCGGGCTTCCTGAATTTCCTGCCCTATGTCGGGCCGGCCATCACCGCCGGGATCATCGCCCTGGTGGCGCTGCTGACCTTCGATTCCTGGACCCAGATCCTGCTGCCGCCGCTGGGCTTCTACGTGCTGACCTCGATCGAGGGGCAGGTGATAACGCCGATGATTTTAGGCCGCCAGCTGACGTTGAACCCGATCCTGGTGTTCGGCACCGTGCTGCTGTGGGGCTGGCTCTGGGGCGTGCCGGGCGCACTGCTCGCCGTGCCGATTCTCGCCATCGGCAAGATCATCGTGAACAATCTCGAAGAATCCCCGCCCGCCCTGCGCGCCGCGATGGAATAGAAGCAAGCGAGGGGCCGGATAAGGCCCCTCGCCCGACCGTCCTCAGCGCAACGAATTGCAGAAGCGCTGGATCTTCGTGCAGGCCAACTCCAGCTGTTCGGTGGAGGTGGCGTAGGAGATGCGGAAATGCGGGGACAGGCCGAACGCCTCGCCCTGCACCACGGCCACGCCCTCGGCCTCCAGCAGCGCGGTGGCGAAGTCGGTATCGGTCTCGATCACCTTGCCTTCCGGCGTCTTCTTGCCGATCGACCCGGCGCAGGACGGATAGACATAGAACGCGCCGTCCGGCTTCGGGCAGGACAGGCCGTTGGCCTGATTCAGCATCGAGACGACAAGATCGCGGCGCTGCTTGAAGACCTCGTTGCGCTCCTTGATGTAGCCGGTGTCGCCGTTCAGCGCGGCGGTCGCCGCCGCCTGGCTGATCGAGGACGGATTCGAGGTCGATTGCGACTGGATCACGCCGATCGCCTTGATCAGCGCCTCCGGCCCGGCGGCGTAGCCGATGCGCCAGCCGGTCATCGAATAGGCCTTGGACACGCCGTTGCAGGTCAGCGTGCGGTCATACAGCTTCGGCTCGACCTCGACCGGGGTGCAGAATTTGAAATCGTCATAGACGAGATGCTCGTACATATCGTCGGTCATGATGTGGACGTGCGGGTGCTTCAGCAGCACGTCGGTGACCGCCTTCATGTCGTCCCAGGTATAGCCGGCGCCGGTCGGGTTGGACGGGCTGTTCAGGATGATCCATTTGGTCTTCGGCGTAATCGCCTTCTCCAGATCGGCCGGCTGCAGCTTGAAGCCATTCTCCTGCGGGCACTGCACGATGACCGGCGTGCCCTCTGCCAGCAGCACCATGTCGGGATAGCTGACCCAGTAGGGAGCCGGGATGATGACCTCGTCGCCCGGATCGAGCGTCGCCATCAGCGCGTTGTACAGCACCTGCTTGCCGCCGGTGCCGACGGTCACTTGCGACAGCTTGTAGTCCAGCCCGTTCTCGCGCTTGAACTTGTCGCAGATCGCCTGTTTCAGCTCGTTGGTGCCATCGACATTGGTGTATTTCGTCTGGCCCTTGCGGATCGCCTCGATGGCGGCTTCCTTGACGAAATCGATGGTATCGAAATCCGGCTCGCCGGCGGACAGGGCAATGACCTTGCGGCCCTGCGCCTGCAGCTCGCGCGCCTTCATCGAGACGGCGATGGTGGGAGACGGCTTGATCCGGTTCAGGCGCTGGGCGATCAGAGCCATAATATTCCTCGTTGACGGCTGTTTAAGGGGCGATTTGTCAGTGTTGCTGGCAGGCGCGAACCCTACGCCCAGGCGGTAGCCCGTTCAACGGCTTTTCGCGGCGATCCGGGAGATTTACCCCGCAAGACTGCCCCCGCCTAAACACATGGCCGCCCAGCAAGCATGGCGGGACTTTTTGCCGCGTCGCCGCCTATACTTGAGCCATGCCAATGCTCTCCCGCCTGGGCCCGTTCGGGCGCGCCTTCTCGCATGCCAATTACCGCGTCTATTTCGCCGGCAACGCGCTGTCGCTGATCGGCACCTGGATGCAGCGCATCGGCATCGGCTGGGTGGCGTGGGAGCTGACCGGCTCCAGCGCCTGGCTCGGCATCGTCGCCTTCGCCGACCTGGCGCCGACCGTGCTGGTCACCATCTTCGCTGGCGTCTGGGTGGACCGCATCGGCCCGATGGGCGTGGCCCGCGTGGCGCAGATTCTGCAGGTTGTGCAAGCCCTCGCCCTGGCCGCGCTGGTGCTGACCGGCACGATCAATATCTGGCTGCTGATCCTGCTGACCGCCTTCCAGGGCACGGTGACCGCCTTCTACCAGCCGGCGCGGCTGGCGCTGATACCGCAGCTGGTGCCACGCGAGGACATGTCGGCCGCCATCGCCCTGAACGCGATCAATTTCAACCTGGCCCGCTTCATCGGCCCAGCCATCGCCGGCGCGCTGATCGCGGCCGGCGGCGCGCAATGGGCCTTCGCCGCCAACGCGCTGACTTATATCGCCTTCTTCGTCTCGCTGGTGCTTTTGAAGATACCGCCCTTCACGCCCCGATTGGGCGAAAAGCGCTCAGTCCTGTCCGATGTCGGCGAAGGCTATCGCTATGCCGTGCAGCACCCCGGCATCGGGCCGCTGCTGGTGCTGGTGATCATCACCTCCACCTGCCTGCGCGGGGTGTTCGAGCTGATGCCCGCCTATGCCGATCAGATGTTCCATGCCGGCCCGGAAGGGCTGGGGCTGCTGACCGCCGCCACCGGCGCGGGCTCCATCGTGGCCGGGCTGTGGCTGGGGCTGCGCGGCAGCGTGCAGGGCCTGACCCGGATATCGCTGTGGGGCATTCTGGGCAGCTGCCTCAGCCTCACCGCCTTCGCCGCCACCGAGATTCTCTGGTTCGGCATGCTGACCATCGGCATCACCGGCGCCACGCTGCTGATGAACGGCGTCGGCATGCAGACACTGATGCAGAACGCCGTCACCAGCGAGATGCGCGGCCGGGTGATGGGGCTGTACTGGATGATCTTCCGCGGCGGCCCGGCCTTCGGCGCGCTGGCGCTGGGCGCGGCGTCGGACATGTTCGGCCTGCATTGGCCGCTGGTCGGCGCCTGTATCCTGTCGGTGCTGGCCTGGGCCTGGTGCCGGAAACGCTTGCCCCGCATGGCGCAGGCGTTGGAAGCTGGAACCGGAGATTAGATCAAGGGAGGATGAAGAGATGAACGCCGTGACGATGCCGTCGAACCGCCCGGTCCGCGAGCTGGTCAGCCCCGAGGAATGGCAGACCCGGATCGACCTCGCCGCCTGCTACCGGCTGACCGCGCTGTATGGCATGACCGACCTGACCGCGACCCATATCTCGGCCCGCGTGCCGGGGGTGGAAGGCCAGTTCCTGATCAACCCGCACGGCATGTTCTTCGATGAGATCACCGCCTCCAGCCTGGTGAAGGTCGATCATGACGGCAACATCCTGCTGCCCTCGCCCTATCCGGTGAACCGCGCCGGCTACGTCATCCATTCCGCGATCCATGCCGCGCGCGAGGATGTCGATTGCGTGCTGCACACCCATACCCGCGCCGGCATGGCGGTCTCGGCGATGGAATGCGGCTTGCTGCCGATCAGCCAGCATTCGATGCGCTTCTACAACCGCCTTGGCTATCACGATTACGAGGGGCTGGCGCAGGACGAGGACGAGAAGAAGCGGCTGGTCCGCGACCTCGGCACGCACCGCGCGATGATCCTGCGCAATCACGGCCTGCTCAGCGCCGGGCGCACCATCCCGGAAGCCTTCAGCCTGATCCATTATCTGGAGAAATGCTGCCAGTCGCAGATCGACGCGCTCTCCGGCGGCCAGAAGCTCACCCTCCCGCCCGGCCAGGTCTGCGAGCACACCGCCCGCCAGTACGAGGCATTCGGCATCCTGGGATCGCGCGACTGGCCCGGCCACCTCCGCCGCCTCGACAAGCTGGACCCCAGCTACAGGGAGTAGGTGGCCATATCCTCGGCATAGTGGGCGCAGGGGGGAAACGCAGCACAAGCTATTATAATACTAACCGCTGCCACATATGACCTCATGCTGAGGAGCCA
>NZ_LPXN01000095.1 GCF_001618175.1 Oceanibaculum pacificum | reverse complement strand
CCCTCGCCCTGAGGAGCCGGCGTTAGCTGGCGTCTCGAAGGGTACGGGGGGCGGAACTCGCGGGAGGCAGCGGGGCGCTCAGCGCTTCGTCTTGCCGGCCTTGGATTCGGCGGACAGGCTCTTGCGCAGGGCGTCCATGATGTTGACGACGTTGCTGGGCGCTTCCTCCGCCTCGGCCGCGTCCGGCTTCTTGCGGGCGGGGCGTTTGCGGCCTTTCTTCTTCGCCGCGATGATGTCGTGCAGCTTGTCCTGCACCGGGTCGCCGACCATGGCGGGATCCCAGGGCTTGCTGCGCTCCTCGATCAGCGTGGCGACCAGCTTCAGCAGCTTCGCATCCGGCTTTTCCGCCGGGATATCGCCGAAATAATCGCCGGGCGGGCGCACCTCGTCGCCATAGCGCAGGGTCCAGAGCACGATGCCCTTGCCGCGCGGCTGCAACATCACCGCGCGCTCGCGGCGATACATCACCAGGCGGGAGATGCCGACCGTGCCGGTCGAGGCCATGGCCTCGCGGATCACGGCGAAGGCCTCCTCGCCGACCGCGTCGTCGGGCGTCAGGTAATGCGGCGTGTCGTACCAGATCCATTCGATGGAATCGGCCGGCACAAACATGTCGATATCGATGGTGCGCGTGCTTTCCAGGGCGACGGCGTCCAGCTCGTCATCCTCCAGCACCACATGCTCATCCTCGCCTCGCGGATATCCCTTGGCCTCGTCCTTCTCCTTCACCGGCTTGCCGGTCACGGAATCGAGGTAGCGGCTGACGACGCGATTGCCGGTCTCGCGGTTCAGCGTGTGGAATCGCAGCTTTTCCCGCTCGGTCGTCGCCGGCGTCATCGCCACCGGGCAGGTGACTAGCGACAGCTTCAGATAGCCCTTCCAGAACGATCGCGGCACATGCCCATCCTTCGCTATTCGATAGTCTCATAACGCCTTGCGCGACCGGCTGTTCCGGCGATGACGACGGCACCCGGCCATCGCCGCCGACGACATACAATTAGCTTCAAAGACACGGCGGCATCCGATACAGCTAAACGAGATTCTGGATCGTGGCGTCCACGCCGCGCAGCGGAAAGATCGCGTGTGACCTTCCTCGAACCCTGGATAGCGGTAACGGTCGTGGCGGCGGCGCTGCAATGCGTGCGCACGGCCCTGCAACGCAGCCTGTCGGGCACGATGAGCGCCATCGGCGCGACCTATGTGCGCTACCTGTTCGGCGCGCCCTGGGCGGGCGTGCTGCTGGCGATCCTGCTGCTGGGGCCGGAGCGGGACATGCCGTCGCTGCCGGGCAGCTTCTTCCTGTGGTGCCTGCTGGGCGGGACCTGCCAGATCATCGGCACCTGGCTGCTGCTGATCGCCTTCCGGCTGCGCAATTTCGCCGTCGGCACCGTTTTCGCGAAGACTGAGACGGTGCAGGTGGCGCTGCTGAGCAGCATGATCCTGGGCGAGGCGCTGGGGCTGATGTCCTGGCTCGGCGTGCTGGTCAGCCTGGCCGGCGTGTTCCTGCTGTCGCTGATGCCGCAGGCCAGCGGCGCGGGCTGGCGCGGCCGCTTGCGCGACCTGTCCGCCCCGGCGACGCGGATCGGCCTGGCCGCCGGCTTCCTGTTCGCGGTCTGCGCGGTGACGATCCGCGCCGGGGCGCAATCGCTGGGCGATCAGGACCCGCTGCTGCGCGCGCTGACCGTGCTGACGGTCATGTCGGCGATCCAGACAGTGCTGATGACGGTCTATGTCGTGGCGCGCGAACGCCGGCAATTCGCGCTGATGCTGGCGAACGCGCCCAAGGCCCTGCTGATCGGCCTGACCAGCATCGCCGGCTCGATGGGCTGGTACCTGGCGATGACGCTGGAGACGCCGGCCAAGGTGCAGGCGGTCGGCCAGATCGAGCTGGTGTTCACCGTTCTGGTCTCCCGCCTGGCCTTCGGCGAGCGGCCGCGCCTGTCGGAGCTGGCCGGCATCGCCCTCATCGTACTCGGCATCCTGGCCCTGCTGGCCAGCCGCTAGGGTCAGGCGGTCAGGCGGTCAGGCGGAAAAAGGGCAGCTTCTGGCCCGGCAGCTGGTCGTCGCGGAACACGATGGCGACGGGCCGGCCATTCAGCCCCTCGGCCTCGGCGGCGTCGATCTCGATGCGGCCATAGATCAGCGGCCCCTCCTCCAGCGTCACCGCCGCGAACACGAAGGGAGCCTCGGCATAGAAGCTTTCGTGATGCGGGCGCTGCACCAGCGTGTAGGACAGCACCTGGCCCCGGCCGGAGACCTGCTCCCACACCGGATCGCCGTCGCCGCAATGCGGGCAGCAGACGCGCGGATAGAAGATGTACTGGCCGCAATCGGCGGCGGTGCAGCGTTGCAGCATCAGCTTGTCGGCGTTGCAGCCCTCCCAATAGGGACGGTTGACCGCCGTGATGCGGGGCATCGGCTTGCTCATGATCGGCTCCCTCAATCGATGCGTTCGAGAATGGCGGCGCTGGCCGACAGGCCGCGCCCATAGGCGACCATGCCGTAGCCGGAGACGACGCCGCGCTGGCACTTCACCTGGCGCTCGCCGCCCTCGCCGCGCAGCTGCAGCACCCCCTCGACCACGCCGATCATGCCGCCGCTGGCCCCGGCCTGACCGGCGGAAAGCTGGCCGCCGCCGGTATTGATCGGCATTTCGCCCTTCCAGGTCACGTCGGTCTTGCGCAGCCATTCATGCGTCTTGCCCTTCGGGCTGATCTGCATGCCTTCGAGCTGGATATATTCCATCACCGGGTAATCGTCGTAGAGCTGCGCGAAATGCAGATCCTTCGGGCCGATGCCGGCGCGGCTGTACATCCGGTCGGAGAAGCCTTCCCAGCCCGCACTCAGCGAATAGACGTCGTTGGCCGGGAAATTATGGTATTCGCCGCCGCCCAGGATGCGCAGCTGCGGGCCCTTCAGCGTGCGCGCCACCTTCTCGCTGGCCAGGATGATGCAGTCGCCCCCGAAGCACGGCATGACGCAATCGTAGAGCCGCAGCGGATCGGCGATCTCGCGGGCGTTCAGATAGGCGTCCATCGTCAGCGGCTCCTTGAACAACGCGTTCGGGTTGCGCAGCGCATTCTCGCGCTGGGCGACGCAAAGCCGGCCGAAATCCTCCCGCGTCGCCCCGTTGCGCTCCATATAGAGCCGGGTGTGCAGCGCGAACATGCCGTTCGCCCCGCCGAAGCCGTAGGGCGAGAGATAGTCGCGCACCGAGCCGTTGAAGCGGTCCAGCATCTCGTTATGCGCCGCCACGTCGAAGGCGTCGCCGGCCAGGCAGATCACCACCTCCGCATCGCCGTCGCGGATGGCGCGAGCGGCATGCATCATGCCGATGATGCCGCTGGCCCCACCATACAGGCCCTGGAACAGGAAGCGGGCCTCCAGGCCGAAATGCTCGGCCACCGTCGCCACATTGTCCGGCGGCAGCACGAAGCTGGTCAGCGCCAGCCCGTCGGCCTGACGCCATTTCAGCCCGGCCGATTTCAGCGCCAGGTCGGCCGCCTCCCACAGGATGCGGTGGATCGGCTTCTGCGAGCGCTTCTCGTAGAGCGTCTGCCCGACGCCGACGATGCGCACGCCGTCGAAAGGATGGTCCGTCATGATCCCTGCCCCTCAGATGACTTGCTGTTCGGCGAGGCGCGCCAGATCGGCCTCGGTCAATCCCAGCTCGCCCAGATAGATGTCGCGGTTATGCGCGCCCAGATGCGCGCCGGCGAAACGCACCTCGCCCGGCGTCTCGACGAAGCGCGGGATGGCGTTCTGCATCCGGACCGAGCCGAAATCCGCGTCCGGCACGTCGACGATGCTCTGGCGCGCCTGGTAATGCGGGTCGTTCACGATGTCCTGGATGTCGTAGACCAGCCCGGCCACCACATCAGCCTCGTCGAAGATGCGCGACACCTCGGCGGCGTCATGCAGGCGAAACCAGTCGGCGATGATGCCGTCCAGATAGTCGGCATGCTCGCAGCGCGCCGCGTTGCTGGTGAAGCGCGGGTCGGTGATCATGTCCGGCCGGCCGATGGCGGCGGCCAGCCGCTCGAAGGTCTTCTGCGAGCTGGCGGAGATGCCGACCCATTTGCCGTCGCGCGTCTCGTAGGTGTTGCGCGGCGAATCCTCGGCCAGCCGGTTGCCCTGGCGGGTCTTCACGATGCCGAGCTGGTCGAAGCCGATCACCTGCGCCTCGGTCAGCCGGAAGATCGGCTCGAACAGGCTGACATCGATCTCCTGGCCGTGGCCGGCCCCGCCCTGGTCGCGGCGATAGATCGCGAACATCGCCGACATGGCGGCGAAGGTGGCGGCCACCGAATCGGCCATCGGGAAGCCGGGCAGCGTCGGCGGCCGGTCCGGAAAGCCGGTGAAGGACGGGATGCCGCTGAACGCCTCGGCAATGGTGCCATAGCCGCCGCGATGGCTGTACGGGCCGGTCTGGCCGAAGCCCGACACCCGCACCAGCACCAGGCGCGGATTGATCTTGGCCAGCTCCTTATAGCCGAGCCCCCATTTCTCGAAGGTGCCGGGGCGGTAATTCTCGATCACCACATCGGCGGTCTTCACCAGCTCGCGGAAAATCTCCTGCCCTTCCGGCTTCGACAGGCTCAGCGTGATCAGCCGCTTGTTGCGGCCGATCACCTTCCACCACAGCGACTTGTCATCCTTCATCGGCGTCCAGTGGCGCATCGGGTCGCCGATGCCGGGCTGCTCCAGCTTGATCACGTCGGCGCCGAAATCGGCGAGTTGGGTCGCCCCCAGCGGGCCGGCGATCATGGTGCCGGCATCGATCACGCGCAGGCCGGCCAGGGGCCCCTTGCCCGAAGCGGCCGTATTCTGTTGAGCGGACATGTTTCCTCGTGCGGTACGGGTGTTTTCTTGAAAATTCAGGCAGCCGCCGCCTGCTGCGGCAGGAAGCCCAGCGGCACCGGATATGCATCGCCCAGGGCGCGCATGCGCTTGGCCAGACCGGCGTCCAGCGCCCGGTCTGGGCGGCGGACGATGCTGGCGATGGCCTGGGCGGCGGTGGCCAGCCCCTCGGCATCCATGCCGCGAATGGTCATGGCGTTGGAGCCGAGACGCAGCCCGACGCGGCTGGCATCGCCGTCGCGGATCGGCAGGGTGATGCGGTTGCACAGGATGTTGTGCTCCTCCAGGACCCGGTCGAGCGCCACCTCGGAGACGTCCAGCTTGCGCAGGTCGGCGACCACCATGTGCGTGTCGGTGCCGCCCAGATAGAGCGGGATGCCGGTATCCAGCACCGCCTTCGCCAGATGCTGCGCATTCTCCAGCACGCGGGTCATCAGCGCCTTGAAGCCGGGGCGGGAGACGATGTCGAACAGCACCGCCCGGCCGGCGATGATGTGCGCGCCGGGCGCGCCCTGCATGCCGGGGAACAGCGCATCGTCCACCGCCGCCGCATGCGCCTTGCGCGACAGGATCAGCCCGCCGGTGCGCGGGCCGCAGAAGGTCTTGTGGGTCGAGGTGGTGACAACGTCGGCATAGGGGGCCGGATTCTCGTGCAGCCCGGTCACCACCAGCCCGGCGACATGCGCGATATCGGCGAAGAACAGCGCCCCCACCTCGTCGGCGATGCGCCGCAAGCCCTTGAAATCGATGGCGCGCGGATAGGCGGTCGAGCCGGCGACGATCATCGCCGGGCGCTCGGCCCTGGCCTTCTTCAGCACCGCCTCCAGATCGATGGCGCCGACCGCCTCGTCGACGCCGAAGCCGACCACCTTGTAGTCCTGGCCGGAGACGTGATAGCGCGCGCCGTGGCTGTGATGGCCGCCGGCCGATTCGCGCAGCGACAGGATGGTGTCGCCCTGCTTCAGCAGCCCGCGCAGCACGGCGATGTTGGCGATGGTGGAGCTGAGCGCCTGGATGTTGGCGTGCTCCGCCCCGAACAGCGCCAGGGCGCGGGCGCAGGCCAGTTCCTCGATCTCGTTGATCACCTGGCAACCGGCCACGTTGCGCTCGGCCGGATAGCCGGTCGCGTTCTTGTTCACCAGGATCGAGGCTTCCGCCTCCACCGTCGCCTTCGGGCAATAGCTCTCCGAGGCGATCAGGTTGACGGTGCCGTTGTTCCGGGTCTCCTCGGCGGCGATCAGCCGCTGGATGCGCGGATCGGCGGTAGTGAGGTCGGCGGCGAAATCGGCCGACCAGGGCGTGGCGACACTCATGCCGCAGTCTCCTTGCGTGAGGATGGAAGGCCGCCATAGCGGCGATGGATATGCGCGCGCAGCGTGCCGACCAGCTCCAGCGCGGTGAGGCCCCAGCGCTGGGCGACCTCATCCACCGGCAGGGTCTCGTCGCCCTGGCTGCCGATCAGCACCACCTCGTCGCCCAGTGCTGCCTCGGGCACGTCGGTCAGGTCGATGCGCAGATGCTCGAAATGGGTCGGGCCGACCAGCGGCACGCGCTTGCCGCGCACCAGCGCCAGCGCCCCTTCCGGCAGCGGCCGGGGAAAACCGTCGCCCCAGCCCAGCGGGATGATGCCCAGGCGCATGCCGGGCCGCACGGCGAAGGGCGGGGCGTAGCCGCCCATATCCTCCCCGGCCAGCGACTTGCACAGGATCAGCCGGGCCTTCAGCGCCTTCAGCGCCGGCTTCAGGTCAGGCTGCCGCCGGGTTCCGGCAAAGCCGATGCCATAGAGGATGCGACCGGGATCGACCGCGTTCAGATCCATCTCCGGGTAATGCATCACGGCGGCAGTGCCGGAGACCATGCGCACCGGCAGCGCCGTGCCGTCGGCCTGCATCGCCGCCACCGAGTCCTTGAAGCGGTCGAACTGCCAGGCGGCATAGGGCTCCATGCCGGTGGGATCGGGCAGGTTCAGATGGCCGTAAATGCCCGCCAGGCGAAAGCAATTCAGCTCCCGCATGCGCCGGCCCAGCGCCGCCGCCTCATGCGGCGCCACGCCGGCGCGGAAGGCGCCCACATCCAGCTTGATGAAGGCGTCGAGCGGCCGGGTCGCCACCGCGGCCCAGGCCTCCGCCTCCTCGATGCTGGAGATGGTGATGGTGAGGTCATGGCCGGTCACCAGCTCCAGCGCATCCGGCAGGCAGGTGGGGTAGAGCAGGATCGGCTGGCTTATGCCGGCGGCGCGCAGATGCAGCGCGTCGTCGATATTGCCGACCGCGAAAGCCTCCGCCCCCTCCGCCGCCAGCCGCAGCCCGACCGCTTCCACGCCGCAGCCATAGCCATTGCCCTTCAGGCACGCATAAATCCGCACATCGGGGCCGACCATGGCGCGCAAGGCCTGGAAATTATCGGCCACCGCGTCCAGGTCGATCTCGGCCCAGAGCGGCCGGCCGCCGCTGGTGCGTTCGGGAATCCCGCTCATATCATGTAGCCTTCGCGGAAGCGTTTCAGGAATGTCTGGAGCCGTTCGGATTGCGGGTTGCCGAACAGATCGTCCGGCGGCCCCTGCTCGACGATCTTGCCCTCGGCCATGAACACCACGCGGTGCGCGACCTCGCGGGCGAACTGCATCTCGTGGGTGACGATGACCATGGTCATCCCCTCCTCCACCAGCTGGCGCATGACGCCCAGCACCTCGCCCACCAGTTCGGGGTCGAGGGCCGAGGTCGGCTCGTCGAACAGCATCAGCTCCGGATTCATCGCCAGCGCCCGGGCGATGGCGACGCGCTGCTGCTGCCCGCCGGACAGCTTGGCCGGCATCGACGCCAGCTTGTCGCCCAGGCCGACCCGCTCCAGCAGGTCGACGGCAATGGCCTCCGCCTCCTTGCGCGGCACGCCCTTGATGCGCACCGGGGCGACCATGACGTTCTTCAGCACGTTCATGTGCGGGAACAGATTGAAGCTCTGGAACACCATCCCGAGCTGGGCGCGCATGCGCGCCACCTCGCGCTCCGGCCGGCGGATGCGCTGGCCGCCGCTGCCGGAATAGCCGATCGGCTCCCCGTCGATGCGGATTTCGCCTTCCTGGAATTCCTCCAGCAGGTTGATGCAGCGCAGCAGCGTGGTCTTGCCCGAACCGCTGGGGCCGATCACGACCACCGCTTCGCCGGGGGCGACGGCGGTCGAGACCTCATCCAGCACCTTCAGCTTGCCGAACCATTTCGACACGCCGTCGACGGCGATTGCGGGCGTGGGGTTTGGCTTAGTGGACATAGCTGGTCCGCCTTTCCAGGTAGCGGCCATAGACCGACAGCGAGTAGCAGATGAGGAAGTAGATGACGGCCACGCCGGTGAAGATCTGGAACGGCGCCAGGGTGCGCTCGACGATCTGCCGGCCGGCCATGGTGACCTCAAGCAGGCCGATGATGGAGACCAGCGAGGTGCCCTTCACCAGCATGATGCAGGTATTGACGAAAGGAGGCCCGGCCAGTCGCAGCGCCTGCGGAGCGACGACGATGACCATCATGGTGCGCCCGAACATGCCCAGCGCCCGCGCCGCGTCCCACTGGCCCTTCGGCACCGCCAGGATCGCGCCGCGGAACACCTCGCTCATGAAGGCGGAGAAATACAGCGCGATGACCACCATGCCGCCGGCGGTCGGATTCACGTTCACGCCAGCATAGGGCAGCATGTAGTACATGGCGAACAGCAGCACGAGCAGCGGCACGCCGCGCATGATGTAGAGATAGGCCTCCACCAGCAGCCGGAGCGGCCAGAAGGCGAAGAGCTGCAACAGCGCCAGCCCGGCCCCCAGCACGGCGGCCATCGCCGCCGCCCCCGCCGAGAGGTAGAGCGTGACCACCGCGCCGGCGAGCAGCAGGTGGCCGTTTGCGATCAATATGTCGAACATGTCCGGCCCCTTCCTACTGCGCCACGCGCAAGCGCCATTCGAGCAGGCGCATGACGCCGGAGAAGACCGTGGTGACCAGCAGGTAGAACAAGGCCAGCGTGAAGAACACCTCATAGGCCGCCGCCGTGCGGTCGGTCAGCAGCCGGGCGTGGTAGGTCATCTCCGCCACCGACAGGGTGGAGACCAGCGCCGTGTCCTTGATGATGACGATGCCCTGGTTGCTGATCGGCGGGATCACCCGTCGGATCGCCTGCGGCAGCACAACGATGGAGAAGACCTGCCGCCCCTGCATGCCCAGCGCCATGCCGGCCTCGACCTGGCGCTGGCTGATCGACTGGATGCCGGCGCGGTAGATCTCGGCCACATAGCCGCCATTCTGCGCCGACAGCGCGATCAGCCCGGCCATGAAGCCGCTGATCGGATAGCCGGCGACGGCGGAGCCGAAGAAGATGAAATACATCTGCACCAGCACCGGGGTGTTGCGCACCAGCTCGACATAGGCGGCGGCCAGGCCGCGCAGCGCCTTGACGCGCGACAGCCGGGCGATCACCACCACCAGCCCCCAGATCAGGGAGAAGGCGATGGCCAGCGCCGATATCTGCACCGTCACCGTCAACCCTTCCAGGAAGACCGGCAGGTTGCGCAGGATGAAATTGACGTCGAACGACATGTCAGCCTTCCAGGAAGCCCGGATCCGGACGCGCGCGACCGTTTCCGAAGCGCGGCTGGCTCGGAGGGTCGAAAGCGGCGGGCGCGGGTTGGAGGGGTGTCCGGCGGGCGGGGCCACACCCGCGCCCGCCGGACGCCGGACTCTTACTTCGTCGCGGCGGTGTTCATGTAGAAGCGCTGCGGCGGCGGCGTGCGGCCGAACCACTTCTTGAACACTTCGGAATATTCGTCATAGCGCGAACCGTGACGCAGCTCCTGGACCACCGTGCTGATATACAGCCACAGCGTATGGTCGCCGGGCTTCATGAAGATCGCGTTGTTCTGCACATTGCCCAGAAGTTCCGGCACAGTCGTCAGATCGTCATTGTTGGCGACGTACCAGTCGACCACCGGCGTATCCATCTGCATGGCGGTCGCCTGACCGGTCTTCACCGCCAGGAACATCGCGCTCGGCGTGTCGAAGGTCATGACCTTCATGTTCGGCATGAAGCGCTTGGCGCGGTCGGCCATCTGCGGGTTGGACAGGTTGGCCAGGGTGAATTTGTCGCTGTTCAGCTCGGCCAGCGACTTCACCGCCGCATCCTTGCGCACCAGCACCGAGATGCCGGAATCCATGTAGGGGTAGCTGAACGCCACGCGGATCGCGCGGTCCGGATAGACCGTGGTCGAGGCGATGCCGAAATCGGCCCGGCCCGAGAGAACGGACGGCCAGCGGCCCTCGCTGGTGACGGTGACGAACTCGATCTTGTTCGGGTCGCCCAGCAGCCCCTTGGCGATCAGCCGGGCAATGTCGATGTCGAAGCCGACCAGCTCGCCCTTCTCGTCGGTGAAGCAGAGCGGCGGCGCGGTGCTGAAGGTGGAGACGATCAGCTTGTCGCGCTTGATGATTTCGTCCAGGCGCGACCCCTGGGCATGGCTCTGCGGCGCGGAGAGCAGCATCGCGGCCGCCAGCAGCAGCATGACGGCGAACAGCCTCGCGGCGCGGAATATCGATAGTGACATGAAAGTCCCCCTTGATTGACCTGAAGGGTCGCCGCGTACGGGAACGGCGCCCTGGGACGTGAAAACCAACCTGACTGTGGAACGCGGCATTTTCCGCCTTCGGGACGATGCGTGATTCGTCCTTGTTCCTATGAATTCCATTTTCTGGAATTATTTTTTCTATTATTTTAAATTAGAAAAGAGTCGTCAAGCGAGAAACGCAATTAATTGCCTATCTTTCGTCAGTGCGATAAAGCCATGCTCCGCCATGCAACGAGAAAGGGCGCAATGAACGCGACGGACAGGGAGAAGACGGCCGGCGAGGCCCCATCGGACAGGATTTTCGCGGTGATCGACTGCGTGGTCGGCAATCGCGGCCCGGTCTCGATCACCGAGATCGCCAGCCGCCTGGACTTGCCCAACCCGACGGTGCACCGCATCGCCACCCAGCTTGCAGAGCGCGGCTACCTGAAGCGCGCGATGGGCTCCAAGCGCTTCGTGCCCGGCCCGCGCCTGACCGAGCTTGGGTTGAGCATCGTCGGCGCCGCCTTCGCGGCGGACGGGCCGCACGCCATCCTGCTGGCGCTGGCCCAGGAGATTAAGGAACATTGCCAGATCGGCGTGATGTCCGAGGGGCGGATCGTCTATATCGACGCCGCGCGCATCGTGCGCTCGGTCGGCCTGCAGTTCGAGCCGGGCCACTCCGCCCCGCTTTACTGCACCTCCATCGGCAAGCTCTATCTGGCCGGCATGGAGGATGCGGAGCTGTTCCGTTTCCTGCGCGACGTGACGTTCGAGCGTTTCACGCCGACCACCATCTGCGACGCCAAGACCCTGCTGGCGCAGATCGAGACGGTGCGCGACAAGGGCTGGGCGTCGACGCGCGGCGAGCTGACCATGGGGGTGGTCGGCTGCGCCGTGCCGATCTTCGATTCCTTCGGCAACATGATCGCCGGCCTCGGCACCTCGGTGCCGGAAGCGCATCTCAGCTTCGAGGAGATCGAGCGCTTCATCCCCATCCTGCGCAAGGCGTCGCAGAAAATTTCCGCGGCACTCGATATCGGAACGCCCGCCTGATCCTGGCCGCACAGGCAATTGCTTGTCTGGTCGGCTAGACTCCGGCGGTATTCCGCGCCATATAACCCCGACTTCAAGCGCCACGCGTGTAAGATGGCCTGAGACGGGAGACGACACCGCATGAGCAAACGCTTCTTCAACCCCTATCCGAAATATCTGCAGGTCCGTGAAATGCTGGTCCGGCGGATCGAGCGGGAGATGAGCGTCGGCAGCCAGCTTCCCACCGAGACCAGGCTGAGCAGCGAATTCGGCGTCAGCCGCGAGACCATCCGCGAAGCGCTGAAGGGGCTGGAGGAAGACGGCATGATCACTCGCCAGCGCGGTCAGGGCACCTTCGTGTCCAAGCTGCCGCCGGCGCTGACCGAACACCGGCTGACCGGCATGTCGGAGGATTTCAGCGACCTGAAATTCAACACCGAGGCCACGGTGCTGGAGAAAGGCCCCATCGTCGCCCCGCCGGCCGTGGAGCAGATGCTGCGCCCCGCGCCGACGGAGATGATCTACCGCATCGCGCGGCTGCGGCATTACGAGGGCACGCCCTTCGCCCATCACGAGGCCTTCATGTCGCTGGAGCTGGGGGTGCAGATCGCCAAGCTCGACCTCAGCCATACCTCGGTCCTGCGCGAGCTGCGCGGCACGCTGGGCCTGGAGGTGTGGGAGGATTACCAGCGCATCGAGGCCCAGGTGGCCGATACCGGCCTGGCGGAAATGCTGGATATCGCGGTCGGCGCGCCGCTGCTCTACATCATGCGGCATTTCCTGGATGAGGCGGGACATTCCGTGGTCCTGTTCCGATCCCACTACCGCGCCGACCGGTATTACTACTCGCTGAAGCTGGCCTCCTAGGATTGCAGCCAGGCGGCGACCTGGGCGCGGTCGTCGAGGGCGGCGCTCAGCCCGTCGATGGCGGTGCGCCAGGCGGCCAGGATGCGCTGCTCGCCCATGCGCATCCCGTCGGGATACATCATGATGCGGAAGGTGCAGGCCGCGCCCGGCATGCCGACGGCCGGGATCATCACCCCGCCATGTTCCGCCAGCACCCGCATGGAGGCATAGGCCACCGCCTCGATGGGCACCAGGGCGCTGGCCTGCATGTTGGAGCGGCGCATGGCCAGCTCCAGCATATCCTCGCCGCCCACGGCAATGCCGGCCCCGGCCAGATAGACCTTGTCCCCCAGCTCCGGCCGCAGCGCCTCCAGGATGGTTTCCGACATGCGGGCGGCGGCGCGGATCGGTTCCGGATCGAACCGTTCCACCGCATGCACGGCGGCCAGATACTGGCCAAGCTGGGCCTCGACGCCCAGCGCCAGCGCCCGCGCCTTGATCGGCGCGATCAGCGCCTGCTTGCCGGCGACGAAGCCGGAGCGCGGCCCGCCCAGATGCTTGTCCAGCGACCAGACGGCGATATCCGCCCCGGCCAGGGCCAGACCCGGCGATTCGTCATAGAGCGAGATGCGCGCCGCCATATGCGCATCGTCAATGACGATCAGCGCGCCCTTCGCCTTGGCCAGCGCCGCCGCCTTCTCGACGATGGGCTGGACCAGATGCTTCTTCGAGGGCGAGATGGCGGTGAACACCGCCATGCGCGGCGCATCGCCGGTGGCGATGGCCTCGGCATAGGCGTCGGGATCGGTGAACTCCTCGAACCGGCCGCCGGCCAGCACCACCGCCTGGCGGACCGACGGATGCGACCTGTCGTCGGCGACCAGGGAAAGCACGCGATCCCCCGGCTTCAGCAGGGTGAGCATCACCGCCAGCATGCCGGCGGTGATGCGCGTGGCCAGGAAGCCGGCATGGGTTTCCACGCCCCCGCCCATCCGGGCCAGCGCCAGCGATTCCAGCTCGTTCTGCGAGCGGGCGATGAAATGCACGTAGGAGCGCATCGCCTCGTCGTCCGAATCCTCCAGCGGGAAGGCGCGGATCAAACCGGTCAGGTTGAAGATGCCCGCATCCCCCAGCCGGGCGTAGCGCTCGCGCACGATGCCGTAGGCGCGCTGCTGGCGGAGCGATTCCGCCAGCTCGCCCGTCAGGATCGCGCCGCGCGCATAGCCGACCGTGGGATCGACGACATTGCCGAACCGGTCCGTGCGAAGGGCGGGTTTCTCTTGCGTCGCTGCTTTCATCGCCCTCTCCCTCAGGCTGCCGCGGCGGTGGATTTCTGGGCCACCAGCAGCGCGTCGCGGATGATCGACATGGCGCGGTCGACCTCGGCATCGGTGCTGGTCATCGGCGGCACCAGGCGGATGATGTTCTTGGTGCCCTGATAGCCGCGCACCTGGAAGATCAGCCCGGCATCCAGGCAGGCCTGCGCCACCTGCTCGGTCGCGGCGTCGGCCGGGGTCTTCTTCGCCCGGTCGGTCACCAGCTCAATGCCGATCAGCACGCCATGACCGCGAATGTCGCCGATCAGATCGATCTCCTTCGCCATTTCCTCCAGCGCGGCCTTGATGCGCTTCTCGATGCGCAGCGCCTTGCCGGGCATATCCTCTTCCACGACGATATTCACGCTCTCCTCGCCGGCGGCGCAGAGCAGCGGGTCGGTGGCGTGCGAACGGGTGGCGAAATAGCCATTATTCACCGCCTTCTGGGCGATCTCGTCGGAGGTGACCACGGCGCTGATCGGCAGGCCGCCGCCGAAATGCTTCGACAGGGTCATGATGTCCGGCGTCACGCCCTCATGCAGCTGGAAGCCGAACATATGGCCCATCTTGCCGAGGCCGGTCTGCGATTCGTCGAAGATCATCAGCATGCCGCGCTTGTCCAGCTCCTTGCGCAGCGCCTTGAAGTAGCCCTTGGGCGGCACGATGACGCCGCCAGCGCTCAATACCGGCTCGCCGATGAAGCCGGCCGGCTGCGAGGTGAAATTGGCGTCCGCCAGTTCCAGGCTGATCTTCATGCAGGCGAATTCGCAGGTCGGATGCTCCAGCTTCAGCGGGCAGCGATAGCAGTTCGGCGTCATGATCGAGGAGGTCGCCGGGGCAACGACGGTATGCTTGCGGCGGCTCCAGGCGAAGGACATCGACCGGGTGAGGTAGGAGGTCGAGCCGTGCAGGCCGGAATGGAAGCCCAGCATGTCCATGCCGCCGGTCGCCTTGCGCGCCAGGTCGATCGACGCCTCGATCGAATCGCTGCCGCTGACCAGGAACAGCGAGCGCTTCAGCGGCTTCGGCAGCACCTTGCCTAGCGTCTCGTGCAGCTTCAGGCGCGGCACGTTCAGCATGGTGTTGGAGGCGTGGAACAGGGTCTTCATCGTCTCCGTGATCTTCTTCACGATCCGCGGATGCTGATGGCCCAGGGCCGCGCCCATCTGGCCGGACTGGAAATCCAGATAGGTCTTGCCGTCGGTGTCGGTGACGGTCTGACCTTCCGACTTGGCCAGGATGGGCCGGTCTTCGAGACCGCCCATATAGCTGGACTTGACGGTCGGAAACACCCAGTCCGTGACGATCTGCTTTGCTTGGCTGCGATCCATTTTCAGGTACTCCTCATGCTTTCTTAAGCCGTGCGTAGAGCGCACTTCTCCGCGCCGCGAAGCGCCGGGATGGCGGCTCGCGGCTTTTCAAGGCCGTCTTCCGGCGCTAGATGCGCAGAAACAGTCGGTTGAAACTCTGTCTGTTCTCCAGCAGCCTCAGGCACATGACGAGGCCGCGATTCACCACGAAATAGATCAGCAGGATGGTCAGATAGACCTCGACCGGGGAGGTCATCAGCCGCGCGCCGATCTGCTTGCCGATCTCGGTCAGATCCATCAGGCCGATCAGGAAGGCCAGCGACGTGTTCTTCATCGAAACCACGTAGCGGCCGGCCAGGGCCGGCAGCATGTTGAAGAAGGCCTGCGGCAGCACGACCCAGAACTGGATCTGCCGGGGCGTCAGCCCCAGCACCCGCGCCGCCTCCAGATTCGCCGCCGCGACCGAGCGGATGCCGCCCTGCACGATCTCGGCGATATAGGCCCCGGTGAACAGCGTCAGCGCCACCAGCACGCTGAGGAATTTGGAGGTCTGGATGCCGAAGACCGGCGGCAGGAAGTACGCCCAGAACACCAGGATCAGCAGCGGCACGTTGCGGAAGCTCTGCACATACAAAGTCGCCGGCAGGTTCAGCGCCTTGCGGTCGGAGGCGCGCATGATGCCGACCACCGCGCCGATCACCGTCGAGCCGGCAATGGCCAGCAGGCCGATGCACAATGTCAGCGCCAGGCCGCCGATCTCGCCCCGGTTGAACAAATCGCCGACCAGCAGCCTTTCCCAGTTGGCGGGGGTCCAGACGCGGGCCCAATTATCCATCATCGGATGATCTCCCCGCCGACGATCTGGCGGTCGGCAATGGCCGTCGCGTTGCGGGCGTGCAGATGCTTGGAGAGATAGCCGTTCATCAGCCGGCCGAGCCAGGCGGCGATCAGGCACAGGATGACGTACAGCACGGTGATGACGGTCAGCGCCTCGATCCCGCGGAACATGAAATTATCGATGGCGCGGTACTGGAAAGTCATTTCCGCCACGCCGATGGCCATCGCCAGCGAGGTGTTCTTGATCAGCGCCGTGGTCTCGTTCACCAGCGGCGGGACCAGCACGCGGATCGCCTGCGGAAAAGCCACCCGGCGCAGCGATTGCAAAAAGCCCAGCCCCAGCGCGCGCGCCGCCTCGAACTGGCCCTTGGGCACCGCGTTCAGGCCGGCGCGCACCACTTCGGCGTAAAACGCGCCGTGATAGAAGGCCAGGGCTATGACCGCCGCGCCGAACTCGTAGCCGAAGTCGCGCAGAAACATGAAGACCGGCATCGGCAGCACGAAGGAGGCCGAGAAATACCAGAACAGCAGCTGCACCACCGGCGGCGTGTTGCGACAGAATTCGATATAGACCCAGCAGAACGGCTCCACCGCGCGCCAGCCGATCCAGCGCAGCGTGCCCATGACGACACCGATGATGATGGCCAGCGCGAAGGCGCACAGCGCCAGCTTCACCGTCACCACCAGCCCGGAGAGGATGAGAGTGCCAGGATCGCCCCAGAGAATGCTGAAATCGGTATTCACGGCCTATCTCCAGCCGAAAGGGCAAGGGCGGATAGCCGGGGCGCGAAGCCCCGGCCGCCGCATGGTCAATCGTCCCAGTCGGGCACGGTGAAGTCGCCGAAATCGGCCAGGGTCATCTTCAGCTTCGACTCGCTGCCCAGCCATTTGTTGAACAGCGTCATCCAGGTGCCGTCGCGCCACTGATCCTGCAGCAGGAAGTTGATGGCGTCGCGGGACTTGGAATCATCCTCGCGCACCGCCGCCGCGTAGAAGCCGCCGCCATAGAAGCCCGCCTTGCCGAGCAGCTCGAACTCCTCCGGATTGGGGGCTGCGGCGCGCAGGCCGGCCAGCAGGATGTTGTCGGTCGCCACCGCGTCGACCAGGCCGCGCTGCAGGGCAAAGAAGGCTTCCGGCCAGTTCTGGTAGGTCTGGATCGTCACCTTGGGCTGCACCAGCGGCAGCTTCTTCACGCTGCCCGAACCGGCGTCGAGGCCGACGCGCTTGCCCTCAAGATCGGCCACGGTCTTGATGCCGCTACCCTTCTTCACCAGCAAAGTCTGCGGCGTGTAGAGGTAGGGGATGGTGAAATCGACCACCTTGTCGCGGTTGCGGTAATGGCTGACCGTGGCGATGATCAGATCGATGCGCTTTTGTTGCAGCAGCTGCACGCGGTTCGAGGCCTTCACCGGCTCGAACTCGATCTTCACGCCCAGCCGTTTCGCGATGTCCTTGGCCAGGTCGATCTCGAAGCCGTCCAACTGCCCCTTATCGTCGGTGAAGCCCAGATAGGGCGCGTCGTTCTTCACGCCGACGCGGATCACGCCGCGCTCCTTGACCTCCTCGATCATGCTCTGCGCCATGGCGGCGCCGGTGAAGAGAACCGCCCCCAGCAGTGCCGCGGCAAAGGGTAATTTGCGTATCATCATGGCCTCCTGTTCATCGTGCTTGTTGTTGATTGACGGGTGTTTTTCTTGTTCTTTTTCAACGGGCTAGAATCTTCCCGATGAATTGCTTGGTCCGTTCTTCCCGGGGTTTCGAGAAGAACGCATCCGGCTTCGCCTGCTCGACGATCAGCCCTTCGTCCATGAAGACGACGCGGCTGGCGACCTCGCGGGCGAAGCCCATCTCGTGCGTGACGATCACCATGGTCATGCCTTCATGGGCGAGGTCGCGCATCACATCGAGAACTTCGTGAATCATCTCCGGATCGAGCGCCGAGGTCGGCTCGTCGAACAGCATCAGCTCCGGATTCATCGCCAGCGCCCGGGCGATGGCGGCGCGCTGCTGCTGGCCGCCGGACAGCATGTCGGGGAAGGCGTCGGCCTTCTGCTCGATGCCGACGCGCGCCAGCAGCGCGCGGGCGCGCTCGATGGCCTCGGCGCGCGGCACCTTCAGCACCATGGTCGGCGCCAGAATCAGGTTCTGCAGGATGGTGAGGTGGGGGAACAGGTTGAAGGCCTGGAACACCATGCCGATGCGGGGATTGAGCGTATCCAGCTTCGAGCCCTTGGAGCGCACATGCTCGCCCTCGACGATCACCTCGCCCAGCGCGATGGCCTCCAGCCCGTTGATACAGCGCAGCAGCGTGCTCTTGCCCGATCCGCTGGGCCCGCACAGCACCACCACCTCGCCACGCTCGATGGTGAGGTCGATGCCGCGCAGCACTTCCAGCGCGCCGAAGCGCTTCACCACGCCGCGCATCTTGATGGCGGCGGCGGGGCGCTTGCTGGCCAGCGAGACCGGCGACGCGGCGGTGGCGAGATTGCTTGCGGTCATCGGCTTACTCCGCCGCCAGGGGAGCCGAAAAGCCGCTCATGCTGCGCGCGACGATGGCGTCCGGCGTCAGCCCGCCAAGGCCCAGGCGGTCCAGCGTATGCCCCTCGGCCATGAAGTCGCGCTCGTACAGCGCCGAGGTCAGCTCGATAAAATTGCGGGTGATCGGCATGTCGATGCCGGCGGCCTCGCCCAGCGACAGGAAGAAGACCAGCGCGTAGGGCACGTCCTCGGTCATGAATCGGTGCTCGAAGCTCTGCGGGCCGATCGGGCCCTTCAGCTTCTCCGCCACCGACAGAAAGATCGCCGGCAGATCGGCGCCGATGGCGCCATGCGCCTGGCGGAAATAATCGGCGACCGAAACTTCCTTGGTGCCGTAGCGGCGCACCACCGCCAGCCGCTCGTCATCGACCAGCTTCACCAGCCGGGCGACGCCGGGGGTGATGCCCTTCCAGATCATCCAGTCTTCCTGGAGTTCCGCGCGGCTGAGGTTACACAGCAGCGGCGGCACGTGATAGACCGGGTTGTGGTTGTTCAGCGAGACGGTCAACGCGTTCGGCTCCAGCCGGAACCGCTTGCCGAACAGCCCCTCCAGCAGAGCCAGGGCCTGCGGCCCCCGCGCCGCCGGAATGGCCGCGATCTCGATCACGTCCTTCACCTTCAGGATGCGCACCGAATTCGCCGTGATGCGGCGGGTGGTGAACAGGCTGGTCGAGGCGTCGACGATGGTGGGGGCCACGCCACGCTCCGCCATCAGGCGCGAGAGCAGCAGCGAGCTGAGGCCGGTCACCGGGTGGATCAGCACGGTTTGCGCCGCCGTCACATGCGGGGCGATGGCCGCCATCAGCGGCTCGTGGCCGAAGGCCGGGGCGGCGATCACGATCAGGCCGGCATCCGCCACACAGCTCTCCGCCTGCGCCGCCACGACAATATCCGCCGTGCCGGACAGCACGCCCTCGGCCGTCAGCAGGCCGCCGGACAGGGCCGCGCGCTCTTCCGGAAAGGGCGACCATAGCTGCACTGAATGGCCGGTGCTGGCGAGATAATAGGCGGTCGCGAGCGCGACATTGCCGGCGCCGAGAATGGCAACCTTCATCCGTAAAGTCCCCTATTCGCTGTGGCTTACGCCTTATTGACTGCTTTATAGACAATAATTGTCTGGTCTCCATACATTAGCGATGACATGCTGCCCGTCAACGCTAAATTTCGCATTTGCGAGATATGCGCCCCACCCCGCCTCTCCCGCTCAGGAACCCGACGATGACCGCGACCGCCCCGACCCCCACGCGCCCGACTTTCATGGAAATCGACCTCGCCGCGCTCGACGCGAATTACCGCTATCTGAAGGGCCTGCTGCCGCCCGGCACCCGGGTCATCGCCTCGGTCAAGGGCAATGCCTATGGCCTCGGCATTGAGGCGGTGTCGAAGCGGCTGCTGGCGCTGGGCGCGCCGGCGCTGACCACCGGCTCCTTCGAGGATGCGCTGGCAATCCGCCGGGCCGGGCTGGACTGCGAGATCGTCATGTTCGGCGGCACTTTGCCCGGCGGCGTGCCGGATCTGCTGGAGCAGCGGCTGATCCCGACGGTGCATAATATCGAACTGGCGCAGGCAATCTCGGCCACCGCCAGCGAACCGACCAAGATCTACATCAAGCTGGATTGCGGCCTGGGCCGGCTGGGCATGGCGCTGAAGGATGCGCGGCCCTTCATCCATGCCGTGACGGCGCTGCCCAACATCGTGCTGGAAGGGCTATACACCCACCTGCCCTTCACCAATGCCGAGGAACGCGAGTGGGCGCAGGCCCGCACCCACCTGTTCGACGATTTCGTCGATTCCCTGCGTGCCGAAGGCCTCGCCATCCCGGTCACCCAGGCCCGTTCCAGCGCCGGCATCCTGGCCGGCATCGAGGACCGCTGCAACGCGGTGGCCCCCGGCGGGCTGCTCTACGGCAAATCGCCGCTGCCGGCCGACATGGTCGACCCGTCCGTCATGCAGCCGGTGCTGAAATCCGTCCGCTCGCGGCTGATCCATGTCTCGCCCGATGCGGCGGACAAGACGCCCGGCCTGCACGGCAAGCACGCCTTCAAAGTCACCGGCGCCACCGGCGTCGTGCCGTTCGGCCGGGCCGACGGCAACCGCGCGCCCATCGCCGGGCGGACCGCCCATATGCTGGTCAATGGCCGCGTCGCCCCGGTGCTGGGCGTCTCCTCCGAACATGCGGTGCTCGACCTCTCGGAGGTGCCGAACCCGCGCGTCGGCGACGAGGTGGTGATCCTGGGCCGCGCCGGCAATCATGCCATCACGCTGGGCGACCTGGCCGGCTGGCAGGCGACCAACGGCAGCGACATCCTGCTGATGATGAGCGGCCGCATGCCCCGCGTGCATCGCGACTGAGGAGGCTGCTCCATGGCGATCCTGCTGCATTGCCAGGCCGACCGGCAGGCCCGCTGGGCGGCGGCGCTGGCCCAGGCTTCCGGCGAAATCGTGCATCTCTGGCCGCAGGCCGGCAATCTTGCCGATATCGAGATCGTCGTCGCCATGTCGCCGCTGCCCGTGCCGCTGGACATGTTCCCCAATCTGCGGTTCCTGGCGACCACAGGGGCCGGCGTCGATGCTTTCCTGAAACATCCGGAGGCAGTGCCGGCAAGCCTGCCCCTGATGCGGCTGGTGGACGAAACGCTGACCCGCAGCATGGCGGAATATGTGCTGGCAGCGACGATGTTCCTGCACCGCGACTTCCACCGCTATGCCGCCCAGCAGCGCCAGCAGCTCTGGCGCGGGCTGACGCGCCGCGACCCGCCGCAGCGCACGGTCGGCATACTGGGGCTGGGGGTGCTGGGGCTGGCCGCGGGCGCGCTGCTGCGGCAGGTCGGCTTCCCGGTGCTGGGCTGGTCGCGCCGGCCGAAGCAGGCGGACGGCATTGCCTGCCTGCATGGCGCGGCGGGCCTGGCGGAGATCGCGGCCCGCTCGGACATACTGGTCAGCCTGCTGCCGCTGACGCCGGACACGGCGGGCATCCTGAATGCCGCCCTGTTCGCCACCCTGCCGGAAGGGGCGTCGCTGGTGAATGCCGGGCGCGGCGGTCTGGTGCGGGAGGCCGAGCTGATCGCCGCGCTGGAGTCAGGGCGGCTCGGCCATGCCGTGCTGGATGTGGTCGCGGAGGAGCCGCTGCCGCCCGGCCATCCCTTCTGGACCCATCCCGGCGTGACCATAACACCGCATGTCGCCAGCATGACGGTGCCGGAAACCGCCGCCCGTATCGTCATGGACGGGCTGCGGCGCGCGCGCCGGGGAGAGCCGATCCCAAACCTGGTCGACCGCGCCGCCGGCTATTAGCGCCGCCGCCGGCGCGTTTACGCCGTTTTTACACGCGCCGGCCGAATCCCGCATCGAAGCTTTACGGCCTTAGGGCCGACATTCGCACCGC
Source organism: Oceanibaculum pacificum (assembly GCF_001618175.1). Lineage (GTDB taxonomy): Bacteria > Pseudomonadota > Alphaproteobacteria > Oceanibaculales > Oceanibaculaceae > Oceanibaculum > Oceanibaculum pacificum. Next base: position 26,171 of record NZ_LPXN01000095.1, on the reverse strand, counting down.
TGACATTTCACAGCGGAGTCGAACCATGCTTCTCGAATTTCTGGCCGGCGCGGCGATCCTGACCGGGTTGCTGGCCTATCTGCTGTACGCGCTGATGCGCCCAGAGCGCTTCTAGGGAGGCTGCAGCATCATGTCTCCCACCGACCTGCTGCAGATCCTGCTGTTCCTGGCGCTGATCCTGGCCCTCGCTCCGTTTCTCGGCGCCTATATGGCGAAGGTATTCGAGGGGCGCGTCGCCTTTCTGGCCCCGGCCGAGCGCGCAATCTACGCCGCCTGCGGCACGGATGCCTCCGAGGAACAATCCTGGGGCCGCTATCTCGGCGCCGTGCTGCTGTTCAACCTGACCGGCTTCGCGCTGCTGTTCACACTCTTGCTGACCCAGCACTGGCTGCCCTGGAACCCCGCCGGCATGACCGCGCTGGACTGGGACCTGGCCTTCAACACGGCGGTCAGTTTCGTCACCAACACCAACTGGCAGGCCTATGGCGGCGAATCGACGCTGAGCTATTTCAGCCAGATGGCCGGGCTGACGGTGCAGAATTTCGTCAGCGCCGCCACCGGCATCGCCGTCGCCGTGGCGATCACCCGCGGCATCGCCCGCCGGCAGGCCCGGACGCTTGGCAACTTCACCGTCGATCTGACGCGCGGCGTACTTTACATCCTGTTGCCGCTGTCGATCCTGGTGGCGCTGGCGCTGGTCTGGCAGGGCGTGCCGCAGAACCTCGCCGCCTATGTCGATGCCTCGACCGTTGAGGGCGCGCAGCAGATTCTGGCGCAGGGGCCGGCAGCCTCTCAGATCGCCATCAAGCAGCTCGGCACCAATGGCGGCGGTTTCTTCAGCGTGAACTCCGCCCATCCTTACGAGAATCCGACACCGATCTCCAACCTGATCCAGATGGTGGCGATTCTGGCGATCCCCGCCGGCCTGGCGCTCACCTACGGCCACATGGTCGGCGACAAGCGGCAGGGCTGGGCGATCTTCGCCGCGATGGGCGTGCTGTTCCTGGCCGGCCTTGCCGTGACCTACTGGGCCGAGATGCAGGGCAATCCGCTGCTGGCGTCGCTGCCGGTGGATCAGGCGGCCGGCAATATGGAGGGCAAGGAAACCCGCTTCGGCGTCGTCAATTCCGTGCTCTGGGCGGTTTCCACCACGGCGGCCTCGAACGGCTCGGTCAACGCCATGCATGACAGCTTCACGCCGCTAGGCGGGCTGGTGCTGCTGCTGAACATCCAGCTGGGCGAGATCATCTATGGCGGCGTCGGCGCGGGGCTGTACGGCATGCTGCTGTTCGTCGTGCTGGCGGTGTTCATCGCCGGGCTGATGGTCGGCCGCACGCCGGAATATCTCGGCAAGAAGATCGAGGCGCGCGAGGTGAAGCTGGCGGTGCTGGGCATGCTGTCCATGCCGGTCGGCATTCTGGGCTTCGGCGCGCTGGCCGCCGTGCTGCCGGTGGCGCTGGCCTCGGTGCAGGATGCCGGGCCGCACGGGCTGAGCGAGATCCTCTATGCCTACTCCTCGGCCACCGGCAATAACGGCTCCGCCTTCGCCGGCTACGGGGCCGACACGCCCTACCAGAATGTGATGCTGGGCCTGGCGATGATCCTCGGCCGCTACGCCTTCATCGCCGCGATGCTGGCGATTGCCGGCAGCCTGGCGGCGAAGAAGATCGCGCCGCCCTCGGCCGGCAGCTTTCCGACCCACGGTCCGCTGTTCGTCGGCCTTTTGGTCGGCACGATCCTGATCGTCGGCGGCCTGACCTTCTTCCCGGTCCTCGCCCTCGGCCCGGTGGCCGAGCATCTGGCGATGCTGGCCGGCACCCGCTTTTAACCCAAGGAGACCAGAGATGTCCGTCACCGGTCATCATTTCCCAACCCCCTCCGTCACCCTGCCGCGTCTCGGCGCGGTCCTGCGCCGCGTCGGATACGGCCTGGGCGCCGTACTGGGCGCCGGGACGATCCTGCTGGCAATCATCGCCATCCGCCTGCTCTCGGCGGCGGACACCATGCCGGGCGTGGCCCGCGCCATCTTCGGCTAAGGAACCGCGCCATGACCGCCAAGAAGGAGGCGTTGCTGGATGCGACGCTCATCCGCAACGCCAGCCTGGCCGCGCTGGCCAAGCTGGACCCGCGCGTGCTGATCCGCAATCCGGTGATGTTCGTCACCGGCGTCGTCGCCGGCCTGTCCACCCTGCTGCTCGGCGCGGATATCGCCCAGGGCGGCATGCAGGGCGGCACGGAGAACACCGTCCTGATCGCCCTGCTGACGCTGTGGCTGTGGCTGACGGTGCTGTTCGCCAATTTCGCCGAGGCAGTGGCGGAAGGCAGGGGCAAGGCCCGCGCCGATTCGCTGCGCGCCACCCAGCGCGAGACCCTGGCGAAGCGCGTGCGCGATACCGAAAGCCGCGCCTACCAGGAGGTTTCCAGCCGCGCGCTGGCGCAGGGCGATTTACTGCTCGTCGAGGCCGGCGACATCGTGCCGGCCGACGGCGAGGTGGTTGTCGGCATCGCCTCGGTGGATGAGAGCGCCATCACCGGCGAGAGCGCGCCGGTCATTCGCGAGAGCGGCGGCGACCGCTCGGCCGTCACCGGCGGCACCCGGGTCGTCTCCGACTGGATCGTGGTTCGCGTGACGCAGAAGCCGGGCGAAAGCTTCCTCGACCGCATGATCGGCCTAGTCGAGGGCGCGCAGCGGCAGAAGACGCCGAACGAGATCGCGCTGACCATCCTCCTGGTCGGCATGTCGCTGATCTTCCTGATCGTCGTCGGCAGCCTGGAATTCTTCGCGCATTATTCCGGCGCGCTGATCCCGGTCGTCTTCCTGGTGGCGCTGCTGGTCACGCTGATCCCAACCACCATCGGCGGGTTGCTGTCGGCCATCGGCATCGCCGGCATGGACCGGCTGGCGAAGGCCAACGTCATCGCCAAGTCGGGCCGCGCGGTCGAGGCGGCGGGCGATGTCGATGTGCTGCTGCTGGACAAGACCGGCACCATCACCTTCGGCAACCGCATGGCCGATGGCTTCATTCCGGTCGCCGGCATCTCGGAGCGGGCGCTGGCGGAAATGGCCCTGCTGGCCTCGCTGGCCGACGAGACGGCGGAAGGCCGCTCCATCGTCGAGCTGGCGCGGCGCAAATACGCGCTTAACCTGGCCGCCGGCCCGGACGCCAAATTCGTGCCCTTCACCGCCCAGACCCGGATGAGCGGCGTCGATCTGCCGGACGGGTGGCGCATAGGGCGGCGCATCCGCAAGGGCGCCGCCGACGCGGTGCTGGCCGATGCCTTGGGCGAGGAGGCGAAGGCCAGAACCCCGCGCGATCTGGCGGCGGCGGTCGAGCATATCGCCCGGTCCGGCGGCACGCCGCTGGTGGTTTCGGTCGACCGCAAGCCGGCCGGCGTGATCCATCTGAAGGACGTCATCAAGCCGGGCATCCGCGAGCGCTTCGCCGAACTGCGGGCGATGGGCATCCGCACGATCATGGTCACCGGCGATAACCCGCTGACCGCCGCCGCCATCGCCGCCGAGGCCGGCGTCGATGATTTCCTGGCCGAGGCCACGCCGGAGAAGAAGCTGGAGCTGATCCGCCAGGAACAGGCGGACGGACGGCTGGTCGCCATGTGCGGCGACGGCTCGAACGACGCCCCCGCCTTGGCCCAGGCCGATATCGGCGTGGCGATGAATGACGGCACCCCGGCGGCGAAGGAGGCCGGCAATCTGATCGATCTGGACAGCGATCCGACCAAGCTGATCGAGGTGGTCATGGTCGGCAAGCAGATGCTGATCAGCCGGGGGGCGCTGACCACCTTTTCCATCGCCAACGATGTCGCCAAGTATTTCGCCATCATCCCGGCGCTGTTCGTCGGCATCTACCCGCAGCTTCAGGCGCTGAACGTGATGGGTCTCGGCAGTCCGGGCAGCGCCATCCTGTCGGCGGTGATCTTCAACGCGCTGATCATCGTCGCTCTGATCCCGCTGGCCCTGCGCGGCGTGACATACGCCCCGTCCGGCGCCGCCGCCCTGCTGCGCCGCAACCTGGCCGTCTATGGCCTGGGCGGGCTGGTCGTGCCGTTCGTCGGCATCAAGGCCATCGATCTGCTGATCAACGCCGTCGGCCTGCTCTGAGAGGGAGAGAACCCATGTCCAACCTTATCCGCCCGGCCCTGGTGCTGACATTCGTGATGACGCTGCTGACCGGCCTGGCCTATCCGCTGGCGATGACCGGCCTGGCCCAGGCGGTGTTTCCCGCCCAGGCCGCCGGCAGCCTGATCGACAGGGAGGGCACGGTGATCGGCTCCAGCCTGATCGCCCAGGGCTTTAGCGAACCCGGTTACTTCCATCCCCGCCCCTCGCTGGCCGGCGAGGGCTATGACGCCGCGCTGTCCGGCGCGTCCAATCTGGGCGTCACTTCCGGCGCGCTGATCGAGGCCGTCGGCGCGCGCGTCGCGGCCGCCGGGATCGAGGGCGCGGTGCCGGTCGATCTGGTCACCGCCTCGGGCAGCGGGCTCGACCCGCATGTCTCGCCGGCGGCGGCGCGGGCGCAAATTCCGCGCGTCGCCCAGGCCCGCGGCCTGCCGGAACAGACCGTGCGCGCCCTGGTGCAGTCCCGCACCGAGCAGCGTATCCTGGGCTTCATCGGGGAGCCGCGGGTGAATGTGCTGCTGCTGAACCTGGCGCTCGACCAGACGAAACCATAAGGCGATCCATGGAAGGCGAAGACCGCCCGCAACCCGAGGCCCTGCTGGAACAAGCCGCCCGCGAGCATCGCGGGCGGCTGAAGATCTTCCTCGGCGCGGCCCCCGGCGTCGGCAAGACCTACGCCATGCTGGAAGACGCCCAGCGCCGCCGCAAGGAAGGGGCCGACATCGTCATCGGCATCGTCGAGAGCCACGGGCGGCTGGAGACCGAGGCGCTGATGCGCGGGCTGGAGGCGATTCCGCGCCAGCTGCTCAGCTATCGCGGCCGGCTGCTGTCCGAACTCGACCTCGACGCCGTGCTGGCGCGCCGCCCGGCATTGGTGCTGGTGGACGAGCTGGCGCACACCAACGTGCCCGGCAGCCGGCACGAGAAGCGCTTCCAGGATGTCGAGGAACTGCTGGATGCCGGCATCGACGTGATGACCACGCTGAACGTGCAGCATCTGGAAAGCCTGAACGACATCGTCGCCCGCATCACCCGCATCCGGGTGCGCGAGACGCTGCCCGACAGCGTGCTGGAACTGGCCGACGAGATCGAGCTGATCGACCTGCCGCCGGATGAGCTGATCCAGCGGCTGCGCGCCGGCAAGGTCTATCTGCGCGACCAGGCGCACCGGGCGGTGAACCATTTCTTCAGCCGGGGCAACCTGACCGCGCTGCGCGAGCTGGCGCTGCGGGCGGCGGCGGAGCGCGTCGATTCGCAGATGATCAGCTATATGCGCGCCCATGCGATCCCCGGCCCCTGGCCGGCCAGCGACCGGCTGCTGGCCTGCGTCGGCGACGGGCCGGGGGCGGAATCGCTGGTGCGCGCCGCCAAGCGCGCCGCCGACCGCCAGCGCATGCCCTGGATCGCCCTGCATGTGCTGCGCGCCGAATCGGCCAGCGAACGGGGCCGTGACCAGGCGGCGGCGGCCCTGCAGCTCGCCGAGCAGCTTGGCGGCGAGGCGGTGACGCTGCCCTCGGCCGCCGACACGGTCGACGAGATTCTGGATTACGCCGCCGGCCGCAACGTCACGAGGCTGATGGTCGGCCGGCCGCGCGCTCGCCGGCTCCCCCACCTGCTGCCCCGGCTGCGCGCCTCGATCACGGAGCGGCTGGCGCGCCGCGCGGGGCATTACGACGTCACCATCGTTGCGGCGGACAGCATGGAGGCACCGAGCCCGCCGACAATCCGCGCGGACGAGACTCAGCGCCCGATAAGCCTGCGCGACGGGCTGCTGGTGGCCGGCGCGGTGGCGCTGTCCACCGCGCTTGCCTTCGTGGCCGACTTCTTCCTCGATGTGCCGAACCTGTCGCTGATCTTCCTGACCGGCGTGCTGGTGGTGGCGATCCGGCTGGGGCTCTGGCCGTCGATCCTCGCCAGCCTGCTCAGCTTCTTCGCCTATAATTTCTTCTTCACCGTCCCCTATCACACATTCGCGGTCCATCAGACCGAGGATCTGCTGACGATCTTCTTCTTTCTGGTGATCGCCACGCTGACCGGCAATCTCGCCGGTCGGCTGCGCGAGCGGGCCGACCATACGCGCCAGACCGCGCGGCGCATCGCCAATCTGTACGAGTTCAGCCGGCGGGTGGCGAGTGCCGCGGAAATCGACGATGTCGCCTGGGCCGTGGTCTCGCATGTCGCCAACACGCTGCAATGCCAGGCGGTGATCCTGCTGCCCAGGGAGGCGAAGGCCGGCGGGCTGGAGATCGCCGCCGGCTTTCCCCCGGAGGATCATCTGACCACCGCCAATTGGGCGGCGGCGGAATGGGCCTGGCAGCATGACAAGCCGGCGGGCTGGGCCTCGGAAACCCTGCCCGGCTCGGACTGGCTGTTCCTGCCGATGGACACGCCGAACGGGCCGGTCGGGCTGGTCGGCGTCTGCTTCGCGGATCGAACCCGGCCGCTGACGATGGCGCAGCGCCGGCTGCTCTCCGCCGTCGTCGATCAGGCGGCCTTGGCGGTGGAGCGCACCAATCTCGCCCGCGACATCGAGGAGAAGCGGCTGCTGACCGAGACCGAGAGCCTGCGCGCCGCCCTGCTCTCCTCCATCTCGCACGATCTGCGCACGCCGCTGGTCTCCATCCTCGGTTCGGCCGGCAGCCTGCAAAGCTATGGCGACCGCATCCCGCCGGCGCAGCGCGCGGAATTGCTGGAAACCATCCAGGACGAGGCCGAGCGGCTGAATCGTTTCGTGCAGAATCTGCTGGATATGACGCGCCTCGGCTATGGGGCCTTGACGCCGAAGCGCGATTGGATCGATCTGCGCGATGTGATCGGCCGGGCGCGCCAGCGGCTGAAGAAACCGCTGGCCGCCTTTCGGCTTTCCGTCGAGCTGGCGGAGGATTTGCCGCTGCTTCACGCCGATGCCGTGCTGCTGGAACAGGTGATGGCCAATCTGCTCGACAATGCCGCTAAATACGCGCCGCCCGGCACGCCGATAACGATAGCCGCCCGGCCATCGGACGGGATGGTGGAGCTTCGCGTCTCGGATCGTGGCCCCGGCATTCCGCCGGCTGACCGCGCCGCGGTGTTCGACATGTTCTACCGGGTTCGCGGCGGCGACCGGGAGAAAGCGGGCACCGGCCTCGGCCTCGCCATCTGCCGCGGCATCGTCGCGGCGCATGGCGGCTCGATCCGGGTCGAGGACGGGCCGGACGGCGGCGCGTCGATTGTCGTGACGCTGCCTTGCCCGGCCGTCCCCGCCGCGCCGGCCGAGGCGGGAGACACCCCATGAGCGGCATCGCCCGTATCCTCGTCATCGACGACGAGCCGCAGATCCGGAAATTCCTGCGCATCAGCCTGGAGGCGAACGGTTTCGAGGTGATCGAGGCGGCGACCGGCAAGCAGGGCATCGATCTCTGCGCCACCCGGACGCCCGATCTGGTGGTGCTCGATCTGGGCCTGCCGGACCTCGACGGGCAGCAGGTGGTAAGGCGCATCCGCGACTGGTCGCCGGTGCCGATCATCGTGCTGTCGGTGCGCGCGGCGGAGGCGGAGAAGGTGGCCGCGCTGGATAGCGGCGCCAATGATTATATGACCAAGCCCTTCGGCATCGCCGAGTTCATGGCCCGGTTGCGCGCCGCGCTGCGCAGCCGCCCGGCCGAGGAAGGGGCCGCCCAGGCGCTGCACAGGATCGGCGATCTGGAAGTCGATCTGGCGGCCCACCGGGTCACGCTGGCCGGCGCGCCGGTGAAGCTGAGCCGCAAGGAATTCGACCTGTTGCGCCTGCTGGTCATCCATGCCGGCCGGGTGCTGACGCACGACCATCTGCTGCGCGAGGTCTGGGGACCGGCGCATCTGCACGACACGCAATATCTGCGCGTCTATATCGGCCATCTGCGCCAGAAGCTGGGCGACGATGCCGCCGAGCCGAAGCTGATCGTGAACGAGATCGGCGTCGGCTACCGGCTGATGACGGCGGAATGAGGGTGAGGCTGGCCCGGCGACCTCGATGATCACGCCGGAAGGAGAGTTACTGGTCGGCGGCCAGGAGCGCGAGCGCGGGCTTCACCGCCCCTTCCAGAAGCGCCCGGTCCGGCCGCACCCGCGCCAGCACACGAACCCCCATCAGCACGCCCAGCAAATGGCGCGCCAAATCCTCGGCCCTGTGCGATAGGGTGACCGTGCCATCCGCCTGGCCTTGGCTGATCCGGCGCAGAAAGAACGCTTCGATGCTCGACAGCACGCCGGCGACGACCTTCTGAAACGCCGGATCGTGGGGGGCGACATCCAGCGCGGCGTTCACCAGCATGCAGCCCTTGCGCTCCGTGTCATCCAGCGATCGCTTCACGATCTCCGCGAAAAACGCCTCGATCGATTCGCGAGGCCCCATCGCCTCGCAACGCCGGATGCGCGCACTGATGCTGCCTTCCACATAATGGTCCAGGGCACGCTGATAAAAGGCGCTCTTGTCCCCGAACGCATTGTAGAGGCTTGCGCCGGTCAGCCCTGTCTTCTCGATTAGCTCACGGATCGACGTTGCCTCGTAGCCGCGGCTCCAGAAGCATTGCACCGCCGCATCAAGCACGGCGTCCTCGTCAAATTCCCGTGGCCTCGCCATCCCTGCTCCCTTTAGTCCGCGCCAGGAAATCATCTTGTCATCAAACGCGGCGCCGTGCATTTTAGAACGAATGCACTAAAACGCAAGGCGAGCCCCCGAATCGCCCGCATGCGCCCGAAGGAAAGTCCATCATGGGCCTCGACCAGGAGCTGGCCGGTTCCACCGGCGCAGCGCTCGCCAGTCCCCGCAAACGTTTCGCCGGCCTGTTATGGGCGGCCCTCGCCGTCCTCATATTCGCCGGCTGGTTCGTCATTACACGCTTCAGCGTAACGCGCGAGCTGCGCATCTGGGATATCACGGCGCTGCGCTTCGGGATCGGCGCTATACTGCTCGCCCCAGTCCTGATTCGGCGGCGCGCCACCCTTCCCCCCGCCGCCTGGCGCGAGGGCCTGGCGTTCGCCCTGCTTTGGGGCACGCCTTTCGTGCTGCTCGTCGCCCTGGGCCTAAGCCTGACCTCGGCGGCGCAAGCCGCATCCATCGCGCCGACCCTGATGCCGCTATTCGCCGGCATCTTCGCCTGGGCCTTCCTGGGAGAGCGCCAGGGTCCGCACCGCTGGGCCGGATATGCCGCCATCTTTGCCGGGCTGTGCCTGCTGATACTGGCGGGAGCCGCTGCCCATGGACCGCCCAGCGCGGCGGGGCTTGGCGCGCTCGCCGCTGCCGCGGCGATGTGGGCGGTCTACACACTGCTCTTCCGGAAGAGCGGGCTGACGCCGATTGAATCCGCCGCGCTGATCTGTTTCTGGTCGGCCACGATCTTCCTGCCCGCCTATCTCCTTCTGGGCCTCAGCCGCCTGAGCCAGGCCTCGGCAAGCGAAATCGCCCTGCAATCGGTCTATCAAGGCGTCCTGATGAGCGGCGTCGCGATCTTCACCTTCAACCGCGCCGTCTCGCTGCTCGGCTCCTCCGCCGCCACGGCGATCATCGCGCTCCTGCCCGCCGTCGCCTCGCTCCTCGCCGTGCCCGTTCTCGGCGAAATCCCGTCCGGAGTCGAATGCGCCGCGATCGCGATCATCGTCGTCGGCGTTCTGCTGGCGTCCCGCCGGCCCGCTTCCGACATCGCCAATCCGCCCCAAGCCCAACGGAGAGATTCATGATCCGCTTCTATTTCCACCCGACGCCGAACCCGGCTAAGATCGCGCTGTTTCTGGAAGAGGCAGGCATGCCTTACGAGGCCATCCCCGTTGACACCAGCAAGGGAGAGCAGCACGCACCGTCCTTTCGAGCGATAAATCCCAACGGCAAGGTGCCGGCCATCGTCGACACCGATGGCCCCGGGGGCCGGGAGATGCGGGTCTTCGATTCGACCGCCATCCTGCTCTATCTTGCCGAGAAGACCGGCACGTTGCTTGGCGTGCCCGAGGATCGGCCGGAATTGCTCTCCTGGCTGTTGTTTATCGCCTCCGGCCTCGGCCCGTTCTCGGGTCAGGCCGTACATTTTCAATTCGCTGCGCCGGAAGGCCTGGAATACGCCGTGAACCGCTATCGTCGTGAGGCCGAGCGCCACTATCAGGTGCTCAACGACCATCTGGAGGGCCGGACCTATATCGTCGGCGAGACCTACACGATCGCCGATATTTCCGCCTGGGGCTGGCTCGACCGCGCCTCTCGGGTGCGCAAGGGCGCCGAAGACCCGCTAGCACCCTTCCCGAACCTGAAGCGCCTGTTCGAGACGGTGGACGCCCGGCCGGCGGTGTCCCGGGCGCGCGCGGTGGGCAAGGACCATCCCTTCAAGCGAACCACGGACGAGGACACCAAGCGCGCGCTGTTCCCGTCGAATTTTCCGCCTGCCGCCTGACCCAAACCCGAAGAGGATTCTATGACCGACAATACCGATTATCTTCCGCCCAAAGTCTGGACGTGGGACAAGGCGAGCGGCGGCGCCTTCGCCAATATCAACCGGCCCATCGCCGGCGCCACGCATGAGCATGCGCTTCCCGTCGGCAAGCACCCTTTCCAACTCTACTCGCTCGGCACGCCGAACGGGCAGAAGGTGACCATCCTGTTCGAGGAGCTGCTGGCGGCCGGCCATAAGGAAGCGGAATACGACGCCTGGCTGATCAAGATCGGCGATGGCGAGCAGTTCGGCTCAGGCTTTGTCGAGATCAATCCGAACTCGAAGATTCCCGCGCTGCTGGACCGCAGCGGCCCGACGCCGATCCGGCTGTTCGAATCCGGCGCGATCCTGATGCATCTGGCCGAAAAATTCGGCGCGTTCCTGCCGACGGAGCCGGCGGCGCGGGCCGAGACGCTGTCATGGCTGTTCTGGCAGATGGGCTCCGCGCCCTTCCTGGGCGGCGGCTTCGGCCATTTCTACGCCTATGCGCCGGTCAAGTTCGAATACCCGATCAACCGCTACGCCATGGAGGCGAAGCGTCAGCTCGACGTGCTCAACCGCCGTCTGGCCGACAATGAATTCATCGCGGGCGATCAATACACCATCGCCGACATGGCGATCTGGCCCTGGTATGGCGGTCTCGTGAAGGGCTGGCTGTATGGTGCGGCGGACTTCCTCGCGGTGCAGGAGTATACGAACGTCGTCCGCTGGGCCGATCAGATTTTCGCGCGCCCCGCCGTCACGCGCGGCCGCAAGGTGAATCGCACCTCGGGCGATCCGTCGAGCCAGTTGCACGAGCGCCACGATTCCAGCGATTTCGACACCCGAACGCAGGACAAACTCACCTGATCGCCCTGTGCGAGACTTTCATTTTCCGGCTCAAGGACAAGGCGGCCGCTGCATGACCACGGACCCAATGGCGATGAAATTTTCCGTCCTCGACGCCACGGGCCGGGAAGTGCCCTGGGGCAACGGCATCGATGTCAGCCGGGAAATAATCGCCCGCCATGAGGCCGGGGCGCTGCTCTGGCGGCTGTCGACGACCAAGATACGGCAGAGCTGCGATTTCTCCGACTATCAGGGCTACGACCGCACCATCACGCTTCTGGCCGGCGGACCGTTCCAGCTTGAATTCGGCGGGCATGCCCCCGCCGCCAGGGTCGAGCAATATCGGCCATGCCGCTTCTCCGGCGGCTGGCCGGCCTATTGCCGCCTGCTCGGCGACACAGCGTCGGTGATCAACGTCATGGTCGCCGACGGGCTGGATTACGCCGTGTCGACAGCCGCTTTCACCGACGCCGAGAGCCCCCTGGCCCTCGGCGTCGGCGTTACGCTGATCCATTGCCTCCAAGGCGATCTCGCCATCGCGACGCCGGACGGCATCCGCCATGCCGTGGCGCGCGAAGAGACCTTCGCGGCCGAAGGCCAGGCGGGCGGCGACCTCCGCATCCGCGCGGCGGACGGGACGGCCCAGGCCCTGGTCTTCCGGCTGGAGAGCGGCACCTGATCCATCAATTGGCTCAGTTTGACCGCGTTGCGCGCCAGGCGCCGCCGCCCTCGACCCGCCCGCTCATGCCCGCCTGGGTCACCTGGCCCGAATAGCGCTGGCCGCCGGCGGTGAAGGCGATGCGGTCGCCATCCATCTTGGCGTCGCTGATCGGTAGCGACTTGCCGTTGCGGGTCAACGCGCCGGAAAGCATCTGGAAGGTCTGGGTGAGCGTCAGGCTGCCGTCGCCCAGACGCCACTCCCCGCCGACCTTGGCCGGGATCACCCATTTATAGGCCGTGCACCAGGACGAACAGTCGCCGCCGGCGTCAATCCGCTCGTCGGGTTGCCAGTCATCCATGTCGAAGGTGTTGGAGACCACCCGGGTGCCGGGCTTCATGTCCAGCAGTGTGGGGCGCAGTTTCACATTCAACGTATCCAGCAGGAAAAGCGTGACGACCGTGGCGTCGGAGAAATCGGTCTCGAAGATGTCGGCCTGCTCGAAGGTCGCGGTCGCGGCGACGCCCTCGGCCTTGGCGGCGCGCTGCGCCAGCGCCACCATGTCGGGATTATATTCGATGCCATGGGCCCGAACGCCGCGCTTGGCGGCGGTGATGACCGTGCGCCCGTCGCCGGAGCCGAGGTCGATCAGGTAATCCTCCTTCGTCAGCTTGGCCATGTCGAGCATGCGGTTGACCAGCGCCTGCGGCGTCGGCACCCACACCACATCCTTGCCGGCCTGGCCGGATGACGGGCTGTACTCGGCAGCGGCGGGGGCGGCGGAGGTCGCCGGGGCGCTCTGCGCCAGCGCGCCGTTCAGGGCCAACACGGAAACAGCGCAGGCCAGGGTGAATGTGCGAAAGCTTCTCATGGCGAATCTCCTGTTGGAAAGGATCGTCAATCGGACACATCGGCTATCGCCGCCGTGGAGGCCATCTTGGCGTCCGGCGGCGGCTTGCGACGGAACAGCAGCAACGGCGCGCCGGCGACAAGCACGGCAAGGCCGACCAGCGCCGCAACGCCGGTATAGGCGATGCTGGCATGCAGCATGTAGGCGCAGGTCAGGCAGAACAGGATCGGCGTCAACGGATAGAACGGCACCTTGAAGGGCAACACGCGGTCCGGTTCACGGATGCGCAGCACGAACAGCGCGATGCCGGTGAGCAGCAGGAAGCCCCAGAAGACCGGCGCGGTATAATCGACCATGGCCTTGAAGCCATCGCGCGTCGCCGCGCCGATCGCCACCAGGATCAGCGCCACGATGGCCTGCAGGATAAGGCCGTTGGCAGGTGTCTTGCCGCGCTCGTTCCAGACGCCGACGCTGGGCAGCAGCGTGAGGTCGCGCGCCATCGCGTAATAGACGCGCGCGCCGGTGAAGATCGTGGCGTTCAGCGTCGAGACGGCGGCGACGAGGATAGCGATGCTGACCAGCGTGGCGCCGGCCGGCCCGGCGACCCGGTGCATCATGTCGGCGGCGACGGCGTCCGAATTGCGCAGCCCGTCGAGGCCCAGAATCGCCAGCAACGCTATATTCGCCAGCAGATAGAGCGCGACCAGGATCACCGTTCCCAGCACCAGCACCTTGGCGATATTGCGCGGGGCGTCCTTCAATTCGCCGGTCAGATAGGCCGCCTCGTTCCAGCCGCCATAGGTCAGCAGCACGAAGATCATCGCCATGCCGAGCGCGGCGGTGCCCTGGGGAATGGCCGGGGCCGCCGGCGGCGCATCCGGCGAGCCGAGCAGGCCAAAGGCGATGATGGCGGCGATGGCGCCGACCTCGATGCAGGTCATCGCCATCTGCAGCTTCTTGCCCTGGACCGTGCCGATGACGTTGACGCCGGTGAAGACGATGATCGCGATGGCGGCGTAAAGCGCCGGCCCGTAAGGGCCGAGCGGAAGGATCTGCGCGGCGTAATCGCCCAGCACGAAGGCCACGCCGGCGATGGCGCCGGTCTGGATCACCGAGCCGCGCGCCCAGCCGAACAGCATGGCCGTTGGCTTGCCATAGGCACGCGACAGGAAATGATATTCGCCGCCGGCATCCGGCTGCGCGGCCGAAAGCTCCGCATAGCACAGCGCGCCGATCAGCGTGACGATGCCGCCCGCCACCCAGACGGCGACGAAGGCGATCTCGCTGTCGACGCTCGCCGCCACCAGGGACGGGGTTCGGAAGATACCGATCCCGATGACCAGCCCGACCATGATCATTACGGCATCGAAGACCGATAGGGTTGCCTCCCTGGGCGTCGGAGAAGTTTCGGCGACGGGAGCAACGCGCGAGGGCGATGGCGGCATTCGGCGAATTACCCGTTGCCGCCGGACAAGCTGCGCAGATACTCGATCACCTGCGCGCGCTGGCCGGCGTTCGGCAAGCCGACCGGCATGCTGGTGCCGGGGACAAGTTGGCGCGGGTTCGCGAGATAGGCGTCGATCTGCTGCGCGTCCCAGACGATGCCGGAGCTTTTCATCGCCGCGGAATAACGCGCCCCTTCCACCGCGCCGGCGGTGCGGCCGAGAATGCCGGATAAATGCGGACCGACGCGGTTCTGGCCCGCCTCCGTGCTGTGGCAGCTTGCGCACCGGGTCCGGAATTGCCGCTCGCCCTCGGCGGCGTCCTGGGCAAATGCCGACGGGGAAACAGCCGTCGCCAAGACAGTCACGACAAGCGCCGCAACGCGGTCAAAGGGCATCGGGACTCATCCTTCTTTGGCTTCTTCGTGATGATGCGCTGTTTGGCGTGATTTATCGCAACCGGGGAGGCGCACAGGGATGGAGAAGACGCTACAGGCCCGTAGACGGCGCTAGCAGCCCAGAGAGGCTGACAGCGAGCTGTCGCAGAAATTTGTCCGCTCCGGCGGAGAATCATCGCGAAATGTCGCAAGCGCGCCGGCTGACACAATTTGATGCAAAAAAGACGATCGAGCGGTGCGGATTTCCGGGGCTGCGGGAGCATGTGTCATGGTATCGAACCGATAAAGGCAAATCCCATGGAACCGACACCGCACATCGCCATCGTCGACGATCATGCCGATATCCGCGAATTGGTCGCGCGCTATCTCGGCCAGCATGGCTATCGTGTCAGCACCGCCGACAGCGCCGCATCCTTGCGCCGGCTTTTGCAGCGCAGCGCCCTCGACCTGGTCGTACTCGACATCATGATGCCCAGCGAGGACGGTCTGTCGGTGTGCCGGGATCTGCGGTCGACCACCAACCTGCCCGTCATCCTGCTAACCGCGGTCGCCGAGGATACCGACCGCATCGTCGGCCTGGAAATGGGCGCCGACGATTACATCACCAAACCCTTCAATCCCCGGGAATTGCTGGCCCGCATCAAGGCGGTGCTGCGCCGCGCCAACAGCCTGCCGCCGCGCCAGGCGGGACCGCGCAGCAAGACGATCAAGTTCGACCGCTGGACATTGGATGTCGGGCGCCGGGAACTGCTGAGCGGCGACGGCGTGGCCGTGCCGCTGAGCACCGCTGAATTCCGGCTGCTGTCTGTCCTGATCGATCATCCCGGCATCGTGCTGACGCGCGACCAGCTGCTCGATCTCACTGTCGGCCGCGCCGCCGACGTCTATGACCGCAGCATCGACAATCAGGTTAGCCGGCTGCGGCGGAAGATCGAGACCGATCCCCGCAATCCCATGCTGATCAAGACCCATTGGGGCGGCGGCTACAGCTTCGCCGCGGAGGTGACGCTGTGATGCGGCTGCTCTGGGAGCGCAGCATCTGGAATCGCAGCCTTGCCGGCCAGCTGGTCGGGTTCATGCTGGTCGCCCTGATCCTGTCGCAGGGCATCAGCTTCCTGGTCTATTACGACGAGCATGGCCAGACGCTGCGCGACACGCTGAAGGAAGAATTCCTGGTCCGCAGCGCCTCGGCGGCCCGGCTGCTGGAGACCACGCCGCCGGCCTACCATGCCGACGTGCTGAAAGCGGTCGACACCATCTATTCCCGTTTCTGGGTTACCGACCGGATGCCCGAGGATGTGACGGCCTGGAAACAATCGGCATGGCGCCGCCTGAAGGACCGCGATCCGGAGAAGGAGCCGATCTCCGAGGCCATCGCCGTCGCCCTGGCGGATCGGCAGGAATGCTCGGCCAAGTCCGATAGCTGCTGGGATTCGCTGTCGGACAATGAATGGCCGCTCGATCGTTCGGCGCGCTTTGTGCGGCTGGATAACGCCTTCGGGGTCGGGCTTGTCGTCCAGCTTGACGGCGGGACCTGGCTGAACGCGGCGATGGCGAAAAGCCAGAAGCCGGTATGGATGTCGCAGTCGGCCCTGTCCCTGGCGATTTCCGCCGCGCTGGTGTCGCTGATCGCGATCCTTGCCGCGCGGCGGATCGGCCGGCCGATGAACCGCCTGGCCCAGGCGGCCGAGGCGTTCGGCCGGGGCGAAGCGTCGGCCCGGCTGCCGGAGGACGGGCCCGAGGATATCCGCCGCACGACCGAGGCGTTCAACCGCATGCAGGAACGGCTTCGCCGCTTCGTCAATGACCGCACCGGCATGCTGGCCGCCATCGGCCATGACTTGCGCACGCCCATTACCTCGCTGAGGCTGCGGGCCGAGTTCATCACCGACCTTGAGATGCGCGACAAGATTCTCGCCACGCTCGACGAGATGCAGGCAATGACCGAGGCGACGCTGGCCTTCGCCCGCGAGGAGGCCGGCGGCGAGGAAACCCGGCTGGTCGATCTCGCCGCGCTGACCGAGAGCCTGTGCAGCGACCTCGCCGATCTCGACTGGGACGTGACGTTCGCCGATAGCGACCGGATACCGTATCGCTGCCGGCCGGCATCGCTGCGCCGGGCGATACGCAACCTGATCGAGAACGCCATACGCTATGGCGAACGCGCGCGCGTGGCGATGGCGGTCAGCGAGGAGCATATCGAGATCGCGGTCGACGACGATGGCAGCGGCATTCCCGCCGCCGATTTCGAGCGGGTGTTCGCCCCCTTCTTTCGCCTGGAGGAATCGCGCAGCCGGGAGACCGGCGGCGTCGGCCTCGGCCTTTCCGTGGCGCGCACCATCGCGCGCAGCCATGGCGGCGATGTGGTTCTGGAGAACCGTCCCGGCGGCGGATTCCGCGCCGCCATCCGCCTGCCGCAGGCCCCCGCTTCCGGGACCATGCCGGCCGCCGCCGGCACGCCGGCGGTGGCAACGATTCAGGGTCCGCCGGCACGGGTGGCGTCGCAATCCTAAGCTGGGTTGCGGGGCCTATCTGTATCAGAATGTGTCATGGGGGCGGTTCGCGATGATCCGCGACAAAGCGCAATGCGCGAGACAAAGTTTGACGACACCTCTCCCTTAGAAAGGTTCTTATAGCTTCTATAAGAGATGAGGTGTGGTTCATGGCCAGGATCAACGTCAATGGAAAGACCGTCGAGGTCGATGCCGACGGATCGACCCCGCTGCTCTGGGTGCTTCGCGAGCATCTTGAGCTGACCGGCGCCAAATATGGCTGCGGCGTCGCCCTGTGCGGCGCCTGCACCGTTCACGTGAATGGCGAGGCGCAGCGCTCCTGCGTCTTCCCGCTCGACGCGATCACCGAGACCGACCGAATCGTGACCATCGAAGGCCTGTCAGAGGATGGCAGCCACCCGCTGCAGAAGGCCTGGGTCGATCTGGACGTGCCGCAATGCGGCTATTGCCAGACCGGGATGATCATGGCCGCGGCGGCGCTGCTGGAGCGCAACCCGCAGCCGAGCGACGCGGACATCGACGCCGAGATCACCAACATCTGCCGCTGTGGCACCTACCGGCGCGTCCGTGCCGGTATCCATCAGGCCGCCAACGAAAAGGCGTGAGGAGGGAGCGCACGATGACCATGACAATCGATGTGACCCGGCGCGGCTTCATGATCGGCAGCGCGACCGCGGGGCTTGCCCTGGGTTTCCAGGTTCCGTTCCTGACCGGGCGCGCGCACGCCCAGGCCGGCTATCCGGAAGAGATCAACGCCTGGGTGGTGGTGCGGCCGGACGAGCAGGTAATCATCCGCATCGCCCGCTCTGAGATGGGGCAAGGCAGCCTTACCGGCCTCGCCCAGCTGGTCGCGGAGGAGCTGGAATGCGACTGGGCGAACGTGACCACCGAGTACCCGACGCCAGCGACCAACCTCGAACGGGGCCGGGTCTGGCAGAGCTATTCCACGGGCGGCAGTCGCGGCATCCGCGAATCCCATGAGTATGTGCGCATGGGCGGCGCCACGGCCCGCGAAATGCTGATCCTGGCGGCCGCCAGGGAATGGGGCGTGCCGCCGGGCCAGTGCCGGGCCAGCAAGGGCGTGATCACCCATGCCGCATCGGGCCGCAGCACGACTTTCGGCAAGGTTGCAGAGGCCGCCTCCCGCTTGGAGGTTCCGACCGGCGTGCAGTTGAAGGACCCGAAGGACTGGAGCATCGTCGGTCAGTCCGTGAAGCGGCTGGATACCGCCGAGAAGGTCACCGGCAAACAGGTCTACGGCGCTGACCTGAAGCTTCCCGGCATGCTGAACGCCGCGATCCGGCAGTGCCCGGTGTTCGGCGGCACGCTCCGCTCCTTCGACGAGGCCGCCGTCGCCTCGATGCCCGGCGTGAAGAAGATCGTGCGGGTGGACGACAATGCAGTGGCCGTGGTCGCCGACCATTGGTGGCAGGCGAAAACCGCGCTCGACGCCCTGCCCATCGTCTGGGACGAGGGCGAGCACGCCAAGGTCTCCAGCGCATCGATCGCCGCCTTCATCGAGGAAGGGCTGACCGCCAAGCAGGCGTTCGTCGGCAACAGCAACGGCGACGCCGAGGCCGCTCTCGCGAAGGCGGAGCGCACTGTCGAGGCGGTGTATTCCTACCCCTACCAGAACCATGCGACCATGGAGCCGATGAACGCCACGGCGGTCTGGACCGAGGATCGCTGCGAGGTCTGGTGCCCGACCCAGAATGGCGAAGCGGCCCTGGCGGCCGCGGCCGAGGCGGCCGGTCTGCCGCTGCAGCAATGCGACGTGCATAAGCTGCATCTCGGCGGCGGCTTCGGCCGGCGCGGCGCTTTCCACGATTACGTCCGCCAGGCGGTCGGGATCGCCCGGGAATTTCCCGGCACGCCGGTCAAGCTGCTCTGGTCGCGCGAGGAGGACATGACGCATGGCATGTACCACCCGATCACCCAGGCAAAGCTGACCGCCGGGTTGGATGCAAATGGCGACGTGACCGCCTTTCGCGTCCGCATCGCCGGCCAGTCGATCCTGGCCGGCGTCATGCCACAGCGCCTCAGCAACGGCGCCGACATGGTCGCCTTCCAGTGCTACCTGCCGCAGGGCGAGCATTCCATCGGCTACAGCTTTCCCAACCTGCTGGTCGACCATGCGATGCGCAACCCCCATGTCCCGCCGGGCTTCTGGCGCGGCGTCAACGCCAACCAGAACACCATCTACACCGAGTGCTTCATGGACGAGCTGGCGCACGCCGCCGGCAAGGATCCGCTGGAGTTTCGCCTGAAGCTGATGGGCAACCATCCGAAGAACGCGGCGGTGCTGCGCGCCGTCGCCGAGAGGGCCGGATGGGGCAAGCCGGCAGCCGACGGTATCTTCCGGGGGCTGGCGCACTGCACTGCCTTCGGCAGCCATACCGCGGCCTGCGCCGAGGTATCGGTGACCAACGGACAGGTGAAAATCCACCGAATCGTGGCGGCCACCGATTGCGGGTACGTGGTGAACCCGCAGCAGGTCGAGGCCCAGGTCGAAGGCTCCTTCGTCTATGGCCTGTCGGCGATGCTGTATGGCGAGTGCACGGTGGCGGACGGCCGGATCGAGCAGCAGAATTTCGACAGCTACCAGGTCATGCTGATCGCCGAGATGCCCGAGGTCGAGACCATCATCATGCCCTCCGGCGGTTTCTGGGGCGGGGTTGGCGAGCCGACCATCGCGGTGGCGGCGCCGGCGGTGCTGAACGCGATCTTCGCGGCCACCGGCAAGCGCATCCGCGACCTGCCGCTGACGAAGCACGACCTGGGCGCGGCGTGAGGCTGGGCGGCAAACTTCTTTCCGGTGCGTTCTGGCTGCTTGCCGCGCTGGGCAGCCAGAACGCTTCGGGGGCGGAGTTGTTGCCCTATACTGTGCGCAACGATTCGGTTCCCGCTCCACTCGGCGGGCTGAGCGGCGATCCCAGGCGCGGAAGGGACATTGTGCTCGACCGGCGGCGCGGCAATTGCCTGATCTGCCATTCGGCCCCGGTCGCGGGCGAACCGTTCCAGGGCGAGCTTGGCCCGCCCCTGGCCGGCGTCGGATCGAGGCTCGACGCGGGACAGATAAGGTTGCGGCTGATCGATCAGAGCCGGATCAGCCCGCGCACGATCATGCCGCCCTATTATCGCATCGAGGGCCTGCGCGACGTGGACCCGGCATACCGGGACAGGCCGGCGCTCGACGCCCAGGAGATCGAGGATATGGTGGCCTATCTCAGAACCCTGACGGATTGACCCATGCCGACACGCAGACAGATCATCGTCGGAGCCGGTCTGGCCGGTGGCATGGCCCTGCTGCCGCGCCTGGGACAGGCGACGCCGCAGATGCGCGACGAGGCGGCGGCCGCCCTCACCAAGGGGGCCGCGATCCAGGACGGGCGGGTGACGCTGACAATCCCGTCGGTCGCCGAGAACGGGCTGTCGGTCTATACCACCGTCTCCGTCGACAGCCCGATGACCGCCGGCGATCACGTCAAAGCGGTCCATCTTCTTTCGGAACAAAATCCGATCGCGCATCTGCTGACCTGGCATCTCGGCCCACGCGCCGGCGTGGCGAAAGTCTCGACGAATATTCGCCTGGGCGCCTCGCAACAGGTCACGGCCCTCGTGGAGATGAGCGACGGCTCATTCTGGCGGGACAGCAAGACGGTGATCGTCACCATCGCCGCCTGCATCGACGGCGGATAGGAGAAGACCCATGGCGCTTCCCCCGGCACGGGTCTCGATGCCCGCCGAAGCCCGGCAGGGCGAGATACTGGAAATCAAGGCCCTGATCCGGCACCCGATGGAAACCGGCTACCGCGTGGATTCGCGCGGGCAGCCGATTCCCCGGCATATCGTGCGGCGCTTCTCCGTCGCCTATGATGGCGAGGAGGTGTTCCGCATGGATTTGACCCAGGGAGTCGCCGCCAATCCTTTCATCGCCTTCAGCACGGTGGCCACCCGAACCGGCGAGCTGGTGTTCACCTGGGAGGATGATCGCGGCGAGGTCGTCACGGTCCGCAAGAGCCTGACGGTCACGGGATGAGTCGCGGTCGCGCCCTCGCTTTGATGGTTATGATCGCCTCCCTGATCACGCCCCTGATCACGCCCCTGCCCACACATGCCGATCCACTGCCTTCCGGCACCGGTTTCCTCAGCGAGGATTTGCAGGCCCGGCAGGCGGATGAGGCGGCCAATCCCGGCATGCTGTGGGTCGATGAGGGCGCGCGCCTGTGGCAGAGCCCGCAAGGGGCGACCGGCGCGAGCTGCGCCTCCTGCCATGGCGACGCGACGACAAGCATGCGGGGCATCGCGACGCGCTACCCGGCCGTCGATGCGACAAGCGGCGCGCTGCTTAACCTGGAAGATCGGATCAATCTCTGCCGGACCCGGCATCAGAAAGCCGAGCCGTACCCTTATGAGTCCGATCCGCTGCTGGGCCTGACCGCCTATGTCGCCCGGCAATCGCTCGGTCTGCCGATGGACGTCGAGACAGGCGGCGCGGCGGCGCCGTTCTACGCGGCCGGCGAAGCGTTCTTCCATCGCCGGCAAGGCCAGTTAAACCTATCCTGCGCCCAGTGCCACGACGACAATGCCGGACGGTCGCTGCGCGGCGACACGATCAGCCATGGGCTTGGCAACGGCTATCCGGCCTACCGCCTGGAATGGCAATCGCTCGGCTCCCTGCAGCGCCGGCTGCGATCCTGCTCGTTCGGGGTGCGGGCCGTGCAGTTCGACTACGGCTCGCCCGACTATCTCGCCCTGGAGCTGTATCTGGCGAAGCGCGCGCAGGGCGTCGCCATCGAAACGCCCGCCATCCGCAGATAAGGGAGGTTTCCATGTTGACGCGCAGGCACTTCCTCGCCGGGGCCGCCGGCCTCTCCGCCGCTGCGGGCGGCTTGCCGATGCCCGCCATCGGGCAGGCTAGGCCGAAGGTGGTGATCGTCGGCGGCGGCGCCGGCGGGGCGTCGGTGCTGCGGCGGCTGGTCGAGCGGGGCAACGATGCGCTGGACATCATTTTGGTCGAGCCGCAGGCCACCTATACCTCCTGCTTCTATTCCAACCTGTTTCTAGGCGGATTCCAGCCGCTGGACGTTCTGCGCCATGATTATGGGGCGATTGCGAAGCTGCCGGGCGTGACATTGGCCAGGGACGCCGCGCGCGCCGTCGATTTGGCGCAGCGGCGGGTGACCCTCGCCGGCGGCAGCGTGCTTTCCTATGACCGGCTGGTGCTGTCGCCGGGGATCGACCTCGACTATGGCTCGGTGCCCGGCTGGTCGCGCGAGGCCGAGGAACGAATGCCGCATGCCTGGAAGGCCGGCCGCCAGACCGAGATTCTGAAGCGCCAGCTCGACGCGGTGCCGGATGGCGGCCTGATCCTGGTGATCGCCCCGCCGGATCCGTATCGCTGCCCGCCTGGCCCCTATGAGCGGGTATCGATGATGGCGCATGCGCTGACAGCGACCGGGCGCAGCCGGGCCCGCATCGTGATTCTCGATCCGAAGGACAGATTCTCCAAGCAGCCCTTGTTCCAGCAAGGCTGGGAGAAGCATTATCCCGGCATGATCGAATGGATGCCGCCGGCCATCCATGCCGGTATCCAGACTGTCGATCCGTCCTCCATGACGGTCGAAACCGGGTTCGAGACCTATCGGAACGCCGATCTCGTCAATGTCATCCCGCGCCAGACCGCCGGACGCATCGCCATCGAGGCCGGGCTGGCGGGGGACCACCTCTATTGCCCGATAGACCCGCTCACCATGCAGTCACGGGCCGACCCGGCGGTATTCGTGCTGGGCGATGCGGCCATCGCCGGCGACATGCCGAAATCCGCTTTCGCCGCCAATAGCCAGGCGCAAAGAGTGGCCGCCATCATCGGTCACGAGCTGTTGGGCGGGACCGACGGTGAGGCCGCCTATCTGAACCGGTGCTGGAGCCTCATCGCCGCCAACGACAGCGTCTTCGTCGGCGGCGCGTATCGGCCGGGGCCGGACAAGATCGAGCAGGTCGCCAGCGACATCTCCACCCTGGAGGACAGCGCCGCGACGCGCCGCGCCAATTACGAAGACTCGGCCGGCTGGTACGCCGGGCTGACGCTGGACATGTTCGGCTGACCACCCGGCCGAACTACCGCTCAGGCCGTCCTGACAGCGAGGATATGTTCGAGATCCTTAAGCGCGGCGGCCGCCGTGGCCAGAGGCTCCGCCCCGTGGGCGATCGCCATCGTCTCCCCCATCGCATCGGTGGTGATGCGGATCGCCTTGGCCTTTCCCCGCACCTGCGCGAAGGGATCGGTGAGCGGATAGGTCCTGATGCCGACGCTGGCGCGGAATCCGCCATTTTCGCGGGTAAGGCTGCCGATAAGCTTCGGCACGACGCCTTCCGCGCGCCAGGCCTCAATACGGTCGGGCGTGACAGAATGCAGGCCCTCGACGGTCAGATCATCCATCGTCATATCGGTGCCGAGGCCGAAATTGGCGATCAGCAACAGCTTGCAGGCGGTATCCCAGCCTTCCGTATCGTTGCGCGGATCGGCTTCGGCGAAGCCCCCGGCCTGCGCCTCCCGCAGCGCCGCGTCGAAGCCGAGCCCCTTCGCCGTCATGGCGTCGAGCAGGTAGTTCGCCGTCGCGTTCAGACTGCCCTCAAGGCTGATCACCCCGGCGCCCTTCAGGCTGTGATCGATAAGGTCGAGCGTCGGCAGGGCGGCGGCGGCGGCACCGCTGAGCTTCAGGATCGCGCCCGACTGCTGCGCGGTGGCGCGCAATTGGCGACCGCTATGAACCAGCGCACCCTTCGAGATGACGATGGTGTCGCAGCCGCGCGACAGGGATGACTGGATATAGGCAAGCCCCGGCCCGCCGGTGCGGAAGTCGCTCGGCCCCGCTTCGATCAGGATATCCGCGCCGCTTGCCTCCACAAAGCCCGCTCCCGACAACCCCGCCTCCAGCGCGGTCAGACGGTCTGACTCCAGCCCGCCGGCATCCGCAACCCCGGCCCGCGATCCGCAGACCGCGACCAGACGAACATCCGCGCCGTAGATCTGGCGATAGCGCGCGCGCCGGGACAGCAGCAGGCCAGCCGTGGCGCGTCCCACGCCCCCGAACCCGACGATTGCGATCTTGAAGGTCGGCATGGCATCAATCCTTGTTGATCGTTTCTGTCATGGTTCGAGGCTCCGCTGTAGAAGCTCCTTCCCGATATCCGCGACGACGGATCGAAGCCAGCGATGCGCGGCATCCTGACGATACCGCACATGCCAGGCCATCTCGACCGGGAAGGTGCCGAGATCGACGGGCGCCGGCAGAACCTTGAAACGCGGGTCGCGCCGCAGCCCGTGGCAGATCAGGCGCGGCAGCGTGGCGCAATAATCGGTGACGGCGATCATCTCCGGCACGGCCAGGAAATGGGTTACCGACACAGCCACCTCGCGCCGTATCCCCTGCCGGTCCAGCGCCTGGAACAGGCCGGCGCGCAACCGGCCCGGCGGCAGCACGTTCACGTGCTTCAGGCGTTCATACTGCGCGCGGTCGATGCTGTCCCGGATATCCGGATGGTCGGCGCGCACCACGCAGGCCAGGCCTTCGTCCATCAAATGCTGCACAACGACATTGTCCGGCGGATCGACCATGCGGCCGAGCGCCAGCGCGGTCATGCCGGACATCACGCCCGCCTCGGTCAGATCGCTGCCGAACGGGGTCATCCGCAAGCGTATGCCCGGCGCCTGCTCGCGAATCCGGGCCACCAGAAGCGGCATCAGAACGAGCTCGACATAGCTGTTCGGCGCAATCGTGAACAGGCGGTCCGCCTGCTCGGGCCGGAACTCCTGCTGCGGCAGGACCAGATCGTCGAACTGCTGCAAGGCGGCAGCGATTGTGGGGGCGATGCCCTCCGCGAATTCCGTCGGCGCGATGCCGTATCTCTGCCGGATGAAGAGCGGATCGCGAAACGTCTCGCGAAGACGGTTCAGCGCGTTCGACAGCGCCGGCTGGGTAATTCCCAACCGGTCGGCCGCGCGCGTCACGTTGCGCTCCTCCATCAGCGCCATGAAGGCCGGAAACAGGTTCAGGTCATACTTCATAATATATTGATAACCTGAATATCTGATGTTCTAGAAGTAAATTTTTTAAATATCTGTAGGCCCGCCATATTCCTTTCATCAGCGGGGCCACGGGAGCCCGGCAGCTTTTAAAGGAGTTAAACCCATGAAGGTTCTCATCGTTCTCACCTCGCACGACACGCTGGGCGATACCGGCAGGAAGACGGGTTTCTGGCTGGAGGAGCTGGCCGCCCCCTACTATGTCTTCAAGGATGCGGGCGCCGAGATCACGCTGGCCTCGCCCTTGGGCGGTCGGCCGCCGCTCGACCCCAAGAGCGACGAGCCCGGTTTCCAGACGGATGCGACGCGGCGCTTCGTCGCCGACCCGGCGGCGAACGCGCAGCTCGCCGATACGGTGCGGCTGGACAGCATCGACCAGAGGGATTTCGACACGGTCTTCTACCCCGGCGGCCACGGCCCGATGTGGGATTTAGCCGAGCATCCGGCCTCCATCGCCCTGATCGAGGCCTTCTGGGCGGCCGGCAAGACCATCGCTTTTGTCTGTCACGCGCCGGGTGTCCTGCACCGGGTCAAGAATCCCGACGGCACGCCCTTCGTCCAGGGCCGGCGCGTCACGGGCTTCACGAATAGCGAGGAAGAAGGCGTCGGCCTCGCCCAGGTGGTGCCGTTCCTGGTCGAGAACGAACTGGTCGACCAGGGCGCCATCTTCTCGAAGGTCAAGGATTGGGGCGTTCACACCGTCACCGACGGACGCCTGATCACCGGGCAGAACCCGGCTTCCTCGACGGAAACCGCGCGCACCCTTCTGGCCGCCCTGGCCACGCGCTCCTGACAGCCTTCAAAAGCAAACGCCGGGC